>JAKPQQ010000175.1 GCA_029557215.1 Fibrobacterota bacterium | reverse complement strand
GTGAACTGCGGGGCGATCCCCGAGACCCTAGTGGAAAGCGAACTGTTCGGCGCCCGCAAGGGCAGCTACACCGGAGCCACGACCGATCGCAAGGGGCTGTTCGAGGAGGCGGAATTCGGCACCCTCTTCCTGGACGAAGTCGGCGAGCTGCCGCCGTCGGCGCAGGTCAAGCTTCTGCGGTTCCTGCAGAACCACGAGGTGCGTCGCGTGGGCGACTCGGAAAGCCGGATCGTGGACGTGCGCGTGATCGCGGCCACCAACCGCGACCTGCAGGCGGAGGTCGCCGCCGGGCGCTTCCGGGAAGACCTGTGGTACCGCCTCAACATCTTCCACCTCAATCTTCCGCCGCTGCGCGAACGGCTTTCGGCAATTCCCGCGCTGTGCCGGTTCTTCGTCCATCGGTTCAACCAGCTCCACGGACGCAACCTATCCGGGTTCGAACGCGAAGCGGAGGAAGCGATCCTGGCCTACCATTGGCCCGGCAACATCCGCGAACTGGAAAACGCCATCGAACACGCCGTGGTGCTGGGCGAATCCGACAGAATCCGAGCGATCGACCTGCCGGAGGTGATCTTCGCCGCGCCGCGCCCCTACCTGCGGCTGACCTCGCAATCGGTGGAAGAAAACCCCCGGGCCCAGCTCAAGACCCTCCACGACATGGAACGTGACCACATCATGAAAGTGCTCGCCGCCGTGGACCACAACCAGACCGAGGCAGCCCAGATCCTGGGAATCGGACGCAGCACGCTGTGGCGCAAGCTGAGGGAGTACGGACTGGAAACCAGCGAGGAGTAAACTCGCGAAGACACCATGTTTCCGCTGGATGCCATGGACGCGGACATTGGCGAGATGCGAAAATCAGGCGATGAGCGGGCTCCTGGGCAGACTCGATCTTCCGGTCGGCAAACCGCTGCCGCACGACCTGGTGGACAACCTCGGGCGGGTCCTTTTGTCGCGCGGACAGGTCGTGGAGACCGCCGCGAAGGTCGACGAACTGCTCCAGCGCGGGGTTTCGTTCGCCGAGCATCTGGGCCATCCCGCCGGCTCGGGCGGCGGCTCGAGCTCGCCGAGGTCCCGGGAGCCGTCCAAGCGCTTCGCGGAATCGAACCCGTTCGACCGCATCGGCGACGCGGTGCGCGAGCTGGAAGCCGCCTGCTGCGGCTCCGACCCCACATCCGGATTCGAACCCAGGATCAACAACCTCGCCTCCCTGGTGATCAACAGCTGCGACGCGGATCCCGACGCCGCGCTGGCTTCGCTCGTGCTGTCGCCGACCGCCTTGTACGCCATCCGCCACGAAGTGGACGTCGCGATCCTGGCCGCCGTGGTGGGAGCCAAGATGGGCTTCTCGCCGCGGGAGCGGTTGTCGGTGGTGTGCGCCGCCTTGACCATGAACATTTCCATGCTGGAATACCAGGACTGGCTGCAGACCCAGGGCAAGGGCCTGAGCGAAGACCAGCTGTTCGTGATCCACAAGCACCCCATCGAGGGTGTGACCATCCTGGCCCAGGCCGGAGTGCGCGATCCCGTGTGGCTGCAGTCGGTGGCCACCCACCACGAGAACCCCGACGGATCGGGATACCCACGCGGACTGTCTGGCGAGGCCAACCTCCCAGCGGGTGGACAGATCCTGCGCATCGCCGACATCTACACCGCGCGGATCTCGGCCCGGGCGTTCAACACCACGGAGACCGCCAACGCGACGCTCGCCGACATCCTTTCCATGGGCCGCAAGCAGGAGGTGGTCCAGGGCATCTCGGAACAGTTCATCAGGACGCTGGGGTTCTATCCTCCCGGAAGCTTCGTACGCCTGGCCTGCGGGGAGATCGGGATCGTGGTGCGGCGCGGCAAGGCCCTCAACCAACCCGTGGTGTTCAGCCTGATCACGTCGTCGGGAGGCCACCTGGGCGCCCCGGTCAAGCGGGAAACCTCGGTGGAACGCTACGCGGTGGTGGGCCTGGTACCGCGAGGAGAGGTCGACGTGAAGATCGACGCCCCCAGCCTGTGGGGATTCGTCAGGTCCTGACGGATCCGTCCCCTCATTTCAGGATCTGTCGAGTCTCTTCCTGGATCAGAAGATTGGGGTTGAATTTCGCGCCGGGATCGAGCGTCGCGGAACCGCCGCCCTGCCCGCGACAGCGTCCCCAAGTCGAGCGGTACCTGTCCACGATCCCGTCGACGACGGAATCCGGCAATCCCGCCCCCAGCGAATCGCGGGAGATCCATGCCCGCAGCCGCGCGTCGAGCTCGGCGGGCAGGGCGGCGGGAACCTCTCCACGGCATTTGCGGTAGTCGTCGGGAACCAGGATGCGCCGCGGGAAGACCGATTCCGCCAGTTCGACATCGCGCCATTGGCGGGCGCGCAGCGAATCGCGCGCTTCGGACAGGCTGTCGATCCTGGATTGGATGCCGTCCAGGACCGGAGCGTAGCTGGCGAGCACGGAATCGCGCGCGCCCTTGCGGCGGACCCGCGCCACGGCGTCCTCCATCCAGTAGGCGGTCGGAACGGAATCCGTCACTCCATCCCAGGCGTAGCGCGCATCGGGACCGTCGACGACCGAAACGGATTCGGGAATCCCCGAGATCTGCGACACCCACCAGCCGTCGGCCGAAACCGGAGTCGGCACCTTGCCCGCAATCGCCATCGGCAATCCCAATGCCGTGTTCCAGGCCCAACCCGCGATCGGCGTCGCCGTCCCCAACAGCAGCTGGTTCACCGCCAGCCCCCATCCCATCCTGGCGCCTCCCCATCCGACCCGCCCGGTGGCGACCCCCATGTCGAACGCGGTCAGCACGACAGGCTTTGACAACTGGTAAGCGGGGCGCAGGACCAAGGCCCAAGCGACACCGCCGCCGATGCAGACCACCCCGATGGTCTGGCGGATCGCCGTGTTGACGATTCCTTTCATGATCGCCCACGGATAGGCCAAGGTCCAACCGAACGATTCGCGGGCGCGGGCGCGCTCGGCATTGCCCCAGTACTGCCGCCAATCCTTCGCGGCTCCGGCCGTCATCATGTCCGACACGGACCAGACCACGACGTCCTTTCCCTGCACCCAACCGTCGGCGATCCCTTCCCACGGTTCTGCGGTCCCGTATTCGCCCAGTCGCTTGAGCGAACGGGGCGCGTCCATCAGGCCGCGACCGATCGAGACGATTCCGCCGACCTGGTTCCCCCAGCCGTCCCCCCAGGATTCGGTGCCGAATCCGAACGCGGTCTTGTACCCGGGTAGGATCCGGATGTTGTAGCGGTTGCCGTCGGCGTCGGCGACGGTTCCCGTCCAAAGCACGTCCGCCTTCTGGGCGAGCGAGAGGTAAGGTCTCCCGGCGCCGGCCCAGGCGGCCAGCGAAAGGATCGAGCACATCGCGAAGCGAAGGAATGTTCGTGGATTCGGCATCGTCCTCCAAGCTAGATCCCCGCTCGGAGGCCGCTCGGCGGAATCCGGCATCCGCTTCCCCGCCGAGCGTCTCGTCACCAAGTACCTTTTCGGGTTCCATGACCGACACACCGCTCCTGCACATGATCCTGCACATGGCCCCCGAAGGCTATGCGATCTCCATTCTTCTTCTGCTGCTCTCCGTGGTCACCCTCGCGATCGTGCTCCAGAAATGGACCGCGCTCAAGCAGAGGCGTTCGGCCGACGACGAATTCCTTCAGGCGTTCTCCAAGGCCAAGGCGTTCCACGAGATTCCTCTGGTGGTGAGCCGCACGCGTGGCGCCGGGCTGCGCTCGATCGCCGAATCGGCCCTGATCGAGGAGGAACACTTCCCGGAAGACGATCCGGCCGGCCGCACCGAGGCGCTTCGCGGCGACCTGGTGCAGGAAGCCTGCGAACGCGCGGTGGAAGAAGAACGCATCGACATGGAACAACGCCTGTCGTGGCTCGTGGTGGCCGCCGGGACCGGACCGTTCCTGGGACTCCTGGGCACCGTCTGGGGCATCATGGACGCGTTCTTCCAGATCGGGCAGCAGGCATCGGCCGGCTTGAACGTGGTAGCACCCGGCATCGCCCAGGCCCTGTTCACCACCCTGGCCGGCCTGATCGTGGCCATCCCCGCCGCAGCCGCCCACCAGTTTCTGTCGGGCGCGGCCCGCAAGCACGAAGGCGAATACCTAGTGTTCGCCTCGCGGGTGGCGTCCATGTACCGCCGGGAATTCCTCTCGGCCGGAAACCGCTGATGCGACGGCGCGCGCGCGTCGCGCCTCCCCAGCCGGACCTGAACCTCACGAACCTCATGGACGTGGTGTTCGCGATCCTGCTGGTGTTCATGATGACCGCCCCCCTGATGACCCAGGGCGTGAAGGTCAATCTTCCCAAATCGGAGGCTCCCGCCGTCGACGAAAGGAAATCCGTCACCGTCTCGTTCGACAACCGGCGCCGGATCTACGTGGACGGCGAAGAGGTGGAGCGCGCCGGATTCGGCTCGACGTTCGCCCGGGCCTGGGGCGGCGACCAGGACCGCGCCGTGCTGATCGAAGGCGACCGCACGGTCCCCTACGGACTCGTGCTCGAGATCGTCGGCGAAGTCCGCAAGGCAGGCGCTTCCAAGATCGGCTTTCTCACCGAGCCCCCGCCGAAGGAATAATGGGGAAGAAGAATTCCAGGTTCACGCGGTTCGACAGGTTCGTCGGAATCTCGCTTGCGCTCCATGCCGGACTCGCGGTGCTGGTGGTCGTGATGGCTTTGCTGCCCAGGGAAAAGCCTCCCCTGACCATCGCGTCGTTCGAATTGGTGGGCAACCCTCCAAAAGGCGAAGACGGCGGCAGCTCCCCTGTGCCGGTGGCATCCGCACCGCAACCGGATCCTGTCGAGCCCGCCCCGACCACCGAACCGACACAACCCGAAGAGCCCGATCCGACATCGATCGCCGTCCCGAAGCCGTTACCCACCACCCCGCCCGCCAAGCCACAACCGCCCAAACCGGATCCCAAACCGTCCACGCCCGTACCCACGCCCAGCGAAGGGAAACAGACCCAGGGACAGACGGCCAGTGCGACGCAAGGCACCAGCGGCAAGCCAGGCAAGACCGGGATCGCCGGAGGCGACACGCTGAGCCTGGGGGGGGGGCAAGGATTGCCATCGCCCATGGCCTTGTGGCTTTCCAGGGTGAAGTACCTGGTGGAACGCAACTGGCGCGCTCCACCGGGCTTGGCCGGAATCACCGAAATGCCGGAAGTCGTCTTCTCCGTCGAACGCGACGGCAGGGCGTCCATGGCCCGGTTGCGCAAGCGCTCGGGCAACCCGACACTCGATCGCCTTGCCCTGCGCGCCATCCAATCCGTCGATCTGTTCCCCCCCGTTCCGGATGTTTGGCCGGAAAACAAGGTGGTCGTTCGCTATGTTCTCCAGTATGCGCCTTGATCTCTGGCTGATCGCCATCGCAACCGCCTGCCTTCCGCTGCGCGCGCAGGAAGACTTCGTCCTGCGCTCGGACGCGGCCCAAGCCACCGTGAACGTGTCCGTGCTGCCGTTCCAGGGAACGTCGAAGATCCCCGAATTCAAGGATCTCGCCATGCCCGAGGAAGTCCTGCGCGCGGATCTCGATTTCTCGGGCCGCGCCAGGATCGTCCAACCACCGTCCGGGGCCTGGGACACGGCCTTCTTCGCCCAGAAGAACGTCGCCGCGGTGGTGACGGGATCGGCCAAGCCCCTGCCCGGCGGCGAAGTGGAGATCCACTTCGAGTTGCTGGACGCCATCACGCGCGACAAGCTTTCGGAAAAGACGTATTCCGGCAAGAAGAAGGACCTGCGCAGGCTTTCCCACCGGTTCGCCGACGATGTGGTGTTCCAGTTGTTCGGGGAGCGGGGCATCGCGTCCACCCGGATCGCCTACGTGCGTGGCGGCGAAGGCCGCAAGGAGATCTGGACCATGGACTACGACGGGTTCGGCAACACCCAGTGGACAAGAAACGGCAGCATCAACCTCAGTCCGGTCTGGGATCGCGACGGCGCCCTGGTGTGGAGCTCCTACCTGGGCGGCAGCGGCGCGCACCTGTGGCGCCAGGAAATCGGCCGCAAACCCTCCAGGTTCCTTCCTTCGGTCCCAGGCATGCAGATTTCGGCGGCCGCGTCCCCCCTCGACGGCGAACTGGCCCTCGCCGTGTCGCTCGACGGCCAGACGGAAATCTTCCGATCCCTTCCCAACGGCAAGCCCGTGCGGCTCACCTACTCCCCCGCCCTGGAAGTTTCGCCCACCTGGTCGCCCAACGGCTACGAGATCGCCTTCACCTCCGATCGCACCGGGTCGCCCCAGATCTACGCCATGGACCGCGAAGGATCGAACCTGCGCCGCGTCACCTGGATCGGAGGCTACAACGACCAGGCCGCATGGTCCCCCATGGGCGACCGCATCGTCTTCGCGCGGCAGGCAGGGGGGTTCCAGATCATGACCATCTCGCCCGACGGAACGGACGAAAAATGGCTCGGCGTGGGGGAACAGCCCAAGTGGTCGCCCGACGGCCGCCACATCGTGTTCATCCGTCGCAACGGGACGCGTTCCGACCTGTGGACCTGCAACGCCGACGGCAGTTCGCCGCGCCAGCTCACCTTCTACGGAGACGCCACCCAGCCCGCCTGGTCGCGCTGATCCGGACGGGAATCGACCGAACCCGATCCGACGGAATTCGATTCCTGGACGAAGGGACTGGTCGACTCGGGAAATATCGAGTATCTATCCATACTGAGCCACGAAACCCGGGCTGCCGGTGCCGATCGCCCGTATTCCGGATTCCGTCCTCCTCAAAGGAGAATTCATGAACCGCAAACACGCCCTGACCTGGACCGCCCTTGGCGCCGCCATCATCCTGAACGCATGCGCGAAGAAGGAAGTCGCCGCACCGCCCCCGCCGCCGCCGCCCCCGCCGCCGGTCGTGGATTCGGCACCGCCGCCGCCCCCGCCGCCGCCCCCGCCGGTCGACACCAACGTCGTCCGTCGCGAGCGCCTGCAGAGCTTGATGTCGGAAGTCCTCAAGCCCATCTACTTCGATCTCGACCAGTCGTCGATCAAGCCCGAGGGCAAGGACATCCTCACCCGGGTCGGCAGCCTGCTCAAGGAATACCCGGAACTCTTCGTGACCGTCGAAGGCAACGCCGACGAACGCGGATCCACCGAGTACAACCAGGCTCTGGGCGATCGCCGCGCGAACGCCGCCAAGAAGTGGCTGCTCGCGTTCGGCGTGAATTCCAACCAGCTCAAGACCGTTTCCTACGGCAAGGAAAAGGCCAGCAGCGGCAGCGACGAATCCGTGTGGTCGCAGGATCGCCGTGACGACCTTCCCGGAGAGATCCGCTGATCTCGTTGCGGAACATCGGCTTGGCCGTCTTCCCGCTTCTCGCGGGGGGATGCGCCCAGCTGGACATGATCCATGCGGAGATCCGGGCCGCCCGTGGCGAAATCGCCGTGGTCAACCGCAAGGTCGATTCCACGCGCGCCGACGTGCACGCGGTCAACCAGCGTTTGTCGCAGGTGGGCCTGAAATCGGGAGACGAGGTCAGCCGCACGCGCGCCGACCTCCAGATCTCGATCTCGCAGCTCATGGCCGAAATGCAGAAGATCCAGGGCCAGCTCGAGGCCAACCAGATGCGGATGACGGAAATCGACCGCCAACTGGGACTCCTCAAGCAGCGCGCACCTCAGAAATCGTCCAACGGCGACACCTCCAAGGTCTCCAGCTCCGGCATCAGCCAACTGGAATCGTCCTTGCAGACCGCCCAAGAGGACTTCTCGCGCGGTCGCTACGATCTGGCCTTCCGCGGATTCGCCGAGGTCGCTGCCAAGGATTCTTCCGGAAACCTCGCTCCCTTGGCTTTGTTCAAGATGGGCGAATGCAGGTTCGCGCAATCCAACTGGGACGAAGCCCGCACGCACTACAAGAAGCTCCTGCGGGACTACCCCAAGGATTCGCAGCGGTGCCCGGCCCTCTTCAAGCTGGGCCTGGCGCACGAGCGCCAAGGCGGATTGTCGGAACGCGACGCGACCTGGAGCCAGCTCCAGAAGTCGTGTCCTGGCTCCAACGAAGCCCAACGCGCCAAGGAACAGCAGACTTCCGGAAAGTGATTGTTCGCGTTTCCGAACACGAAGGCCGGCCTCAATCGAGGTTCCGGCCTTTTTCTTTGCCCGGCTTTTTCTCCATTTCCAGATCTATGCAAAAGCGCCGACTCGATTTCCTTCCCGCCGTCGATCTCATGGACGGCTGCGCCGTCCGCCTTGTCCAGGGTCGCAAGGACCAGAAGACGGTCTATTCGAACGCTCCCTGGGAGATCGCCGAGACCTGGGCCGACAGCGGCGCCGATCGGATCCATCTGGTGGATCTGGACGCGGCCTTCGAAGGAAGCGCGAGGAACGGCGAGGCCGTGAAGCGGATGGTCGCGGCCGTTTCCTGTCCCACGGAACTCGGCGGCGGGATCCGCACGGTGGACGACGCCGCGCGCGCGCTGGAGGAATGGGGTGTCTCGCGCGTGATCGCCGGAACCGTGGCGGTCAAGGATCCCACCGTGGTGGAATCGATGCTCAAGCGCTTCGGACCCGAACGCGTGATCGTGGGGATCGACGCCCGCGACGGGATCGTGAAGGTGTCGGGCTGGGAAGAAGGCTCGGGGATGGACGCGATCGTCCTGGGCAAGGCCATGCGCGCCCTCGGGATCGTGTCGTGCGTGTTCACCGACATTTCCAAGGACGGCATGCTGCAAGGCCCGAATTTTCCGGCGACCACGGCGTTCGCCGAAGCCACGGGCCTGAAGACCATCGTGTCGGGGGGCATTTCGAGCCTGGACGACCTTCGCGTCGCCCATGCGCTGGACCACTCCGGGCTGGAAGGCGTGATCGTGGGCAAGGCGCTGTTCGACAAGCGGTTCGACGCTCCCCAGGCAGCAGCCGTGCTTCACGGAGAGATCGCGTGAACCCCAATCTGCGGGCGTCCCTGCTCCCGAAGGCCAAACGCGTGGTGGTGAAGGTCGGGACGCGGCTCCTGACCCATGAACAAGGAGGGTTCGCCCCCGAGCAGTTGCAACGGGTGGTGGACCAGATCCTGTCGCTGCGAAACGACGGCCGCGAAGTCGTGCTGGTGACCTCCGGCGCGGTGGGTGTCGGAATGGGAGTCCTGGGACACGCGACCAAGCCCAGGCAACTGGCCGAAAAGCAAGCCTGCGCCGCCGTGGGGCAGATCCGCCTCATGCACGCCTACGACGAAGCCTTCGCGAGCGCCGGAGTGGTGGTGGCCCAGTACCTGCTCACCGCCGAGGATTTCCGCGACCCCGAGCGGTTCGGGAACATCCGACGCACCACCGAAGCGCTGCTCAAGCACGGCGTGGTGCCCATCGTGAACGAAAACGACGTGGTGGGAACCGCCGAGATCAAGGTGGGCGACAACGACCGTCTTTCCGCCGACGTCTGCCATTTCCTGGAAGCCGATGTGCTCGTGATCCTCTCCGACATCGACGGCCTGTTCACGGCCAACCCCAAGACGGATCCCGCGGCGGCCCTGATCCCCATCGTGGCCAAGGTCACCTCGGAAATCGCGGCGCTGGCGGGAGGCGAAGGCAGCGTGGCCAGCACCGGCGGCATGATCACCAAGATCATGGCGGCCCGCACCGTGACCGAATCCGGCAGCGCCTGCGTGATCGCCAACGGATTCACCGCCGACCTGAAGTCCATTCTGGACGGCGCCTCGGTCGGCACCCTGTTCCTGCCGTCGGAAAAGAAGCTGGGCTCCCGCAAGCGGTGGATCCGGTTCGTGTCGACCCCGAAGGGGAAGGTGGTCCTGGACGACGGCGCGGTGGCGGCCCTGACCGAACGGCGTGTTTCGCTCTTGCCCGCGGGCATCCGGAAAGTGGTAGGATCGTTCTCGGCCGGAACCGTGGTGGAGATGACCACCCTGCGCGGAAGGGCCGTCGCGCGCGGTGTGACGAATTTCAGCGCGGCGGAGCTTGCCAGGATCGCCGGACACGCATCCGGGGAATTCGGGGAACTCCTGGGGCGCACGGTCCCCCAGGAAGCGGTCCATCGCGACAACCTGTTCCTTCTTTGACGCCGTTTTCTGACGCAACTCCTTGACGGACAATCGTTTATGGTCCTAGAATGACCATGGAACCGTCCTGCGCCTTCCACGGCGACCCGACACGACCCGAACAGGAGTTGCACGATGAAGAAAACGACGCTCTGGGCACTCGCCCTGGCCATTGCGGGGACGATTGTCGTCTCCTGCGACAGCACCAGCAGCCCTCCGCCTTCGGACACGGACACCGACACGACCTCCGCCGGGACGGGTTCGACGGGAAGCGGGACCGGCACGCAAACCCAGGCGATCACCATGGTGAACGTCGTCGAGCGCGACACCACGGTCGACAACGACGTGACCTCCCTCCTGCTGCGGTTCAAGACCGAGTACACATCGGGGGTGGTCGCACGCGTCAACGGCGCCACCGCCACGCTCACAAGCGGAGTGTATTCCTACCGCCTCGGCAACCTGGCCGTCGGGATCAACACGATCAAGATCACCGCCACCGGCCTGACCGATACATTCCAGGTGCGAGTGACCCGCAGGCTCGGAACCCCCAGCCTCGTGGCGGTCGGCAGCACCGCCGACCAGTTCGATTTCACGGATTCCGCAGTGATCCGGTTCACCGCCGCCGACAACCAGACGACCGACAGCATCCGGTATTCCACCGCCGGATCGACGGCCAAGATTTCCACCGCCGACCCCAAGGTCCGCTCGGGAGCCACCCGCACGATCAAGGGCACGACCACCTTCCGCGCCATCGCCATCCGCAGGACCACCGCCGGACTCGCCTATTCCGACACGGTCACGGTGACGTTCAACATCGGCAAGACCCTGGGCAAGCCCTATTTCAGCACCAACCGCGTCGACAGCTTCACCACCCAGACGAAGATCGGCATCGGCGGCTACGGCGTGGGCGACACGGTCCGCTACACCACCAACGGCGGCGACCCCAACCGCGATTCGCGCATCTACTCCAACACCGACAGCATCCTGATCCAGGACAGCGTGATGGTGATCGCCAAGTCGTTCAACGGAATCAACCAGTCCAGCCCGACCTGCACGACCACGATCAAGCTCAAGGCGCTCGATCCGGTGTTCTCGGTCAAGAGCGGCACCTACACCTCGCAGCGTCTGGTGAACATCAAGAGCCCTTCGGGCGTGCCGGTCTACTACACCACCGACGGCAGCACACCCACCAACGCCTCGCTCAAGGCCGGTGATTCGCTGTACATCGACAGCAACGTGACCGTGAAGGCGTTCGCATTCCTTCCCGGATGGCGCGCGTCCAAGGTCGTGTCGGCCACCTACAAGTTCAAGGTGGCCACTCCCACCCTGAGCTTCCGCACCGGCAACTACGACACCACGCAGTATCTGTCGATCACGGATTCCGCCGAAGGCGCCGACATCCGCTACACGGTCAACGGATCCACCCCCAACTGCGGGTCCACCAGGTACAACGCCGATTCGCTCCTCAAGCTCGACTCCAACGTGGTGGTCAAGGCGATCGCCTGCAAGACCGGATGGGATTCCAGCGAGATCGCGACGGGCAACTACACCTTCAAGGTGGCCAACATCCACTTCGCGCCGGATTCCGGCATCTACCGCGACTTCCAGTGGGTGAAGCTCACCACGCGTTCGCCGGGAGTCACGTTCTTCGTGACCCGCGACAGCTCCACGCCGGCCTGGAACTCGAGCTACGAACCCCAGGGCGCCACCCAGAAGAAACTCCCTGGCGACACCCTGTTCGTGAACAAGAGCCAATGGATCCGGATCATCGCCGTGCGCCAGGGATGGGCCAATTCGATGGCCGACTCCCGCCGCTACATCGTGGAAGGCGACACTCTGCTGGTCGACGATTTCGAGCAGAACAGCCTGACCCGCAAGATCGGCTACGACTGGCGCTTCTGGGCATGCGGCCATTGCGTCAACACTGGAATTCCAAACCAGATGGAAGCCAACGTCACCGACACCACCACCGACTGGAACCGCCAGATCGGATTCCGCCACGGAAAGATCGACTTCCAAATCCCCGACTTCGGCTTGCAGCCAAGCTCGGATGGCGGAGTCGGCTCCGGTTACGCAGGATATTCGGTGGCTGTCCCACCCGATATGATGGGCGAAACCTACCGCTTGGTGTTCTGGGCGCGCTGGAAGAAGGGCCCCTCGGCACCCGACTCCCTCCCGATGATCACGGAAATGGTCTGGAAGAAGAACGACAACCAGAATGGCGGCTACAAGGATGGTTTCCATCGCCGAATAGACTGGGTTGGCCCCCAATGGAGAAGGTTCATTCTCGATTACTCCGCATTCGGACCTGCCAGCAATGCGTATGTCGGAACGACCGTCCTGGATTCCGCCGAAACGAAGCCCAAGGACTATTGGATCATCAGCGGCCGCAACTACTCGAACTTCGGGGACTCTGCCAGAATGATCGAGATGGGGCTCCCCAAATTTGAAGGAACAATTGGACATCACCCGAACTGGAAGCCCAAATGGGTCTGGGATGCCGACCACGACGCCTGGGTCAAGAACGACATCACCAACTTCCGTTGGTCGATCATCCAACCCTACACGAACAAGAGTCTTCTCGCGGAT
Organism: Fibrobacterota bacterium; assembly: GCA_029557215.1. GTDB lineage: Bacteria > Fibrobacterota > Fibrobacteria > UBA5070 > UBA5070 > UBA5070. The sequence goes on along the minus strand of JAKPQQ010000175.1, from coordinate 4,926 downwards.
CTGACCCACGGAGAATACGTCGTGGATGGCTACAAATTCATCTCCGACACGGTTTCCATCACAGACTCCCTCGGGACTGGTGAAACCGTCATAACAAGAATGGTGCCCGACACGGTGTACTGTGGCGATTGTCATAAGCCGACAATGCCAGCTCTCCCAGGCAGCTTGCTCCAGTCGCTGGTCAAGAATCTATCCGGCTCGCTCCAACTGGACCGCATCCAGCTCGTACGTCGCCCTCAACGCAGCGGTGGCGCGACCGAAGCAGTCAAGGGGAATGAATAATCCGGCCCTTTTCCAAAGAGAAGGAATAACCACCTCCTTCTGTCTTGCGCGTGGCGGTCTTCGTGCCGCCACATGCCCCTAAAAACAGGGCGTTTTGTTGCGTGCGGGTATCATGGATACTAGTGCCTTGCGTACCCATGAATGCGTTGAAAGGAGATGGTGAACGGATGGATTTAAGCCGACGCCCCGCTCACTCGGACCGAGAGCAAGCCAAGGAGATTTGGTTCCTACTCGTATGGAATATCCTGATTCCGTACCCATTGGAGCAGGTCAACCAAGTAGCCTGAAAACAACGATCACGCTAAGGAAGATGGCTTGCCCGGCCATGCGGTGCCAGCGATTGACGCACAAGCCCCTATGAAGCTTCCTTTTCCGGGAAAGCAGCAATCGTTCGTTACCCTTTGCCGAGAGAATTCCCCCAATGCCCAGAACATTTCCCTTTGGATCGGCTACGTTGACATCCTTGGTTCGTTGGCTGTTGGTCGCCATGCTGACAATGTTCGTCGCGGCATGCCAGACCGAACCGGAAGAACCCAAGGGCCCCCAGACCTACACGACCGAATTCACCATCACCGAGTCCCACAAGATCCCTACGGCGGTGAAGTGGAGTACCGGCAACGATTCGGCAGACGCTTCTCTTGTGACCTCGGGAACCAATCTGTACAGAATCAACATCCCGCTGGCCTCGCCTCCCAACAACCCGGTAAACGTGGACCTTTTTCGTGCAGGACTCCTTTATTACCGGCTGAGATTCGACTACACCGGGACAACGGCCTTGACGTTGAACTCCGGAGCATTGGCTCCCAACGACGTGGCGATCGAACTGCTCAAGCGCCTGGGAGACAAAGCGAACGATTCGAGCGTGGCCGCCGAAGTCGCCCGGGCCCTGATCGACAACGACACACTGGTCAAGTCGGACCTAATCCTGGCCGGGAAGCTGCCTGGGCTGGATACCGCCAAGGTGGTCCAGGAAGCGCTCAAGCTCCTGGCCGCCAAGAATCTCCCGCTCAAGGAACTGGTGCCTTCGGGCAAATGGATCCTGAATATCGACACCTTGAGCATCCATGTCCGGATGCGCGACCTGTCCTTGTCGGGAACCATCGTGGTGGATACGAACAAACTGTTCCCCCCGTACCCGGTGCGCGTGACGCAAGCCTTGGCGATCACCGGCGAAATCCAGGCGGGCGGTAGCGCACTCGCCGTCAGCGGCGTCTTCGAAGCCACCAACAAACTGGTGACAAATTCCGTCAAGATCTTCCATGAAAACGAAGATGCCACGGCCGGCTTCGATTTCCCGGTGAACTTCGATTTGCTGGACCAACCCTCCAAGCTGGATCTGTCGGGCAAGCTGTCGATCGCGGCCAAACCGACCACCGCGGCGGGCACCTACAGGCTGGAAATCATCCTGAAGGACCAGGATGCGTTCTTCGCCAAAGCCACGTTGGAGTTCCAAGTGGTGACGCGCCCCGCAGATACCGGATCCACCCCGGCCAAGGACACCATCAAGCCGAAGATTCTTCGCCAAGCCGGCACCGAGAATCGTGAGGTGGCCTACGACGTCTCGGAAATCGCGGTCGGTTGGACCGTGTCCGATGCATCGCCCCTGAAGGTGACCATCCAAGGTGCTCCCGTCACCGCCAAGGACGGGGCGTACACGGCCACCGTCGTTCTTGGCAACGCGACCACCGTGATCCGGATTCGGGCCACCGACAGCGCAAACAACGAAGCAACGGATTCCGTGATCATCCGACGCGGCTCGGAACCAGGTGCGCCGGTTGTTACCCGCGAGCCCGGTACCAAAGACAGTGCCGTGGCCTACTCCGTGACGTCGCTGAAGCTCGCCTGGAAGATTTCCGACGCCACGCAAGTGACCCTCAATGGCTCCCCCGTCCAAGGCGTCGACGGCATCTACACGATCCAGGTCGGCCCCCTCAAAGTTGGCGCCAATGGCTACAAGATCCTGGCCAAGAACGCGACGGGCAAGGAAAGCTCCGATACCATCACCATCTCGCGAGCCTACCACGATTCCATCTTCCCTGTTGCCGTCGCGGAAAACGGGACCAAGGACACGACCGTCCCCAATGCAACCGATAAGATCAGTCTCTCATGGAAAGTGATCGACAACGACAAGCTCCAAACCGTGACGATTGGCGGACTCGCGGCGACCGTCGTCGGCGACATCTATTCGGCGATTTTACCCCTCAAACCTGGCGAGAACGTCTTCGAGCTGATCGCCACCGACACCGCCAAGAACACCACCAAGAAGAGCGTGACTGTGATCCGCACGCCGGATGCCGGCGCGCCCGTGATCGTACGTGAAGCTGGGACCAAGGACAGTACCGTGGCCTACGCGACCACCGCCATCAAGCTCAGCTGGAAGGTGACCGACGATGTGGGAGTCGCCAGCGTCGAGATCAACGGCTCAGTGGTCACTGGAACCGCTGGCATCTACAGCATCGACGCGAAGAACCTGGCCATCGGCAAGAACGGGTTCAGGATCGAGGCCAAGGATGCCGGTGGCAAGTCAAGTTTTGACACCTTGACGATCATCCGGATCGGCGACACCAGCGCCCCGAAGATCGCACGTGATGCGGGCACCAAGGACAGTACCGTGGCCTATGGGACCACTTCCATCAAGTTGAGCTGGAAGGTGACCGACGACGTGGGAGTCTCCAGTGTCGAGATCAACGGCACCGTGGTCACGGGAACCGATGGAGTCTACAGCCTGGATGCCAAGAACTTGGCCATCGGCAAGAACGGATTCAAGATCATAGCCAAGGACGTCTTGGGCAAAACGAGTTCCGATTCGCTGACGATCGTTCGCGCCTGGAAGGACACGATTGCCCCGTCGATCGTGCGACAGACAGGAACCGGCCCCCAAACGGTTGTCCACAAGGATTCGATTTTCTCTCCAGCATGGGGCATCACCGACAACCACAAGACTGACTCGGTCCTCTTTCAAGGAGTACGGGTGGCCATCGGGGCCAACGGCGTATTTTCGACGACCGCAGTACTCAAGGTTGGAGCCAATAACATTGTCCTACGGGCGATCGACAGCACAGGGAACTACGCGACGGATTCCTTTGTGGTCGTCCGCTTAAATGCTGCACTTGCTATCGCCGCAGGGGGATATCACAGCCTCGCCCTGCGGGACGACGGTACCGTCGAGGCGTGGGGAGCGAACAACTCCAGCCAGGCCACCGTCCCAAACATCTTGAACAACGACAGAGTGGTCGCCATTGCCGCAGGGATGTACCACAGTCTCGCCCTGCGAGACGACGGAACCGTCGGGGCTTGGGGATCGAACGACTACGCCCAAGCCGCCGTCCCCAAAACCTTGAACAACGGCAAGATCGTCGCTATCGCTGCAGGGGGGTATCACAACCTCGTCCTACGGGACGACGGAACCGTCGGGGCTTGGGGAGCGAACAATTCCGGCCAGGCCACCGTCTCCGACACCTTGAACAACAGCAAGGTCGTCGCCATCGCGGCAGGGGGGTATCACAACCTCGTCCTGCGGGACGACGGCACTGTCGTGGCTTGGGGCGAAAACGGCTCAGGCCAGGCCACCGTCCCCACCACCTTGAATAGCAGAAAAGTCGTCGCCATCGCGGCAGGGATGTACCACAGTCTCGCCCTGCTGGACGACGGAACCATCGTGGCTTGGGGTGAAAACGGCTCAGGCCAAGCCACCGTCCCCACCACCTTGAATAGCGGAAAAGTCGTCGCCATCGCGGCAGGGATGTACCACAGCCTCGCCCTCCTGGATGACGGAACCGTCGTGGGGTGGGGAGATCACATCTATGACCAAGCCACGGCCCCCGAAACCTTGAACAATGGCAAGACCGTCGCCATCGCGGCAGGATACGCCCACAGCCTCGCCCTGCTGGACGACGGAACCGTCGTGGCTTGGGGATATAAGAACTACGGCCAGACCACCGTCCCCTTGGACCTGGGAGGCACGGGCAAGTGATCCTGAAGATGATTCCCCAAAACCCGCCATCCGCTCCAGGTCACCCGTCATGAGTACGCACCGCGCCGACAATCCCCCGCTTGGGGCAATGCTCCTCGACAAGTCCACCGCCCAGCCCGGCAGCCTCGACAAGTCGATCTTCGAGAAGAAGACCCGCGCCGCTGCGGGGTCTTCGGTGGGGCAGGGGACCGTGAACCCTTGCTACCTCAAGGAGTGCCGCGAAGACAATCCGGAACCGGCAACCGAAGCGACAACCGCGACGGTCACGCTGTCCAATTGCCGCATCACGACCGATCCTGCCCAGCTCGCCACCGACCAGCCCTTCGACATGGAAGCGATGGTCCAGGGACCCGCCGAAGCGACGACAGGTTCCGTCTCGTTTCGGTTGTTCTGCACGATCCCCAAACCAGATGGCACCGCGACCGTCGAGGACCAGTCGGCAAATTTTGACGCCCCCGTGAAAAACGGCAAGGCCACCGCTACGGGCAAGTTGTTCTCGCCCAAGACACTCGTCCATCCGGGCACCCTATTGGAATACCATGTGGTGGCCCGGCATCCCAATGCCAAGGAACAACTCGACAGTCCCAAGGTGCAGGTGGAAGCCCACAAGCCGCCCAAGCCTTTGGCGATCTGGTCGCTGGGCCCGGCCCACTTCGCGTTCGGGTCGTCGT
>JAKPQQ010000174.1 GCA_029557215.1 Fibrobacterota bacterium | reverse complement strand
AGTCGTAGGCGGGCTGGGACATCAGGCAGAACTGGTACGGATAGAAATGCGCCTCCACCATGAGCCGATCGGCGATCTTGTCGGTGGGCAGCTCCGTGATCCAGTCGGCCGTGTGCTCGAACGAGGTGCTGGGTCCCGGCAGGATCAGGGTGCGCGAGGCGTTGTAGCCGCCCGTGGCGCGGACGGTGTCGATGAAGATCCGGTGCAGGCCCATGAGGACGGGAAGGTTCTCCTGCTGGTCGACGCCGGGCTCGTTGGCGCTGGCGAACAAAAGGCGCTTGTCGTAGTCCTTGAAGGTCGTGGCGATCTGCTTCCAGTAGGCGCCCTGCTTGGCGTACATGATCGCCTTCATGGCGGGCCGGGTGGCCGCCGAATCGATCTTGCCTTCGACCCATCCTCCGTCCCAGTGGATGTTCAGGATCACGTAGAGGTCCGCAGCGATGGCGAAATCCACGACCTTCTTGACCTGGGCCATCCAGGCGGGATCGATCACGTAGGTGCTCTTGTCGGCATGCATGTCCCAGGCCGCGGGTATGCGGACGGTCTTGAACCCGGCCGCCTTCACCGAGTCGAACAGGGCTTTGGTGGGGATCGGCTGGACGCCGATGAGCTCCATGGTGTTGCCCAGGTTCCAGCCCACGCCCATCTCGGAAGCGATGGTTTTCGCGGTCGGCAGGACCTGCGCCGTGCTCGCCCCGGCAAGAGCCACCGCCATCGCGGCACCTCGTGCGATCCTTGTTAACACCTTGCGTGTCATCGTTGCACTCCCGATTGCTTGAGCCAACCGGGACGATAGCTGTCGGGGCCGCTTGCGGCGCCCCGTTGCCGAAGCCCGCGCTGCAATGCGTTTCAGCGCCGTCAGCGCATCCGGATGTCGTCCAGGTCCAGGAAGGTCCCACCCGAAGGAACCTGGAACTCGATCACCAGGACCTTCTTGCCGAAGCTGTTCCAGGTCTTCAGGGAATCGGGATTGTCGGCGTTCGCCACAAGATCCGAGGTGGCGACGCAGACGTCCTTCCATTCGCGGGAAGACGGCACGCTCGCCGAGACCGCGGGTCGGACCACCCCGACGGAATCGCGCTGGAACTGGATCTTGACAAGCGAGTCGCTGCGGTAGGCGAAGCACAGTCGCGTGCGCTCACTCAGGTCCATCTCCATGTTGGTGATCCCCACGGCCACCCATGAATAGGGATCGTCGGTGGCGAAGCGGAAGTGGAACGAATTCCCCGCCCGATCCGGATCGGGGCCGATGGCTCGACGGATCGAATCGACCTCGGTCGAGGCGGGAAGCAGAGTGGTGGCCAGGCTCGCCCACACGTACCACGGGGACACCCCGGGAACGACGCCGTGGATCGGGGGGAAGACGGAACCTGTCTCGAAATCGTCGATCCACAGGGGCGACCCCGTGGTGTCGTCCTGGAGGATCACGTTCCCGGGCCCCAGGAAGCGGACATCGCGTTCTTCCAGACGGACCGATCCCATCCGGCGCGGCGCGGCGGCGTTCGCGTCCAGGAGCAACGCGTAGGCGCCTTCGGAAACGCCCCGGAAGACGAACGATCCATCGCCCCCCAGCGCGACCGAATGGAACGACGAATCCAGGAACAACCGCCCCGCCGCGACGCTGGAGCGGTCGGCCCAGCGTCCTTGGATCCGACGCAGCGTGTCCAGGCGGACCATTTGACGATTTCCGTCGGGCAGCGACACGCGCTGGATGCGCGCGCCCAGGCCGGACGCGTCGTCGCGGATCTCCAGGAAGGCGTAGGATTCGCGTTCGAGCCGGATCGTCCCGGCCCCGTCGCCGCGCAGGGTGTCCACCGCGCCCGGCATCCCGCGGACGGGATCCCAGCTGCGGGCGGCCAGCGCCACGCACCCGGACAACGGTTGTCCGGAAGGCCCCACCGCCTGCAGGTTCCCTCCCCCGTTGGTGGTCGTGGTGGTCTTGCCCGCCACGGTGTCTTCGCCGCAGGAAACGAATCCCGCGAAGGCCAACGCCGGCAGGATCCGGGACAGGAAGGACCGGAGCGACTTCAAGAGCTCTCTCCCGTTCGCCGCGTGAGCGGGAACAACTGGATGTTCATGTGGTAGACGCGATCGGAACCGGGAGCGTTCTCCACCAGCTTGGCCACGTTCTCCTGGAATTCGCGGACCAGGACCTTGAGCGCTCCCAAGGTCGACGCGTCGATGTTCATCGTCATGGTGGACACGTCCCGATCGGATGCAGGCACCGTGTCGAGCGACCGCGAGGCCAGCTCCATGGTCGTCTTCTGGAAGGTCTTGATCGCCTCTGTATTCCAATTGTCGCCGGAGTGCAGGTGCTGGTCGAGGATCTCGTAGCCGCGTTCGGTGCGGCGCGCCATCCCGAGCCGCTCCAGCAGGAAGACGGCCCGCTTGGCATCTTCGCCCGACACCGGTGGCGACAGCTCGGCGCCCAGGGCGTCGTAGTCGCCGTCGAAAGGACGGTAGTCGAGCAGGCTGCGCAAGGCCACGTGGATCCAGTTCGAGAAATACTCCGACTGGTCCTCGCGAACCACCTGGTAGCCCACTCCCCGCAGCTTGGCCAATCGCTCGTGGAAGACCCGCGCCTGCACCTCGTTGCGCGCCTTGTTGAAGGCCACCAGGTTCCGGAAATATTCCAAAGCCTCGCCGGTCGGTCCGAACGCGCTCGCCATGCGATCCACCAGGTCGTCGCCCAGGTGGAGCTTCTTCTGGAACAGCCGGGTCAGGTAGCTGGAATCCATCCCCACCTTGTTCCCGATGAATCGATACGAGAAGAACGGCTGCTGCTTGCGCCGCGCCTCGTAGGCGTCCTTCAGGTAGTCCCGGTATTCCAGGTAGGCGAACAGATCGGGCATCGGATCCTTCGGTGGTGGTTGGGGTGGAATGTTACCAACCGATGGACCGCATCGGGCTTCGTTTCACAGGGGGCTTCCCGCACCACAGCCCTTGTAGCCCCCACCGATCCGTTCAGGGTTTCCATTTGAGGGCAGTGAAATGGGAGGATCCGGGAACCGCTCGACGTCGCGGCACTTGACCAATGCTGTTGCATCCGAATGTCCCACCCTCCACTCCGATTGACTAATTTGTCGGAACCGTCTTCCTCTCCCCAATTCTTCCGCGTTTCCAAGAATGACGATGTCCCACAACACCCGCGCGAACAATCCCACCGGCGCTTCCCTGCTGGACCGATCCACCGCCCACCCCGGCAATATCGACAAGTCGATCTTCGAGAAGAAGACCGGACCTGCGGTGGGATCCTCGGCGGGCCAAGGGACGGTGAATCCCGACTACCTGCGGGAATGCCGCGAAGACAATCCAGATCCGGCAAGCCAATCGGCAAACGCGACGGTCGCGCTGTCCAATTGCCGCATCACGACCGATCCCGCCCAGCTCGCCACCGACCAGCCCTTCGACATGGAAGCGATGGTCCAGGGCCCCGCCGAAGCGACGACAGGTTCCGTCTCGTTCAGGCTGTTCTGCACGATCCCCAAACCGGACGGCACCGCGATCGTCGAAGACCAGTCGGCAAATTTTGACGGCCTCGTGAAAGACGGCAAGGCCACCGCCACGGGCAAGTTGTTCTCGCCCAAGACGCTTGTCCAGCCGGGCACCCTGCTGGAATACCATGTGGTGGCCCGGCATCCCAATGCCAAGGAACAACTCGACAGTCCCAAGGTGCAGGTGGAAGCCCACAAGCCGCCCAAGCCTTTGGCGATCTGGTCGCTGGGCCCGGCCCACTTCGCGTTCGGGTCGTCGT
>JAKPQQ010000231.1 GCA_029557215.1 Fibrobacterota bacterium | reverse complement strand
CCTTGACGCCCATCCGGTCGGGGCCGAGCATGTCGCTTTCGAACAGGGGGACCTGACCCGGTTTTTCGAATCCGACAACCAGGACGTCGTGCCCGCACCGCTTGCCGATCCTCCCCACGATGTCGGCGACGGTTTCCGAGCCACCGTTCAAGGTCGCGTACTTGTTCAATTGGAAGATGCGCACGAAAACTCCTCGATGGGACGGAACCGGAATTCACCGTCCCGGGGTGGTCACCCTTTGGCCGTTCAGGATGGCGTGGTAGAACTCAGACGTGGACACCGCGATGGCGTCCCAATCGTAGAGCTTCATCTTGTCGGAATAGTCCACCCGCTCCGGTCCGTCCAGGATCGCGGCGATCCGACGGGCGATCCCCGTCTTGTCGCCCGCCTTGAAATAGGTTTCGGGCGCCAGGCCGACTTCCGCGTTGGCGGCGATGTCGCTGGTCCCGGTCGGCAGCTGCCAGGACATGGCTTCCAGCAACGAGATGGGCAGGCCTTCGTGGTAGCTGGGAAGGACGAACCCCCGGGCGTGGCCGTAGAGCGCCTTGAGATCGTCGCCCCCGACGATCCCGGTAAGGACCGCGCCGCACTCGCGGGCCAAGGCCCTCACCTCGCGCCCGTAGGCGGACGGATGATCCTCTCCGCCGGCGATGGCAAGCTGGCAGCGGCCCGAAAGTCCGGATTCGGACCAGGCCCGGATCAGGTCCACGATCCCCTTTTCCTTCACGAAGCGCGCCGTCAGGAGCAGGTAGGAACGCGGCGACAGCCCCCACCTCGCCAGAAGACCGGACGAGGGGGCGCAACCGGGCGGCTCGACGCCGTTGGGGATCTTGGCCACCATCCCCTTGGGGCGCTCGGCGAGCACATGGTCGTAGATCTCGCTGGAGATGCAGATGATCCCGTCGGCGTGGCGGATGGCGTTCGATTCGCCCTTGCGCAGGGCGATCTTCCCCATCCGGTTCCACTTCTGGCGGCGGTAGTCGAACCCGTGGTGGGTCACCACGACCTTGAGTCCGAGCCGTGTCGCGAACGGCGTCCAGATGGCCGGCCCGATCCCGTGCAGATGCAGCAGGCGGGCGCCCAGGCGTTTGGCCTGCAAGACGGCCAGGCAGGTGTGCGAGATGGCCTCCGTGCTCTTGGTCGGGACCACCGGCAAGGGCAGGATCTTGACGCCCTTGTAGTCGAGCACCCCGGCCGGCGAATACCCCGTCCGGGCGAACAGGTTCACCGGATCGCCACCCCGCACGATGCGAGGGTACAGATTCTGGCAATGCCGCTCGATGCCTCCCTGGACTTCGGGGATCCCGCGCAAACCGGCGACGTAAATCGTCGCATTCGCGGATCCGGCCGCGCCGCGGAGGAACCGCCCCGAAGGTTCCGGGGAAAGGTCCAGGAGATTCAACGGACAACGCCTTCGAAGGTCGCCGCCGGACAAGACAGGGCCCGTCGGAATCCGCTTGGATCCCGAAGTTCGCGGGGGAACGTGCGATGGTCAAAATGGCTCATAGATGCTCGCAAACCGTGCCTGGGAACAGGAAAAGAACCAGTATCGGTTCCAAATATAAGGCTGTCCCCGTTGGATCCGGAGACCGGAAATGAAACCGGCGCGCGCGCCCCCGAAGTCGCCACTAGGCGAAACTCCCGGCGACGTCCTCGATGTAGGCGAACACGGGTTCCGTGTAGTGCGGCGCCGAGCCGATGAAGAACACGCGATCCAGGACCTGGTTGGCGTTCGGGAACTCCCGGTAGTCGCCCAGGTGGCGGTATCCGGGCTGGATCAGCAGGTTGCCCGCGAAATACGGACGCGTCTGGATCTTGGCGTTTTCGAAATGCTGGACCAGGCGGGTCTTCTGCTCCTTGGACCGGCAGACCAGGGGAACACCGAACCAGGATGTCTCGGCCTGGGGCAGCGCATCGGGAACGTAGACGTCCAGATGCCGGCGCAAGGCGGCGGATATCCTGGCGTAGGCGTTCCGCCTGCGCTCGTGGATCTCGTCGAAGCGCCCCAGCTGGACGCTCCCGATCGCGCCTTGCAGATCCAGAGGCTTGAGATTGTAGCCCATCTGCGTGAACACGTAGCGGTGGTCCACGATCTCGTCGTACCCCGGTGCGAGCCACTTCTGGAAGCGGGTGCCGCAGGATCCGTCCTTGAGCAGATTGGCCTTGCCCACGCAGAAGCAGTCGCGCCCCCACCATGCGATGGAGCGGGCGATCTTCATGTAGTCGGCGTCGTCGGACACGACCATTCCGCCCTCGCCGGTGCAGAGATGGTGGCTGGAGTAGAACGAATTGGACGAGGCGAACGCGTAGGTGTTCAGAAGCCGTCCGTTCCACTTGCTGCCGAGGGAGTCGCAGTCGTCCAGCAGGAACACCAGGCCGCGGTCCTGGCAGATCCTGACGATGCGGTCCATGTCGGGGGCGTTGCCCAGCACCGGCGAAACCAGGATCGCG
>JAKPQQ010000221.1 GCA_029557215.1 Fibrobacterota bacterium | reverse complement strand
ATCTTCGAGGCCGACCAGGCGCGCTACCTGGCCAAGCTCGGGACGGATTCCGCCATCCCGCAGCCGCGTCCTCTGGAACTCCCCTACCTGGGCGCCGGACAGACCATGGCGTTGACCGCCTCGCGCAAGTTGGGGCACATCGATCTGAGCGCTTCGGGAAACCTGCGCCACGACTGGACCGCCTACAGCTACGACGCACCGGCGACGCCAGGCTCCACCGCTTGGCGCAAGTACGGGAAGGATTTCGACCCCGACCAGGTCCTGACCTGGAACCTGGGGGCCAACGCCAGCACGAGGTTCTACGGCATGTGGATGCCCTATATGGGCCGGTTCGCAGGGTTGCGCCACACCGTCACGCCTTCGGTCGGCTACACGTTCGTGCCGCATGTCGACCAGCGTCCCTATTTCGTGGCCAATTCCCGTCTGGGCCAGACCACCGGACAGAACAAGGCGCAGCTTCTGAACCTGACCCTGGGCCAAGGCCTGGACGCCAAGATCCTGGACGCGAAATCCGACACGGCCAAGCAATCGGGCAAAAAAGGCACGCCCTTGAGCCTGGTGAACGGATCCAGCACGACCAGCTACGACTTCCAGAAGGATTCCAAGCCCTGGGCCGACATTTCCACGACCTTCAATACCGGTCTCCTGCAGGCAATCCAGTTGAACGGCTCGCTGGTCCACACGCTCTACGATCCGTTCTCGGCCGACTCCGCCACGGAAACGTTCCCCACCCTCAAGAGGTGGAGCCTTTCCTTCTCCAAAGGGTTGAGGGTTTCCGGGTCGTTTTCCGACGGCATCCGCGTGAGCCAGGACAGCGTGGAGATGCAACCCTGGAACATGGGCATGGAATACTCCTATTCCATCACGGCCGATCGCGTCTCCAGGAACGTCTTTCGCGAGACGCGCACCCAGACCGCGTCCTTCAGCGCCGATGTCAAACCCAGCCGCGACTGGGCCGCCACCTGGCGCTCCAGCTACAACTTCGAGATCGGTTCGTTCGTGGCGCACGCGCTCAATTTCAAGCGCACCCTGGGGTGCTGGGACATGAACTTCGGGTGGACCCCCGTGGGGCCCGCCCGCGGCTGGACCTTCCTGATCCAGATCCGCGACCTGCCCGACGTCAAGATCCAGGCCCAGAGCACCACCTTGCGCAAGGTCGTGAAATCGTCCACCGTGAAGACCACCACGCCATGACCGCATCGCCTTGGATCCCTTCGCTGGACGTCCCCCTGGTGCTGGCCAGCGCCTCGCCACGACGCACCTGGATCCTTTCGATGCTGGGGATTCCGCACGTGGTGGACCCGGCCCACATCGACGAATCGCAGGAAGACGAATCCGACCCGGCCGCCATGGTCCTGTCGCTGGCGGCCAAGAAAGCATCCGAGACCAGCCGCCGGCACCCCGGTGCGCTGGTCCTTGGTGCCGACACCATCGTCTATCTTTCTCCACACGTCCTTGGCAAGCCCGGCGATCCCGAGCACGCCAAGGAAATGCTCGCGAACCTTTCCGGAAAGGAGCACGTGGTCTGGACCGGCATCCATCTGGCGATGGACGGCAAGCCGATCAAAGGCGCGGCGGTTCCGGCCAAGGTCAGATTCCGGCATCTCGCCGAACATGAAATCGATTCCTACGTGGCCACCGGCGACCCGCTGGACAAGGCCGGGTCGTACGGGATCCAAGGCCCGGGACTGGGAATGGTCGAGTCCCTGGAAGGTTGTTTCTACAGTGTCGCGGGTCTACCCGTGGCCGCCACCATCGAACTACTTCGCGACTGGCACGCCCAGCAAACCAAGGGAAACAAGAAGGCATGAGCGAATCGACAAACATTCCCTCGGCTTCCAGACTCCTTGCGCAGGCCCGCGAGGCCAAGGAGCTCACGCTCGACCAGGTGTCGCTGCAGACCCGCATCCCCCGCGACCTGATCCAGGCGCTGGAAGAAAAGAACTGGTCGGCGCTCCCCGGCGCCCCCTACGCCCGCGCATTCTGCAAGACGCTCGCGCAGGCCTACGAGATCGATCCCGACCTCGTGCTGGAAGGTCTGCGCAACGACATGGGCGGCGCGCCGCCCGCAGCCAAACCCGCGCCCAAGGTCGCCAGCGAAATCGACATCGCGCCATCCAAGGACGACGCGGATTCCAATCGCACCCCGCTGCTTCTGGCCGGTATCCTGGCCCTGGCCCTGGTGCTGGTGATCGCGGCGACCCGACTGAACTTCGGAGGCATCAACAGCGTCCAGCCGGCGGTGGATTCCCTCGCGACCGATCCTGAATCCGACAGCCTGGAACAGGATTCCCTCGCCACGACCTCGCTGGCGCCCATCCCGGCCGCTCCCCCGCGCAAGACGGCGACCATCAAGCTCGCCGACACCGGCCGTTCGGCGTTCATCCTCTACATGCGCCAGGGGATCATGCGGATCCGCAAGAAGAACCTCCTGCCGTCCGACACCCTCGAGTTCGATCCCGACACGGCGATCCTGGTCCGGAATCTGTCCAGACAGCGCCTGCGGATCTCGGGAGCGATCACCCACGACAGCGTCGACCACACCTACTTCAAGGTGGTGCGCGGCAATGATTCCGTCCGGCTCGAATCGATTTCCGAATCCGCCTGGAACGAGAAGGCCCAACCCATCCTCGATCGCAGGCGCAAGCAGAATCCGGAGTGACGCCCACGGTCGACAGCCATTGCCATCTGCAGGCCAAGCCGCTTCGCGACATCGCGGCGCGATTGGTCGCACAGGCGCGCGAGGCCGGGGTCCAACAGTTCCTGATCGCCGGGATCCAGCCTTCGGAGATTCCCGACACGGCGAACCTGGCCCGGTCACTGGACGTCTGGTTCAGCGTGGGGTGCCATCCTTGCCATGCCGACGAATGGGACCCCACCCCGATCCTGGAATGGAAGGACGACCCTCGCGTCGTGGCCATCGGGGAATGCGGCCTGGACTACTACCACAAGCCGTTCGACGCCGCGCTGCAACAGCGGGTGTTCCGGGAACAGATCCGGATCGCCAACGCCGCGGGCCTGCCCTTGATTTTGCACAACCGCGAATCGGATGCCGACCTGGTGGCCTTGCTGCGCCAGGAGAACGCCCACGCCGGAGTGTTCCATTGTTTCGGCGCCGATCGCGCCACCTTGGATGCAGCTTTGGAGCTTGGGTTCTTCGTGAGTTTTGCAGGCAACGTCACCTACCCCAAGGCGAGCTTTCGGGAACTGGTGTCCAGCGTGCCGTCCGATCGCCTGTTGATCGAAACCGATTGCCCTTGGCTTTCGCCGGTCCCCCACCGCGGCAAGACCAACCACCCCGCCTTGGTGACCCACGTCCTGGAAGAAGTCGCGAAGCTTCGCGGCCACGATCCCGAATCGCTGGGCCGGCAGGTGGTGGCGAATTTCGGTGTATGTTTCCCAAAGACATCCAATCCACCGGGGAACGCCGCATGACGTGGATCATCATCTTCCTGGTCGTCTCGTCCATCCTGTCGATGGCGTGGGCGTTCCTGTCGTCGTCGCGGCTGGATACCGCCGTGTCGGCCCTGGAAAAGCGACTGGAATCGCGCCTGGCGCACACGCCGACCACCGAGACGGAATCCAAGGAAGCCGCCAAATGAGAACCGCCACGCTCGAACGCAAGACCAAGGAAACCTCTGTCCGGGTCGAGTGGAACCTGGACACGGCCTCGGCTCCGGTCGCCAAATCGGGTTCGGGCTTCCTGGACCACATGCTGGAACAGCTGGGGCACCACAGCGGCACGTCGCTTTCCGTCCAATGCCAGGGCGACACGCACATCGACCTCCACCACTCGGTGGAGGACATCGCCATCACGCTGGGACAGGCGTTCAAGAAGGCGGTCGGCGACAAGGCCGGGATCGAGCGCTACGGGTTCTACGCGGTGGCCATGGACGAGGCGCTGGCTCGTTGCACGCTCGATCTGTCGGGACGGTTCCACCTGGAATACCACTGCCCCATCGCCCGCGACCGCGTGGGCGACCTGGACGTGGAGCTGGTGGAACATTTTTTCAGGAGCCTGGCCGAACATTCGGGCATGACCCTGCACCTGGACCTGGACCGCGGCACCAACGCCCACCATTGCGTGGAAGCCCTGTTCAAGGCCTTCGCCCGCGCCCTGGCCATGGCGATCGGCCCCTCGCGCACGGGTTCCAAGAGCATCCCCAGCACCAAGGGCGTGTTGTAAAGGAATTCAATCCTTCAGCGACAGCATGCAGTCGCCGTAGCTGAAGAGGCGGTAGCGTTCGGCGAGGGCGGTGTCGTAGACTTCGCGCCAGCGTTCGCGCGAGCCCAGCCATCCGGCCACCAGGAGCACCAGCGTGGTGCGCGGCCAATGGAAGTTGGTGAGCAGGCCTTGGGCCGAACGCGGCGGGTCGAACGGATGCACGAACAGGCGGGTCTCGCCGGTGCCTGCCAAAAAACGTCCATCGTGCATGCGGAACACGGTTTCCACCGTGCGCAGCGAGGTGGTCCCCACGCACACGATGCGACCTTTGCGGTCGCGGGTACGTTGCAGGAGATCGGCGGTCGCCTGGGACATTTCCCAACGCTCGGAGTGCATGGAATGTTCCAGGGCGTTGTCGACGGAAACCGGCTGGAAGGTCCCGGCCCCCACGTGGAGCGTCACATGGGCGATCGAAACCCCGGCGGCCTCGATCGCGCGCAATTCGGTTTGTCCAAGGTGCAGTCCCGCGGTCGGCGCGGCCACGGCCCCCGGGCGGTTTCCCCAGACGGTCTGGTAGGTGGAATCGTCCGCCGCGTCGGGGGATCGTTTCACGTAGGGCGGCAGCGGGAGCTCGCCAGAATCGGCAAGCCACGGGTGGAACGCCTCGATCGGCATCGGGAAGCGAAGGACCCGGCTCCCGTCGGGAAGGATGTCCTGCACCACCGCCTCGATGCCGCCCGGGAACACCACGCTCCGGCCTTGCGTCAATTTCCGTCCCGGCTTGGCGAAGGCGGTCCAGGAACACGAACTTCCGTCCAGGTCGCGGGGCTCCAGAAGCAGGACCTCCACCGCCCCGCCCGTGGCGACCGTCCCCCGCAGCCGGGCGCGAAGCACCTTGGTGTCGTTGAGCACCAGGCAATCGCCTTCGCGCAACAGCGACGGAAGGTCGGACACGCAGCGGTGCGAGATCCCCGCGCCCACCTGTCCCGGAGGCGCCACCAGCATGCGCGAAGTCCCGCGTGCCAGGGGAACCTGCGCCACCAGTTCGGGCGGGACCTCGAAATCGTAGTCGGAAAGCGGCAGGTTCGGTTCGGAGTCGGTCATTTCGCGTTTCTTGTGGTTCGGTCGGATCGGTCGGCGGGGCAGGAATGTAGCAGCCGGAAGGCCTCGCGACGGCGTTCGGGTTGCTAACTTCCCGAACGCACTCCATGATTTTGATCCGACACATCCTGCGCGAACACGTCGCACCCTTCTTCTACTCGCTGGTGGTCGTCACCGGGCTGTTCCTGGTGGATTTCGTGGTGCAGATCCTGGATTCCATCCTGACCAAAGGCCTGGCCTGGAACGTCGTGCTGGAGCTGTTCTTCCTGAACGCGGCCTGGATGCTCGCGCTGTCGGTCCCCATGTCGGTGCTGGTGGCCTCGCTCATGGCCTTCGGGCGGATGTCGGCCGACGGCGAGATCGACGCCATGCGCGCCGCCGGATTGCACCCCGCCAAGATGCTGTTGCCCGGGATCCTGGCCGGGGCGCTGCTGGCCGGGGCCCTCACCTGGTTCAACGACCGGGTGCTCCCCCAGGCCAATTTCCGGGCGGCGAGCCTTCGCGAGGACATTTCCCGCAAGCGTCCGGCCGTGCTGTTGCAACCGCGGACCATGATCCAGGATTTCGACGGATTCCGTCTGTGGCTCGGGTCCAACGACCCGAAGACCGATTCGCTCCAGGACATCGCGATCTACCAGCTGGACAAGGGCGGCGGCCAACCCACCGTGATCACCGCCAGGGGCGGCCGGGTGCGGCTGGATTCGGCCCAGGACGCCTGGATCTTCTCGTTGCGCGAAGGCGAGACCCACTCCCCCGACCGCGAAAAGCCGGCCAACTACCTGCGCATCCGCTTCACCGAATTGGACGTGACGGTCCCCAACATCGATTCGCGCCTGCACCGCACGGAAAAAGGCTACCGAGGCGACCGCGAAATGCCCGTGGCCGCCATGCGGGAACAGGAACGCAAGGCCCACGACCGCCAGGCGGTGCTGGTGAAGGAATCGTCCGAACGGTTGTTTTCCGATCTGCGCTGGGTCCAGAATCTGCTGGAACTGGATTCGGGCGCGGCCAAGAACGCCAAGAACGACACCGATTCCCAAATGGTCCTGTCCAACGCCGGATCGGCCAAGGTCCTCCCCGATTCCAATCCCGTCCATTCGGCGGCACGCACGCTCAAGGTCCTGGCGCAATCCCGGATCGCCGAGACGAAGAACGCCATGGAACAGATCCGGTGGGAGCGCAACGAAGCCAACCGCTACCGCGTGGAAATCCACAAGAAGTTTTCCATTCCCGTGGCCTGCATCCTGTTCGTGCTGGTGGGCGCTCCCTTGGGCATCCTGGCGCGCTCCGGCGGCGTGGGCACCGGCGCCACCTACAGCCTGGCGTTCTTCCTGCTGTACTGGGCGGCCTTGATCGGCGGCGAAACCTTGGCCGACAAGGGCAAGGTCGACGGCGCCTTGGCCATGTGGTTCCCCAACATGGTGCTCGGCACGGTCGGGTTGCTGCTGGTTTCGCGCATGGGGCGCCAGACCCAGTTCTTCCGCTACGCCTGGTTCTTCGCGATCCTGCGGCGCGTGGGAATCGGACGCAAGGCGGTGACCCCGTGAACCGGCTCGACCGCTACCTTCTTGGACGATTCCTGACCATCCTGGTCGGCTGCCTGGTCGCCATCGCGGTCGTGTTCGTCGCGGTGGATTACGTGGGCGCCTACCGTACCGCCTGGAGCGAGCGCTCCATGGCCGACATCCGTTCCTACTACCTCAACTCCATCCCCTACATCCTGTCGCTGGTGAGCCCCATCGCGGTGCTGCTGGCGTCCATGTTCACGGTGGCCGGGTTCGCGCGCCGGCTGGAACTGGCCGCCATGTTCGGGGCGGGAAGACCCCTGTGGCGGGTGCTTCTGCCCATCTGGGTGGCCTGCATCGCCTATTCCGGCGCCTGGGTCTGGATTTCCGACGAGATCCTGCCGCGCTCCAACCACGAACGCCTGCGCATCAGGCCCCCCAAGAAGAACGTCGCCTTCACCGAATCCCCTTACCGCATGGACTTCGCGGTCAAGACGGGAAACGACGGCATCCTCTTCTTCCGCGACTATTCCGGCCCCACCAGCTCGGGAACGCAAACGGTGTTCTCGCGCAACGCCCGTTCCGGAAAACTCGCCGAACGCATCGACGCACGCAGCGCCCATTGGTCGGATTCCGTCTGGTTGTTCCGCCAAGGGATCCGTCGCGTGTTCGACACCTCCGGACGCATGGAATCGTGCACGGCGTTCGACTCGATCCGCGTGAAGATCCCCGACGCCAAACCGCAGGATCTGATCACCAAGAAGCAGTACCCCGACGAAATGACCTACGCCGAAATCCAGGAAAAGATTTCCGCCTTGCGCAAGGCGGGCGAACCCGTGAACGCCTGGGAAGCCGAAGCCGAATTCAAGCGCAGCGGCCCCTGGGTGACCGCGATCGTCTCGTTGTTGGGGACGGCGCTGGCGGCGCTGGTGGGGCGGCGCGGACAAGCATTGGCGTTCGGCGTCGGGATCTTCCTGGCCTTTTGCTTCTACGTGTCGGTGCGTGCCGGGCTCGCGCTCGGGCACGCGGGGCAACTCGACGCCTTGCAGTCGGCATGGGCGCCGCATGTGTTCTTCTTCCTACTCGGATCGGTATTCCTGTGGCGCGCGTCTCGGACCTGACCACCAAACGCTTCACGTTCGTGGTCGCCGGCATCGCGCTGGGCGCGGTCGTGTTCTCCATGATCCACACGGTCGCGGGACTGGCGTGGTGCGCGGTGGCCAGCGCCTTGGCGGGTCTGCGCCATCGCAAACTCCTCAAGATGCGCCGACGTCGGCGGGGCACCTCCGAATCGCGGACCGCTCCCCACGAAGAACAGGCATCTCCGCAACGGCGGTTCGACACCACCCAGATCAACCAGAATTCGTTGCGGATCCCCATCCTGTCCAACGACCAGGAGCCCATCGATTGGCGCCAGATGCGCGCAAGCAGGAAGCCGAAACCGGTTCCGCGCTGGGGAACATGCTGGATCTCGCGCGTCGCGCCCTGGGATGCCGCACCGTGGCGTTGTTTTTGCCCTCGCCCGACGGTTCGGTGATGCTTCGCGCCTGCGCCTCCGATCGCGAAGGGATCCAGGCCGGGGCCAAGCTCGCCCCCGGCGACGGCTTGCTTGGAACCCTGCTCAAGCCCGAAGCTCCCGCCACCTTGCTGGAGCCCAACCTCCCGCAGACCACCAGCGATCTGGGGATCTACGAAGACGGACACGGCCCCAAGAGCGTGGCCGCGGTGCGCGTGCTGCTCACGGGCAAGACCGCCTTGGCGATGGCCGACAACGACCAACCGCTGGAAGCCGGTATTTTGGCCGAACTCGCGGAACTTGCCGCCGCCGCCGATCTTCTGCTTTCGCGCACCCGCGACCTGCGCATCGAAATGCGCGGACGCGAAGTCTGGCAGCGCCTGGGCCTGTTCGAACGCACCATGGGGTCGGCCTCCAAGGAAGACGCCGCCCACGAAGAGCTGCGACATTTCCTGTTGCAGTTCGTGGGCGCCGAAGCGGTGTTCTTCATCCTGCCCGAACCCGGCGCGGCGACTTCGGGACGTCCTTCCGAACGCTGGTACGGCCGCGTGGTCTGGACCTTGGGCGCCGACTGCGACTCGGCCCGCGATTTCAGGGTGGAAGTCCCCGGACGCGGCATCTGCGCCGGCGCGATGGCCCGGGGCGAATTCCTGCAACGCCGATTGGCTCCGCGCGAACCGGTGCAGCTTCTGGGGCACGGCGAACCGGTCCTGCCGCTGGAAGCCGGTGGCGACGTGATCTGCGCGCCGGTCTCGCTGGGCACCGAAGGCCGCCCCGGCCTGCTGGCGCTGTTCCGTTCCCGCGAACCGTTCTCGCCGGTGGAGCGCGAAATCGTGCAGACCGCGCTGTCGTCGTTCGGACAAGCCTTGACACGTCTGCGCGCGGCCGCCGAACTGGAAAAACTCGCCACCCGCGACGGCCTGACGGGACTTTTGAACCACCGCACCTTCCAGGCGTCGTTCCGCCGCGAACTTCTGAAGGCGCGCCGCACCGATTCCAAGGTCGCGCTCATCCTCACCGACATCGACTTCTTCAAGAAGGTCAACGACCAGCACGGCCACCCGGCCGGCGACGCGGTCCTGCGGGGCGTGGCCACCACGGTGCAGAACCAGCTGCGCGAAGAAATCGACATCGTCGCCCGCTACGGCGGCGAGGAGTTCGCCTGCGTGCTGGTGGGAACCACCGAGCAGGGCGCGGTCGAAACCGCCGAACGCATCCGCAAGGCCGTGGAGGACGCCTCCACCGACATCGGGGAATCCGAACCCAAGAAGGTCACGATCTCCATGGGCATCGCGGTGTTTCCCGACGACGGCGGCATGGCCGAAGAACTGATCGAACGCACCGACCAAGCCCTGTACCGAGCCAAGCACGGCGGACGCAACCGGGTGGAGCGAGCCCTGTCGCCCGGCCGATCCCCCGACGCGATCGGATCGTGACCGACCAGGAGACGATCGATCTGCGGTTCATGGAACGCGCCCTGGAACTGGCCGTCCAAGCCGGCGACGCGGGCGAAGTGCCCATCGGGGCGCTGATCGCGCAGGGCGACCGGATTCTGTCCGAATCCCGCAACCGCATGGAAGAACTCCAGGACGCCTCGGCGCACGCCGAGATCCTGGCGATCCGCCAGGCCGGCGCGAAGCTCGATTCGTGGCGGCTGGACGGCTGCACCCTCTACGCGAGCCTGGAACCCTGCCCCATGTGCGCCGGAGCCGTGCTCAACTCGCGCATCGCGCGGGTGGTCTACGCCGCCCGCGACCGGCGCCTGGGCGCGTGCCACACGCACTGGGCCATCCTCTCGCAGAACCCGATCGGGCGCGAAATCGAAGTCCTGGACGGAATCCTGGGCGACCAAAGCGCGCGCCTGCTCCAGAGCTTCTTCAAGGACCTGCGCGAAGGACGGCGCGAACGTTCGCAGGTCCGTCGCGGCATCGACATTGGTCGAAGGTCCCGCGATTGACTAGAATCCTGCTCATGAACCGTTTCGCCAGGACCATCCTGAAGGGATTGGCCGTCTTCATCCCTTCGGCGCTCACCATCTGGATCCTGTGGAGCGCCTTCCTGCTGCTGGACCGCATCCTGCCGTTCCACACTCCGGGGATCGGGGTGCTGGTGCTGCTGGGCATCGTGTTCGTCCTGGGGCTTCTGGCCGATTCGTGGCTTGCCGGCCCCCTGTTCCGGCGGTTCGAACGATTGATGGAACGCCTGCCGGTGGTGAGGTTGCTGTACCGCAGTCTTCGCGAAATGACCGAAGCCCTGCTGGGCGAGCGGCGGCCGTTCCAGCACCCCGTCCTGGTGCGACCGTGGACCGGCTCCGAAGCCCGGCTCCTGGGGTTCGTGACCCGCACCAACCTGTCGGAAATCGGCAAGCCGGGTTGGGTGTCGGTCTACGTCCCCAACGCCTACGCGGTGGCGGGGCAAACCTTCATCCTGCCGTCGGATCTTGTCGAGCCTCTGGATGTCGAGTCGTCGCAGGCCATGACCTTCGCGATGTCGGCGGGCGTCACCGGCGCCAAGGTCGAGCGATGAGCCTGAACCTGGTGGTGGTCGTGCCCGGTCCCGTTTCGCGAGATCCCGACGCCGGACGGAATCTGCTCAAGGCCGTGGCCAACACCGGCGGTCGCGTGCTGGTCCTGGGATCGGAACCCGAACCCGTCCCGGCATCGTTCCTGGACGGCATCGGCGCGGTCACGGTCCTGCCGTTTTCCGCCGAATCGCTGGCCGCGTTCCTGCGAACCCCCGGGGTCCTGCCCGACGAATCCGCCTTCCTGGCGGATTCGGTGCTCCAGGCCGATCTCGCGCGCTCCTGCCGTCTCAAGGTCTGCGCCATCGCGGGTTCCGAAATCGGATCGTCGCCCGACGAATCCTGGAAGGACCTGCGGGACGCGCTTGCCTGGACGGAACGGCACACCCAGCTTTCCAAGCGGGCCTGGCCGATCGCCACGGTGGGCGGCCTGGTCTTCGCGCCCGACGACACCGCGTTGTTTGTCCGGACCGCCAAGTGGAGCGGCACCTGGGGGGTTCCCGGCGGCAAGATCGACTACGGCGAGACCAGCCTGGACGCCTTCGCGCGCGAAATCCGCGAAGAGACCGGCCTGGAGATCCTGGATCCGGAATTCGTCCTGGTGCAGGACGCGATCGAAGAACCCGAGTTCTTCCGGCCGCGCCATTTTTTGCTCCTGAACTACCGGGCCCATTGCCTGAACAAGGAATTCCGGCTGAACCACGAATCGCTGGAAGGCGCCTGGTTCGGTCTGCAAGAGGCGCTTTCCCTGCGCCTCAACCGTCCGACCAGGAACCTGGTCGAACATATCCTGTCGAATCGTTCCTGAGGCCCCGCCGGGCCGCACGGTCGAAGCTCAGGCCTCGATCGTGGCGGTGGCGATCTCTCCGGCGACGCTTTCCAGTTCGACCTTGTAGAGGCCTCGTTCCAGCCCCTTGACCGACAGAAACCGAGTGCTGAGCGGCGGAACCCCGACGCTGACGATCAATCGGCCGGTTTTGTCCTGCAACCGGACGAACCCGCCCTGTTCCGTGTAGGCTTCCACGCCATCCCGCCGAAGCCGGATCCTGGCGGCACCGCCCGATTCCCTTGCGACCTCCGCTTCCGTGTTGACCTCGAGCATGGCTGACCTCCGTCGTCCGAATCTCGGGGAACACCAACCAGTCTACTTCCATATACTAGGGGGCAAATTCCGTTCTCACAATCGGTTTTTCCCGCGAACACTTCCAGCGTTCAAAAAGAGCAAACGCCTTCCCAGGTCACCCTTGGAGATCCTCGGGGGTGAGGAGGATGGCCCAGGATCGCGAGGACGGCTGGGCCGAAACACCATCGACGCTAGAGGCCCACGCCAGGGCGGTGCCCCTATCGAAGGGGAAAGACCGTCCCTAAAGGTCTTCTGGACATTTTCCGATCTATGCGGTAGTGAGCCGATGGACAATCAAGCTGTTCACGGTCGTGTGCTTCTTGCGGGCTTGAGCCTGGAGTGACTTCCAAACCGCGCTCGGCAGCTTCACGGTCTTGCCAACCATTGCTTCACGCTCTTCGCCTTTGCGAGGGCGGCCACGCGCCAGCGACGGAACGTTCGGGCCATAGTTTTCTTCGGCCCAAGCTGCGATCTGATCAAAGTTCGCGATCAAATCTTCCTTGGAGGCGTATACAGGCTTCTTCTTGGTCATGATGTCCTCCTCGTTCTGCGACGCGATGAGATGCGAAACCCTGTGATCGGAAAGACTTCCTCTGGCCCCGTGCGGGCGTAGACGATCCGGTACGTCACACCATCGATCTTGGCCTCGCGAGCAAATCGATCTGGAAAATCCGGCGCTGGAAATTCCTCTCCATCTTCGTCTTCAACCAGATGAACTTCACGACATTAAGGTAACACCTTTTATCCTCCCACGCCATGGGGCTTCCCGCTCGTTCGTTCCAACGGGTGACAGCGGTTGTGGACTTCCTTCGCCCGTGGTTGGCTGACGTGCGTGTAGATTCGCGCCCATGCCGGGCGCACCAAACGAAAAGGCTGCCCTCGCAGGCCGCCCTTTGGGAGTCGTGGGTCCGGATTCAGGTCACTTCGTGTCGCGCTTGAATCCCAGCTTCCAGACCAGGTTCTGGAACGCCTTGTTGCCTTCGCTGTCTTCGAACTTGACCACCGCACGGAACAGGTACACGCCCGTGGACACGAACTTCCCGTTAGCGTCGGTGCCGTT
>JAKPQQ010000197.1 GCA_029557215.1 Fibrobacterota bacterium | reverse complement strand
GGCGCTCGATGCCGTTGCGCGCGTGCACCGCTTCGATGATCCGTTCCGTCTCCGCGATCTCGCGTTCGCACTCGGGTAGGGTCAGTTGCGAGAAATGGGGGTGCGTGAGGCTGTGGTTCCCGATGGTGAATCCGGAACGGAGGATCAGATCGGCGGTCTCGGGGAACTCTCGGAGCCGGTCGCCGACGCAGAAGAAGACGGCGTCGATGTTCCTCGAGGCCAGGTAGGCGACGAACTCCCCCGTGGTTGCGGAAGGAGAATCGTCAATGGTCAGCAGGGCTTCTCGCATGGGATCCTCCCGTCTCTCCTGTGCGATCTAGTTCCCGCGGACTCCATAATCCCCATTGTTGAGGTCGGCTGGAAGCTTGAGGAAAACCCCTGGAGCGAACGCGAACCCGTCCTTTCCGACATACCGCATTCTCAGATCGCCCCCGGCGAAAACCGCACCCCACACCCCTGCTTGAACACCGAACTGCGATGAGCTCTCTGTGAATTCAAGGACGGGGCCAACAGACCCGCCGAATACGATCTCCCCCCTTTGGTATTCCGCATAGATTCTTCGGGTATCTCCTTCGAACTCCATTCCGACATCGATGCCATGCAAGTGGGAATTCCCCGACGGAGGATCGCCGACGGTTTGCCAATAGGCGGCCTCGAGTGCCCAACTGAACTTCACGTCGCCACCACCGAAATTCCAGTGCAGCATCGGTCCGAAGGAGATTGCCCTGGCCGGAAGCGAAGCCGGACATGCCGGCAAGGCGAGTGTGGCGAGCAGCAGGGGAACCGAGGTTTTCATTGGTTTCGTTTCTCGTTGGCGGTCAAATGGCCCACGTTCTCTTGTCTGGTGCGCGAAGATCGAAGTGGAACGCATCCGGGTCCTTCCGTGCTGGCAAGCCATCCGGATTCAAGCTTGATGGCGACGGTCACCGGACGGTTTTGACGGTTTCCGTCAGGTGGCCGCGGTGGAGGCTCAGGATGTGGATGCCGCGGGGAGGCAGATAGCTCGAACCGTCGTGGACCGTTTCCCGGTGCACGGATCTCCCGGCGTGATCGTGGACGGAAAGAAGCGCGGTCTCGCCCGGGCGCAGGGCGATGCGGACGAGGGATCCTGACTTGCGCAAGGCGCCCGAAGAGGATGTCGGAGTGGTGATGCCTACGGAGGGGGTCTGTACGCGGCAGGTTGCGGCCCACATCGTCCCGGATCCGGAAAGCCAGGAGGAGCCGCGCGAGGGTGCGCGGTCGTAGCCCGAAAGCAGGATGGAGCCGTCGCTGGCGACCTTCGCGTCGAGGGCGGGGGGGAGCGTGTCGGACATCTCGAGGACGTTCAGGGAATCGTCGAGGAGATACAGCCGGGACCAACCGAGCAGATCCTGTTCGTCCCAGGAAAGCAGAAGCCAGCCTCTGCCCGGAACGCGTCGGATCTTCCATCCGCCAGCGTTGGAGAATCCCTTCAGCGATTGGAACGCGACGGGTTTGCCGGTCGAGTCGGCGAGCAGAAGGAAGGAGGTGCGGATCACGGGGCCAATGCCGCCGCGCGTCGTGTCGGGCCTGGGCGCGATGGGGCGCCCGAACCAGTCCAGGGTGGATGCCTGTTCGCCCTGCACGAGGATGGATCCGTTCTCGTGCGCGGCGATCGCGCGGAAGGAGCCCCGCATGTTCCCCAGCGGATGGAGGATGCTCGGTGTCGGTCCATCCATCCGCGCGAGGAAGGGGCGGAAGCCGTCGTACCTGCCCCAGGCAGACGTGTCGGAATTTGTCGTGACGGGATCGCCCTGCGCCATCCAGACGGTGTGATCGCCGACGAGCGCCAGGGAAGCATGTTCCGATCGCTTGCAGGGTGTCCCGATCATCCGGCCCTTCGTTCCGTCGATTCCGAAGCGGGCGACGAAGCAGGTGGATCCGGAGGGAAGCTGCAGCGAGTCGGCGCCGTCCCAGACCGTTCCAGCGCTGTCCAGGAAGATGCTTCCGGACAGAAGTACTTCGCGTCCGGACGAAGTGGCCGCCACTTGCCAGGCAATCGATGATGCTTTCGGGGATGCTCTTCCGAGTCGCAGCAGACGGGTCCACTCGAGGTTTCCGTTGGGCGACCACTTGGCGATCCCCATCCCGCCCCCGCCTCCCTTGGCGATGACTTCGCTCCACAGCTCCGTCTTCAGCGAGTCGGGAGTTCTGGTTCCGTACGAGATGCGTTCCG
The DNA here is from genome assembly GCA_029557215.1 of Fibrobacterota bacterium. Lineage (GTDB taxonomy): Bacteria > Fibrobacterota > Fibrobacteria > UBA5070 > UBA5070 > UBA5070. The sequence goes on along the minus strand of JAKPQQ010000197.1, from coordinate 902 downwards.
ATCCCGTGAAGAGCACCGAGTCTCCGATGTTCCCCGCTGCGATGACCGAGCCGTCGGGGAAGGGGATCAAATCGAACCAGCGAGGACGATTCACAGGTCCTCGCAAGTAGCCCCAGTTCCAATGCTCGCGTCGCTTGGATCCGTCGGGATCGAACCATCCGATCCAGGCCGAGGGGCCTTGAGTCGGTTCGGCAGAGAATGCACCCACGGAGTCCCAACGGCAGCACCCCGAATCGTCGTCGCCGCCGGCGATCACGAATCCGCCCGAGGGAAGCTTGCCCACGGCCCAAGCGTAGTCTCCGGCGCCCGAGGGTCGGTTCGCACCGAACCGGAATCCCGTCCAGTCGGAGAATCCCGATGCGGACGAGGAGATCATGCAAGCGAGGAGGAGAAAGGATGATCGGGGCATGCCCGAAAAAGTACCGCTTCGCTGGAGATCCCGAAGAACGCGGCAGGGAGCGCAAAAAAACGCGAAAAAGTCCTCAAGTTCAATCGGAACGGGGGCGATAAGCGACTTGGAGGATTCTGTTCCCGGGCACAGGCGGTGGCCAGCCGGGACGGACGGTTTGGGGCGGCTGGGAGGCCGTTCCGCGGGTGGTCGCCTTGGCGACCAGGGGGTGCCTCATGTCCATCGTCAATACTGCTGCCGTGTTTGGAACACAGAATACCCTCGCTTCGGCGAGCACGTCGCGCACCAAGTCGTTGGAGCGGCTGGCCACGGCGCTGCGGATCAATCGCGCGTCCGACGATGCGGCGGGGCTTTCCGTCTCGGAAGGGTTGCGCGGCTCGATCCGGGCCAACCAGATGGCCCAGCGCAATGCCAACGACGGCTACGCCATGCTCCAGATCGCCGATGGCGGAGCGTCGCAGGTGGGCGATTCGCTGCAGCGCATGCGCGAGCT
>JAKPQQ010000196.1 GCA_029557215.1 Fibrobacterota bacterium | reverse complement strand
GGCGCTCGATGCGCACATCGACGCGACCACGCGCCGCTACTTCACGATCCAGCAAGGCACCAAGCTCGACTTCCTGGCGTTCCTGGACGCCCAAGGACAACTTCCGTTCGGGTGGACCGAACTCTACGGCGGCGGAACCTTCGCCAGCCAGGCGATCCAGTACGCCGACACCTCCCGCCGCGACCTGCAGAACCCCGGCCAGATCATGGATTGGGCGGCCAACACGTTGGACAAGTCCGACTGGCGCGTGGGAGGATCGGTCCGATTCGACAGCACCGTGTTCGGCATGGAGCCCGAGATCCTGGCTGCCGTGGATTACATCGACCAGACCCGCGAGTTCGGAAGCTATTTCCGGCGCGGTCTTGGCGAAGGAATCGCCGATCTTCGTCCGCAGTTCCAGCGCAAACCCTGGACCGACAACCTGACCTACGTGAGGTCGCGGTCTTCGCTGCGGCTTCGGGCCAAGCAGGACAAGATGGAATGGGGATTCGCGGCGGGTGGTCTGTACGCCCAGGACGCCGGCTGGGGCACCGAGGCCACCGCGTCGTGGATGGGTCCCTTGGCGGGATTCGGGATTTTGGCCAACGCCTCGCTTCGCAGCAACGAAACCGTGGAAGCGGTGGAGTTCGGAAAGCAAGGCGTAAGACAAGTTTCGTCGCTGGAAACCAAATTCGGCGCGGGGCGGTCGGTGGGTCCCTTCGAGCTCAGCGGCACAGTCTACTGGAGGTCCATCGACAAGCCCGAACTCCCGAGCGCCGACTTCCTGTGGCTCTTGCCGCATGGACGCAAGGCCGACGACGCCACCGTGCTGGGCGGGACCATCCAGGCCAAGTGGACCCGCTGGCACACCCTGCAGTTCCAGACCAACCTTTCGCGCGTGCAGGGCGACTACGCGTTCGCCGACGGTTCCACCATGGAATGGGAAGCCAACCGCGAGTTCGACGCCTGGACCCTGCTCAAGTACCACCCGCGCACCGACACGCTCGTGTCGGTGATCCTCTCGCATTCGGCGAGCCTGGGCAAGCCGTACTACCGCTACGCGCTCGACACCCTGGCCGGGACGATTTCCGTCGAGTCGGATCCTTCCGCCCCCGAGGGCGCCCGGGTGCGCAACCAGTTCCGCACCGACATCCGGGCCGAGCTGGGGATCCCCACCAACCTGGCGCCGTTCCGCCAGATCCGGTTCTATGCCGAAGTCCAGAACATCTTCGGGCAATTCGAGGGCGATTGGGCCCGGGTCCTGGGCGGCACCAACTACCGCGCCCGCTCCTGGACGCCAATCCACTCGAGCGGTTCCGACGGCACCATCGTGCGGGTCGATCCACTCTACGCCAGCGGCACCGACCTGTTCTTCAGCTTCGGCATCGAAGGTCGTCTGGGAATCTGAGCCACACCCGTTGAGCTGGGTCTTTCTGGCGCTGGTTTCGGCGCTCCTGCTGGGCTTCTACGACGTCGCCAAGAAAGCCTCGGTCGACAACAACGCGCTGTTCGGGACGCTGTTCGTGTGTTCGGCATCCGGCGCGGCGATCGTGCTGCCGGGACTCGTCCTCACCTGGATCTCCCCCGCCTTGGCGCAAGACCTGGGCGTGGCGGTGCCCGACCTCGGAACGGGCGGACATCTGCTCGTGCTGGCCAAGACGGGAATCGTCACCCTTTCCTGGACGCTGTCCTTTTTGGCGCTCAAGCACCTGCCCATCAGCATCGCGGGCCCGGTGCGCGCCACGGCCCCGCTGTTCGCGCTGCTGGGAGCCGTGAGCATCTTCGGCGAAATGCCCACCGGCCGCCAATGGACCGGCATCGGACTGATCCTGGCCAGCTACTGGGCGTTTTCCGTCCTGGGTCGCAAGGAAGGCATCCATTTTTCGCGCAACAAGTGGATCTGGGTGCTTCTGGCGGCCACCATGGTCGGTTCGGCCAGCTCGCTGTGGGACAAGAACCTGCTGCAGATGCACAAGCTGGACCCTTGGGCCATGCAGGTGTGGTTCGCCGTCTACAACATGGTGTTGCAGGGCGGGATGTGGGCCGTGTTCGGCCGCTCCGACCGCGGGCAATCCTTCCGGTTCCGCTGGAGCATGCTCGCGGTGGGACCGCTCCTGATCGCGGCCGACTTCGCCTATTTCAGGGGACTCTCCGATCCCGCCGCGTTGATCTCGGTGGTGTCTTCCGTGCGTCGCACCAACGTGGTGGTCAGCTTCGCGATCGGGAGCATCGCCTTCCGCGACAAGAACCGTCGCAAGAAGGCCGTCGCCCTGGTGGGCGTGGTCGCGGGCCTGCTGCTGTTGATCTGAGGTCGGGCGCCACCCCGGGGCGGGGTCGCCACCCTGCGGGCTCGCCTGATCGGCTCGGGCGAGGCATGCCTCGCCCCTACGGCCCTGCGGTCGGCTGGCGCATCATGGCATCCGCGCCGTTCGGTGAGCGGAGTCGAACCGCGGCGCGCAGGGCGGTCACTTCCTCGGCAGTTCGCTTTCGCCCAGGCGGATCTGTTCCAGCATTTCGCGCACGGCCTTGTCCAGACCGACCATGATCGCGCGAGAGATGATGCTGTGCCCGATGTTCAGTTCTTCCATGTGCGGGATGTTGGACACCAGCGCGACGTTCTGGTAGTCCAGGCCGTGGCCGGCGTTCACGCGCAGGCCCACGCGGTGGCCCAGGGTGGCGGCGTCCACCAGGCGCGAGCGTTCCGCGAGCCAGCTCTGGTCGCCCGATTCGTAGTGGTAGGCGCGGGCGAAATTGCCGGTGTGGAGTTCCACCAGTTCGGCGCCGGTCTTCTGGGCCGACTTCACCTGGCGGGCTTCGGGATCGATGAACAGGCTCACCTGGATCCGCTGGGCGCGCAGGTTCTGCACGATCTGCTGGAGTTCGCGTTCGTGGCCCGCGACGTCCAGTCCGCCTTCGGTGGTCAATTCCTGACGACGCTCGGGAACCAGGGTCACCATGTCGGGCTGCAGTTCCAGCGCGAACTGCACCATGGCGGCGGTGGGAGCCATTTCCAGGTTCAGGTGCGTGGTCACGGTCTGGCGCAACAGGCGCACGTCGCGTTCCTGGATGTGGCGCAGGTCTTCGCGGAGGTGGCAGGTGATCCCGTGCGCCCCGGCGAGCTCGGCGAGGATGGCGGCCGCGACGGGGTCGGGGTTGCGCTCCTTTCGGGCTTCGCGGACGGTGGCGACGTGATCGATGTTCACTCCCAGCTTGACCATTTCAGTCTCCAGTCGGACGGCGGTGAAGTACGGGCCACGGCGCGATCGACACGCCACGCTCCGCGACCAAAGGTACGAAGGCCACGAACTTCGCGACCGAGGCGGTGTCCAGTTTCATGAGCACAGCGGCTTCGCCGTCGGATTCCGCCTGCTTGGCGGCGGCCTCCAGGGCGGACATCGGGTCGGAATCCGTCTTGCGCGCCGAAACCAGGATCCCCACGCCCTGTTCGACCGCCGATTCCTCCAGGCGCGAAGCGCTGGTGCGGGTGGCGTCCATCATCCACCAGGATCTGTCGCGCAGGAACTCGGCGATCCGCCCGGCCAGTCCCGGATCGCGGGCGCCGCGGTCGCCGTCGAGCACGACCACTCCCTTGGCCAGGGCCTCGACCGAATCGTTGGCCAGCACGCGGCCTTCCAGGTCGCGCATGTCGTGGTGGAGCAGGATCCGGGTCCTTTCCTGCAGGCTCACCGGGTACAGCGAAGATTCCACCTTGAGCGCCACCGCAAGGACCAGCTTGGAACGCCGCGAGATCGCCGACAACTGGGTGGCAGCGAACGCATCGGGCTTGATGGCCACGAACGTGCCCGCGGGCAGGTTCTCCAGAGCGGCGAGCTCGGCAACGGTGAGGCTGTCGGACCAGAATCCCACGTGGAGCTGGAACGTGCCCGCCACAGCGGGCGCGAACGACCGCCCTCTCACCAGGGCCACCACGCTGTCGTTGCGCGTCAGGCGCGCCGCCCAGGGGAACTTGGCCCTGGGGCGCTCGGACGATTCGTCCAACCGAAACCCGTGGGCGGCGAACGAATCGGACAAGATCTGCACGCGCTGGGGAAGCGGCACCCCTTTGGCGAAGTCAACCGTGTAGAGCGGCACCGGACCGATTTCGGTGGCCGTGACGGAAGTCTTGCGCTTGGCGATGCCCAGCGGAACGGCCAGGCGCGAGAACAACCCGACAAGCCCCGTGTCCTGCGAAAGCCGCGTGGTGTCGGCGCCCGCGGCGGGTTCGTTCTCGAACACCGTGCTGTCGATGCGCACCGACCGGAAGGCCTTCTGGTCGCGTTCCCCGAACACCTTCCAGGCCTCGGGAAAGAACACCACGGCCCTCCAGCCCAGGAATCCCGCGACGGCGAGTCCGACAGCCAGATAAAATCCGTAGATCAGGCGCATCTTTGGTGTCATGGGGACCGGCAATGTAGAGAATCGCGGGCGTCAGATCGTGGGAATGTTGGGTGGACCCACCGGCAGCGGCAAAACCGCGGTCGCCCTGGAGGTCGCCTCGGCGCTTGGGCTGGAGATCCTTTCCTGCGATTCGGGCCAATCCCGGCAAGGATTGGCCATCGGCACCGCCGCCCCCACCAGCGAGGAGCAGCGCCGAATCCGCCACCATCTGGTGGGGTGTCTGGCCCCCGACGCCCCCGATTCCGTGGCGGCGTGGCTGGAACGGGTCGAATCGATCTTGGCCACGCCCGGACCCGACCTGCTGGCCGTGGGCGGCACCGGTCAATACCTGTTGGGGCTGGCCAAGGGGCTGGACCCGGTGCCCGCACCGGACCCCGAACTGCGCGCCCGGCTGCAATCCCGCTGGGAGCAGGAAGGACGCGAACCTCTCTGGAAGGAACTTGTCGCGCTGGACCCCACTCCTCCGCACGACGCCTGGCAGAATCCGGTGCGCCTGTTGCGCGCGCTGGAAAAGGCCCTGCTGCTGTCGCGTGGCGCCACCGCCAAAGGACATGCTCCCCTGGCTCCCCTGGCGAAGATCTTCGCGCTGGCACTGGATCGCGCGGCCTTGCAGCGGCGACTGGAATCCCGACTGGACAAGATGTTGCAAAATGGGTGGATCCAGGAAATCCGAGCCCTGGAAACATTGCCGTTGGACGCCCCCTGCTGGAAATGCATCGGGTATCCCGAACTGCGCGAAGTCGCGCACCTGGACCACGTACCGGCGCCGACGCGCCAGCGAATCGTGGATGCCACGCGCCAGTACGCCAAGCGCCAGGAAACCTGGCTGCGCAACAAGCTGCACCCGACCTGGGTTCTCGCCGACCGACCCGTGGCGGAGATCGCGTCGGAAATCGTCACCACCTTGCGGGAGGCCAACCCGTGAAAAAACCTCCGACCAGCCACCGCGGAGGGGCATCCTGGTTCAAACCCCAGGCCACCCTGGACCTGCATCTGCTCACGGTGGCCGAATCCGAAGACGCCCTGGACGATTTCCTGCACCGCTCGTTCATGGCCAAGAAGCAGACCCTGCTGGTGCTGCACGGCGCGAAAACACTCGCGGGCGTGGTCAAGCGGGTACTGGACCGCCATCCCCTGGTGAACAGCCACGAACCCGACAATTCCGGCGCCACCCGCGTGTTCCTGGGCAAACCGCGATAGCCCCGCTTCTTCGGGAACGCTCTTCCTACCTTTGCCCGCTTCCTGGGAATCCGGACGGCCCGTCCGGCGTTCCCGTCGAACTTCGATCCTTGTATCCTACCAAAGGAATGGACATGCGTCGCATCGTCATCACCGGACTCGGAACGGTCAATCCTCTCGGCCACGACGTGGAATCCACTTGGGATGCGCTTGCCAAGGGCGTCAACGGCGTCGGCGCGGTCACGCGGTTCGATGCGTCCACCTACCCCACCAAGGTGGCCGGCGAGGTCAAGGGATTCGACGACCTGAGCAGCTTCAAGGATTCCAAGATGGCCAGCCGCCTGGATCGCTACCAGATCCTGGGCCACCATGCCGCCGCCAAGGCCCTGGCCGATTGCGGCGTGGATGTCGAGAAGGTTGCCGAACGCTTTGGCGCCATCCTGGGCACCGGGATCGGGGCCATGGCCACCATCACCGAACAGCAGCGCATCCTGGATGCCCGCGGCTGCAAGCGCGTGACACCGTTCCTGATCCCGGCGATCATCCCGAACATGCTGTCGGGGTATTTCAGCATCGAATACGGCCTCAAGGGGCCCAACCTGGCGATCGTGACCGCCTGCGCCACCGCCAACCACAGCATCGGCGAGGCCGCCGAAATCATCAAGCGCGGCGACGCCGACCTCATGATCGCCGGTGGAGCCGAAGCCGCCATCGCCGAGCTGACCTTTGCCGGATTCTGCAACATGAAGGCCATGAGCACGCGCAACGACGAGACCGCCAGCCGTCCGTTCGATCTCGGTCGCGACGGGTTCGTGATGGGCGAAGGCGCCGCCGTGGTCGTGCTGGAAGAACTGGAGCACGCCAAGGCCCGCGGCGCGAAGATCTACGGCGAACTGGCGGGATTCGGCCAGTCGGCCGACGCCTACCACCTCACCGCTCCGCATCCGGAAGGCGAAGGCGGCTACCGCGCCATGAAGATGGCCCTGGAAAAGGCCTGCATGAATCCTTCCGACGTGCAGCTGGTGAACGCGCACGGCACGTCCACCCCGCTGGGCGACAAGGGCGAGACCGGCGCGATCAAGCGCTGTTTTGGCGACCACGCGAGCAAGATCATGGTGCATTCCACCAAGTCGCTGGCCGGGCACCTGCTGGGCGCCGCGGGTTCGCTGGAACTGATCGCCGCGCTGATGGCCATCCACAAGGGCATCGTGCATCCCACGATCAACCAGTTCGAGCGCGACCCCGATTGCGACCTGGACTACGTGCCCAACACCGCGCGCGAAGCCAAGGTCGACGCGTTCCTGTCCAACTCCTTCGGCTTCGGCGGGCACAACGCGACATTGGTCGTGCGTCGCTACGTGGGCTGAACGGGGTGAGATCCGTCCCACGGAATCTGGCGCTGGCGCTGGTCCTGTTCGCCCAGGGCGCGTCGGCCAAGATGGATCCCGACCAGCCCACGCCGCAACGAGCCTACTGCAACCTGGTGCGTACCTGCAAGCTCCAGGACAAGACGGCCTCGTGCACCGAGGCCACGTCGGCTCCGGTGAAGGGCGTGGAACTGGACCAGAACTACTGTGGCTGGGTGCGCGGATTCGCCCGGAGGGGGATCCATCCCACTTCGCCCGAAGCGGTCGACATGTACCGCTACATGGGCTCCAAGTACCACGTCATGTACGTGGTGGCCGACACCGTGCCGGTGCCGTTGGCGGCGCTGGACCACCTGATGGCCAACATCCCGGTGGCGGCCAAGCTGATCAACAGCTATCGCGGGACCAAGTACACCGCCGAATACCCCAACGTGCGCGACAGCCTCGCGTTCAAGGGCAGCAACGGCCGGAATCTGTCGGGCCAGGCCCGGCAATTGTGGATTAGGGAAGACCACCGCGAACGGGTGTACTGGGGACAGGGGCGAGTCTCCATCCTCAAGTGGCGTTTGGTGGGCAACGTGGTGATCGAGTTCCGCGCCTGGCCGGCCGGTCCGGGGTCGCCCAACACCTGCTACAGTCTTCGCTTCACCATGTTCCCCGCCAACGCGTTCGTGAACACGATCATGAACATGGGCATGTTCAAGTCGGTGGCCATCGGCAAGATCCAGGAAATCCTGGACGACGTGATGCAGGCCAGCCAGGCCTACGCGCTGGGCAAGCCGCCCATGGTCAAGGCCACCTACACGTCGGGCGAAAAGCGCGCGTTGGCCGAGTTCGAACGGCTGTACAAGGCGGGCCAGCCCGCGGCATCCGCGCCCAGGACCGTTTCAACAGATTCCGTCAAGGTCGATTCGGCAAAGCCGTAGTGGCGATTCATGAATCGCCACTAAACGGTGCACGGAGAGGGCAACACATTTGCCTCCACATCAACGAGGTGGGGACAAAATCACACACGAAACCCACAGAATGTGGATAACTGTGTGGAAAGAGCGGGGAGTAGCGTCAGGGGGTGGTGGATAACTCGGAGCGATCCTGCCCTTTCACTTCCAGCAGACGGAATCCCCCAAGATCGAACCGTTGAGGACGGAGCAGGACCGTATCCAAACCGGCTGCGGTATCGGAAACCAGAATCCACAGATTCAAGTCGCCTGCGACCGGCAGATCGATCACCTCGGACGTCTTGCCGGTTTTGAGAACGGGCTCCAGATCGTGCGTCCAGGTCGGGTTGTCGGGATCGCCGACGCCGACGGTCTTGACCGGGAAGGCGCTGGTATTCTTGAGCTGGAGACGTGGATCGCCCCCGTAGAGATCCACGAGGCACCCCGAAAGCGCCGCGATGGCGATCCCCATCGCAAAAAAACCGCGGATCATGATCCACCTCCGGAAGAAAGTCGCCGGCCCGGTCGATACCAACCCTGGCTCTTTTCCCAGGTCATCACGATGCGCAAGGACCAGACGATCCCTCGGCCCGACACGCCGAAGGCGGCGATGTCGTCGGGATCGTTCATGGAGAAGGTGAGGAACGGGACCCTCAACCGGATTCCAGGCCCGTTCCCGCCCCGGGCGCGGGCCCAGGAAAGATCCACTCCCACGTTGCCTTCGGGATCCAGGTTGGACTGCAGCTGGATCAGACGGAATCCGTCCATCCCCGCCTCCAGACGCCCCGAAAGCCGTTCCGCCAGAAGCCCCGCCCGCACCTCGGCACCGAAGGCGGCCTGGTCGCTCCAAGGGTTCCAGTCGGCTTCGCTCCAGTTCAAGGCGGCTTCCAGCTGCGGCAGGAACCATTTTTTGGCGTACTTCCCGAAGGGTTCCGGATCCGGCAGATACCCGATCCGGGCGAACCTGGGTCCGTCGGTGCCGGTGGCGGCGATCATTCCGAAGCGACGGAACCGGCCCTGCGCCCAAAGTGCGTTGTCGGGATCCTCGGTGCGGTAGCCTCGGTCGTCCTTCCAGGATTCGGGATCGACATGGAACCATCCCGCCGCCGCGAACCAGTCCTGTTCCAGATGCCGCGCCGCAAGCCCCGCCGCCCATCGCGTCCGGGATTGGTTCAGCGACGGCGCCGACGCCAGGTACAGGTCCTTGGTCCAGCCACCCGACTGCCAGCTGCCCATCAAACCGTAGCGGAACACCGTAGCGGAATCGGGGCCCATCACGATCCCGGTGACGCGACGCACCTCCCTGAATCCGTGCAGAGTCCCGTAGGCCTGGTGGGGCTCGCGATCGACCGCGCGCAGATTCTGGATCTGTCCCGCATCCAGATATCCGATGGACCGCGGACTCATGCCGCGATGGATGTCGGTGAGTTCTTGGGCGATGGAAGCCCCGACCGGAACATCGGAGCCTGCCAGACTGGATAAAAGGACAAAAAGGGTTGCAGTTTCCACGCTTGGATTCCACAGTAGAAATCCTTTTGGCGGTACCGAAAACGCCCTGTGCGATAGGGGGTGGCGTGTCTATTTTGGACACTCCGGTCCTTAATCTTGTTCAGCCAGAAGGAGCTAGCAGGCAATGGGTGTGATCAATTTTCGCGAGAACTGGCGTTCGTTGAAATTACCTCAGGATGTCGCCGACCTCCTGGGTCGCGCACGGGGCATCCATGTTGCCGATAAACGCGAGGATCTTCTCGACTGGGCGCTCGGCCGCGAAATCGGTTCCACCGATTGGACCGTTGGCAACCGCGACGATCTGGGCACCTACACCGTGGCCTACGAAATCCCCGGCAAGGGCCGCGTGATCGAAGCCAACGTGGTGAAGGCCCTCAATGGCGTGTCTGTGAATTTCCCCGACCTGAGCATGCGTCGACGCGATCCCAACGCGATGGTGATCGCCGACACCCAGCCCACCGACAAGCCCACCTACCAGGAGCGATTCGGGAAGTCCTTCGACGAAACCCGCAAAGAGACCTTCGATTGGCTCGCCCAGCGCGAACTCATCGTATTGCCCTTCTACTCCGGCCCCGACGAACTTGGTTACGGATCGCTCCTGATCTGCCCCCGCAACGCAGGATTTTTCGCGGGCATGTTGGCCGACTTGCAGGGCTTCATCCCCGGAAACCAGATTCCCGACGACTTCAAGATCACTGGCGCGATCGTGTTTGTCGCTCCTCCGTTCCGCCACACCCACTTCGCCAACAAGCAGGTGGTGGTGCACAATCGCCAGACCGAATACCAGGAGATCTTCTCCTACAACTTGTATCCCGGTCCGTCCGCCAAGAAGGGCATCTACTCCACCCTGATCGACAAGGGCGAGAAGGAAAGCTGGGTCACCAACCACTGCTCGGCGGTGATGGTCGAAACCCCCTACGACAACATCGTGTCGTTCATGCACGAAGGCGCATCCGGCGGCGGCAAGTCCGAAATGCTGGAAAACATCCATCGCCAGTCCGACGGCCGCCTGTTGCTGGGTGTGCATGTGCAGACCGGCGAAAAGCGCTACGTGACGCTGCCCACCGCTTGCAAGCTGTACCCCTCCATGGACGACATGGGCGTTGCGCACCCCAAGTACAACACGGGCAAGACCCGGTTGCACGTGGCCGACGCCGAAGCAGGTTGGTTCGTGCGCACCGACATGATCACGAACTACGGCACAGATCCCCATCTGGAAGAAATGTGCCTGAATTCCAAGATCCCGCTTCTGTACTTGAACCACTTCGTGGCTCCGGGGGGCATGGCGCTGGTCTGGGAACACACGGAAGACGCGCCGGGCAAGCCTTGCCCGAATCCTCGCGTCATCATCCCGCGTGAGCTCATCCACGGCATCCACACCGGTCCGGTGGAAGTCAACGTCCGTTCCTTCGGCGTTCGTTGCCCTCCCACGCACAAGCAGGCTCCCAGCTATGGCATCATGGGCTTGTTCCATGTGATCCCGCCCTCCCTGGCTTGGCTCTGGCGCTTGGTGGCCCCTCGCGGTCACGCCAATCCGTCCATCGTCGACGTCACCGGCGGCATGGGTTCGGAAGGCGTAGGCTCCTACTGGCCATTCTGCACCGGTCGCCGCGTGGATCAGGCCAACTTGCTGTTGGAGCAGATCCGCAGCACGCCCGACACGCGCAACGTTCTGATTCCCAACCAGCACATCGGCGCCTGGAAGATCTCGTTCATGAGCTCTTGGCTCACGCGCGAATACCTGGCTCGCCGCGGCGGAGCGCGTTTCCGTCCCGACCAGCTGGTGGCCGCTCGCTGCCCGCTGCTGGGTTACGCTCCCTGGCACATGCAGATCGAAGGCACCATGATCCCGCGCTGGTTCCTCCAGCCCGAGACCCAGCCCGAAGTCGGCGAAGAGACCTACGACAAGGGCGCCGAGATCCTGCTCAACTTCTTCCGCAAGGAGCTGCCGCAGTTCAACGTTCCCGAGCTCGATCCGCTGGGCAAGAAGATCATCGAGTGCTGCATGGACAACGGCACGCTCGAGCAGTACAACGCCCTGATCCCGGGCGGCATCTAAGTTCGACAAGGAGCCACGCTCCTCAGGCCTCCTCTCGCAAGAGAGGGGGCCTTTTTGTTTGCGCGATGACAGGAATGATCCATTCGGGTCCGCAAGCATCGCCACCGGCCTTCGACTTCGGCAGAGCCTCGGCCAAATCCCGTGGACACACCCCATTTTTGAATTTTACTCAATAGATGAGTACTTTTACTCAGTAGATGAGTATAATCAAGAGCTAGGCGAGGACTCCGATGCGCACGACACTTCCTCAAGATTACCTGCGACTCCGCACACGTCACATCCTGGAACTGCTGGACGAGGATCTTCCGTACATCCATGTGTTGATCGGGCCTCGGCAGGTCGGGAAGAGCACCGCCGCACGGCAGATCGCAGCGAGCCTGAAGGTTCCCTTCGTGATGGAAAGCGGCGATTCGCCGGTCGCCTTGGGACCTGATTGGATCCAGCTCCATTGGGAACGCGCGGTCGAGGCCGCACGTGGGGAGTCGGCCTTGCTGATCCTGGACGAAATCCAGAAAGTGTCGGGCTGGAGCGAAACCCTGAAGGCGCTTTGGGACCGCGACCGTCCGCCCGGTCTCAAGGTCCTGGTCTTGGGATCCTCCGCCCTGATGGTGCAGCACGGTTTGAGCGAATCGCTGGCGGGACGGTTCCTCCTGCATCGATTCGGTCACTGGAACCCGTCGGAAATGAAGGATGCGTTCGGGATGGATCTGGAGGATTGGTTCTATTACGGAGGTTACCCCGGAGCGGTGCGGCTGCGCCACCGCCCGGAGTTGTGGCGAGGTCATATCCGGGATTCCCTAGTGGAAACAGCCCTCGCCCGCGACGTGCTGCAGATGCAGCCCATCCGCAAGCCCACGCTGCTGCGCAACCTGTTCGGACTGGCCTGCCTCCACCCCGCCGAGGCCATCTCGTACACCAAGATGCTCGGAAGTCTGCAGGACGCAGGCAACACCGTGACGCTCGCGCATTACCTTGATCTACTGGAAAACGCGTTCCTGGTCACCGGCCTGGAGGCTTGGCGGCCGGGTCTGCAGAGCCGTCGAGGGTCGAGCCCCAAGCTCGTGGTCCGGAACAACGCCTTGGCCTCCGCCTTGTCGGGCAAGGTCCGTCAAGACCTCGGAACGGACCGCACCTGGCGCGGACGCATGGTGGAAAACGCGGTCCTGGCACACCTGGTCCAGGAACTGGATGGAACCGGCGCCGAACTGCGCTGGTGGCGCGACAAGCATTGGGAGGTGGACCTTGTGATCCGCACTCCAAAAGGCTTGTGGGCTCTGGAAATCAAGAGCGGAAAGCCTGAAAACCCCGCCGGCCTGCGTGAATTCGGCAAGCGCTGGCCCGAAGCGAAGCTCTGGACGATCGGAACCGGAGGCATCCCCTTCGAAGAATTCTTCGCGCTGGACCCGAAATCCGTCTTCGGCCTCTGATCCAGGACCGCAGCCCTGCGATCACCACCCGATCGGGTCCGAGCGAAGCGGAGCCAGACGAAGCGTCCCTGAATACCCCACCGCGAGGCGCCCGAAGGCCGCCAATGCGCCGCCGCTATGACAGAATCCGGTCAGTGGTGGATGCAGACGAAGTCATCTGACCACTGCGCGTTTCCTTCAGCTTGGTGGGGCACCCTCCGGGTGCCAATCCCGAAGCCGTCGTTCCATACTCTCCCACCGATTCCATGGAAATCGGTGGGAACCCTGGGACGGCGAGTGGTGAGGATGGCGAGAATGCGCCGCCGGTTTAGGTCCGAGCGAGGCGGAGCCAGACGAAGCGTCGAGGAAGGGCCACGCGGGAGGCGTCGATCCAACACCCTCCCATTCCGAAACCGGAATGGGAGCCCTGGAACGTCGACCAAGCGCCCCTGAATACCCCACCGCGAGGCGCCCGAAGGCCGCCAATGCGCCGCCGCTGTGACAAAATCCGGTCAGTGGTGGATGCAGACGAAGGGATCCGAACCCGAAGCCGTCCGCGTCGGGACGGCGAGTGGTGAGGATCGCGAGTATGCGCCGCCAATGACTGGCTTTTCAGAAGGCTTGGCCGAAGTCGACGTAGAGTCCGGAGCCCACTTCCGACCATCCATAATCCACGCGCAACACCGCCTTGCCTTCGGCCAGCACCGCGCGCACGCCGGCACCCGCGGCCCAGTTGGCGTCGGCGGTCCACACGGCGCGATGTCCTTCGGCGCGGCCAAGTTCCGCGAAAACGGCGGGCTGGGCCTGGGCCACCCACACCTTGGGGCCGTTCCAACGGACCTCGGCGCCGGCGCATTGGGCTGCGTTCCCGCGCAGTCGCTTGTCGGGCAGGCCGCGCAGCGACTTGCGCCAGCCCATGTACGGGGTGCGCCAGAAGGGGATGCTCCCCCAGGCCTCTTCGTGGTGGGCGCGCACGACGGAAGTGAAATCCCCGAAGGACATCGTGTAGGAAGCGTCGACGGTCAAATTCTGCCAATCGAAGTCCGTGCCGGGCACCGAAGTCTGGAGCGACATCTTGAGGTACTCGCCCGCCCTGGGGTTTTCGGGAAGATCGCGCCCCTCGTGGGTCACCTCCAGGCCCAGGTTCGCCTCCAGGCCACCCTCGTCTCCGGTGAAGCGAGCCCCGGTCGCGTAGATCCCTTGGCGGTCGTTGCTGATGTCCCAATGTTCCAGCGTCGCCTTGGCGCCCACCAGCCAACCGTCGGGGAACCACCGCCCCGCGCCGATCCAGCCTCCGTAGTAGATGGGCGTGTACACGCCGGCCAGTTCGTCACGCAGCGGATTGCCGGTCCCGAACCATCGCCCGGGGAACTTGCCGGTTTCCAGGTAGCCGTTCAGGCGCCACGCGCCGTGGATGGAATCCCGCAGGACCTCGGCTTCGGCGTGGGTCTGGGCCTTCTGGGTGATGTAGGCCATGAGATCGACCATGCCCGGCTTGTCGAGCGGATCGAGCCACCTCAGCTTGACGCCACCCCCGATTCCCGTCTCGGGAGAACTGAAGGCGACGGGGATGGGCAGGAACTGGCCGCCCCTTCCCGCCAGCGCGGCGGCGGAAGCGAGGAGCGTGGCGAACGTGGAGATGCGGACGATCGATGTCTTCATGGCGCTGGCAAATCCCATCGGGTTCGTGGATCGGCAAAGGTAAGCCAACACCCGCCATCTCCGGGACCGATGCGGCCTTGGGAACGCGCATCGTCCGGTTCAGTGGGTACATTTCCGTCCCTATGCAACTCGTATCCAAGATGTTCGGTCGCACCCTCCGCGAAGCCCCTTCCGACGCCGAGATGGCCTGCCACGTGTGGCTCGCCCGCGCCGGCCTGATCCGCCGCCTGGCCACGGGCCTGTACGCCGTGCAGCCCATGGGCCACAAGGCGCTCAAGCGCATCGAAGCCGTCATCCGACAGGAAATGGAAGCCATCGACGGACAGGAATTGTCGCTCCCGCTGGTGCAACCCGCCGAGCTGTGGGAGAAGTCGGGGCGCTACAACCTGATCGGCTCCGAACTGGTGCGGTTCAAGGACCGCGGACAGCACCCCATGGTGTTGGCCATGACCCACGAGGAAGCCGTCACGCAGGTCGCGTCGGAAGAACTTTCCAGCCACCGCCAGCTTCCGTTCATGCTGTGGCAGTTCCAGCTCAAGTTCCGCGACGAGCCCCGCGCCCGCGGCGGCCTGATCCGCGTGCGCGAATTCACCATGAAGGACGCGTATTCGTTCCACAAGGACCAGGAGTGCCTGGACGAATACTACCAGCGCGCCTACGACGCCTACGTGCGGATCTTCCGCCGCTGCGGGATCGAGCCCGTGATCGTGCAGTCCGACACCGGCATCATGGGCGGCAAGGTCGCCCACGAATTCATGCTGCAGTCCCCCATGGGCGAAGACAGCCTGATCCTGTGCCCCGAGACCGGCTACAGCGCCAACGCGGAAATCGCCGTGTTCGCCCGCGAAGGGATCCCCGGCGAGGAACTCCCCATGGAGCGCGTGGCGACCCCGGGCAAGTCGTCCATCGACGACGTCGCCAAACTGCTGGGCGTGGAAGCCAGGAACACCCTCAAGATGGTCATGTACGGCGCCGAGATCGGCGACAAGACGGAATTCGTCGCGGTGGCCATCCGGGGCGATCTGGACGTCTCCGAGACCAAGGTCAAGAACGCCCTCAAGGCGCGGGTGGTCTTCGCCGCCACCGACGACATGATCCGCGCCGCGGGTCTGGTCCCGGGCTACGCCTCGCCGATCGGGATGAAGGGCGGCATCCTGCTGGTCGACTTGTCGGTTCCCGTCAGCGCCAACCTGGTGGCCGGAGCCAACGAAGCCGGGTTCCACGTCAAGAACGTGAACTACGGCCGCGACTTCACCGTCGCCGGTCCCTTCTCCGAGCCGGTGGACGTGGCACAGGCCGCCGAAGGCCACCTGGAGATCAACGGTGTCCATCGTCTGAAGGCCGTGCGCGGCATCGAGATCGGCAACATCTTCAAGCTGGGCACCAAGTTCAGCGAAGCTCTTGGTTGCACCTTCCAGGCCGAAGACAAAACGACGCGCCCCGCCGTCATGGGCTGCTACGGCATCGGGGTGGGCCGCCTGCTCGCGAGCGTGGTGGAAGATTCGCACGACGACAACGGCATCGTCTGGCCCAAGGAAGTGACCCCGTACCACGTGCACCTGGTTGCGCTGGGCCAAGGCGAACTCCTGGACGACTGCGTGAAGCTCGCCAAGGAACTGGAGGCCGCCGGATTCGAGGTGCTGTTGGACGACCGCGACGAGCGCCCCGGCGTGAAGTTCAAGGACGCCGACCTCTGGGGCATTCCCGTGCGTCTGGCGCTGGGCGGCAAGTCCCGCGAGCAGGGCGCCTTCGAGTGGAAGGAACGCAAGGCCGGAAGCGAAATGCGCCTGGTCAAGGCGACGGAAATCGTCGAGCAGGTCGAGGCCTTCTACAAGGGCTGACGGGCGCCGCCCGTCCGAATCATGGAATCGGACGGGCCGGCCTCCTCCGGGCTCCTTCGCGGCCTCGGTCGGTGTTGGCGTCTTCGCGAGAGGGCGATTCGTGAATCGCCCCTACGGTGCATGCCAACACCCGCCAACGCGGCCCTCCGTTCCTGTCCTGAGTCGAAGGGCACCAGGCGCGAAACGACGGACTTATTCGACCATCTTGGCCTTGGAACGGTAGCGTGGCGCCGGCTTGGAGGGTTTGGCCGGCTTTGCGGGCGCCGCCTTGGCCTTCGTGGAATCCTGGACCGCGGGCTTGGCCGCCGCGGAATCGATTTGCGGCTTGACCTTGCTCGAATCCAGCGCGGGTTTGGCCGTGTCGGGCTTGGCTGGCTCCTTGGCGATTGCCGTGTCGGAAGGCGACGCGACCTTGGCCGCGCTGTCGACCTTCGGCTGGTCGGCTTTGGCCGAATCCACCTTGGACTTGGCCTCCTTGCCCTTGGCTTTGCCCTTCTTGCTGGGCTTATCCAGCTTCGCGGGCTCCGCCTTGGGAGGTTCGGGTGCCGCCAGCACCGGCGGAGGAGGGGGCTCGGCACCCATCACCGGCAACGAGACGAGCCGGTTGTCCTTGTCGAAGGGGAACCGAACTTCGCGGCCGTCGATCAGGTAGACCCAGGTTTCGGCCTTGGCCGAAAACGTGGTCCCCACGGAAGTCACCTCGATGATGAGCGGTTCGCCCAGGGCGTCGCCAACCCGGTATTTCTTCATGGCGACTTCCCATTTTTCCTGCTTGTAGGCGGCCGCCACCTTGTCCATCTGGATGGCCTTGCCGTTGGATCCGATCCAGGTTCCGCTGTAGGGGACGCCTCCGGGACCTGCGGGGATCCGAGCGGGGTACTTGAACAACTTGGTCCAGCGAACCTTGCCCTTGGCGTCGTAGTAGGCGACCTCGGTGGGCCAGCCGTTGTCGTCGAAGGCGACGCGGAACGTGTGCATGTTGCGGCGCGGAGCCGAAATCTGCAAAGGAGCGGCGCTGGGACGATCGGTGGAAAGGTTCCAATCGGCGTACCAGGCTTCGGCAAGGCCGGGCTGGGTTTCGCAATTGGGTTTGCGTCCCGGATCGATCACCGTCGTGTCGGCTTCCGCCGGCGGCGGCGAAGACATGTACGGGGAAGGGGGTTCGATCTTGACCTGGGCATGGGCCACCACGGCTAGAAACGCCGGAACGATCAACTGGCTCAAACGCATGCGACCCTCCACCAAAACTGGGAACCTCTCGAAGTTACATCGAAATCCCGCATCTCGCCGTGTACCTTGCACCCATGCTTCGCAGATTCCGGCATCTTTCGATTTTTCTGTTCGCGACGTTTCTGGTTGGCTGCGAGCGCGACGCCTCGCAGGACATGGTGGGCAAGCCGTTCCCCGCCTTTTCGTTCCCGCAACCCGGCGGCACCGACTCCGTGAAGCGGGAACACCTCGAAGGTTCGCCCTCGCTCGTGGTGTTCTGGGCCACCTGGTGCGGCTACTGCCTGGACGAAGTGGAAGAACTGCGCGAACTCCTGGCTCGCCACGGCGCCGACGGACTCAAGATCGTCGGGTTGTCCATCGACGAATCCCCGGCCGCGGTCCCGCTCATGGTTTCCAAGCATTCCATCCCCTACCCCGTGGGCACCGGCGCGCTCCCGCTGTTCGACAGCCTGGGGCTGCAAGCCCTGCCGCATTCGTTCCTGCTGGACGCGCATGGCGACGTCGCGCGTTCGTTCCACGGAGCGTTCCCGGCTTCGGCCTTCGACGAGGCTCTCGCCGAACTGAAATCGAAGGAATGATCGGACTCCACAATGGTGTCTCGATCTTCGAACCCCTGAACCCGGGGTTACCTTTCCCACCCCAATGATCGACCTATCCAACCTCAGATTGTCCTTTGGCGGACGCGACATCTTTTCCGACGTGTCGCTGCGCGTGGAAGACAATGAACGCGTGGCCCTGTTCGGGATCAACGGCGCCGGCAAATCGACCTTGCTCAAGGTCATTTCCGGAATGCAGAAGCCCGATGCGGGCGAAGTGGCCCTGGGTCGCGGCGAGGTCGTCGGCTACCTGGCCCAGGAAGCCGCCGAAGACACCTCGGAATCCGGCATTTCCGTGTTCGAATACGCCTGCAGGGCGTTCGAAGAACTGCAACGCGCCCACACCCGCTGCGAAGAGATCGAACACCGCATGACCGACGGTTCGGCCACCGACGAGGACTACGAGGAATACGGCCACTTGCACGACCGTCTGGCGGTGGGCGGCGGCTGGAGCTTCGAGTCCGACGCCCGCACGGTGCTGGCGGGCCTCGGGTTCAGCCAGGAAGAACAGGACCGGCCGCTGTCGTCGTTTTCCGGCGGCTGGCGCATGCGAGCGGCCCTCGCCCAGGTGTTGCTGCGACGCCCCAGCGTGCTCTTGCTGGACGAACCGACCAACCACCTGGACCTCGAATCCATCATGTGGCTGGAGAACCACATCAAGGCCATGCCGGCCAGCGTGCTGTTCATCACGCACGACCGGTCGTTCGTCGACAACCTCGCCAACCGCATCGTGGAGCTGGAACTGGGCAAGGCGCGCTCCTGGCCGGTCCCCTACGCCAAATTCCGCGCCGACAAGGTGCTTTGGCTGGAAACCCTCAAGAACGCCTACGATCGCCAACAGGCCGACATCGCCCAGGCCGAGCGGTTCATCTCGCGCTTCAAGGCCACGTCCACCAAGAGCTCGGTGGCCATGAGCCGCCAAAAACAACTCGACAAGGTGGAGCGCATCGAACTGCCTCCCGAGGTCAACAAGGTCTCGCTTCGGTTCCCGACCCCGCCCGACGGAGGCGCCTACCCGTTCATCCTGCGCAACGTGGGCAAGGCCTACGGCGACAACCAGGTCCTGTCGGGTGTGGAAATGTCGATCTCGCGCGGCGAGAAGGTCGCGCTGGTGGGCGTCAACGGCGCGGGCAAGTCCACGCTCCTGCACCTGTTCGCCCAGAAGTTCCCACCCACCTCGGGAGAACTGGGAATCGGGCACAAGACGGAAATCGGCCTGTTCGCGCAGTACGACGATCTTCCCGAAGACGAACTGGACCGTCCCATCGGGGACATCCTCTACGACGCCGCCCCGGGTGGAACGTTGCGCACCAAGATCCGCACGTTGCTGGGGTCGTTGTTGTTTTCCGGCGAAGACGCCGAAAAGAAGTACCGCGTGCTGTCGGGCGGCGAAAAGGCCCGCGTGCGTCTGGGGCTTCTCCTGCTGCGGTCCAACAACTGCCTGCTTTTGGACGAACCGACCAACCACCTGGATCTCGCCACCCGCGAAGCCATGGTCGAAGCCCTCAAGCAATGGCCCGGAACGCTGGTGTTCGTGAGCCACGACCGTCTGTTCACCCGCGAGCTGGCAGGACGGATTCTGGCCGTGGGCGGAGGCCGCGTGGTGGACTGGCCCGGCACCTACGACGAGTACCTGGCGATCGCCGGCGACGGCGACGCTCCGGGATTGGCGCACCTGGCCGATTTCGATGCGCGACGCCGCCAGACCGAAGCCCAGAAGGCTCCGGTGCAGGTCAAGAAGGAAGCCAAACCCGCGCCTGTGGCCGCGAGCGCTCCGACTCCGGCACCCACCGTTGCCGGCAAACCGATCGATCGCGACGCCCAGAAGGAAGAGCGCCGCAAGAAGAAGCGCCTGGAAGAACTGGAAGCGCGTCTTTCCAAGATCGAATCCCTGGTGGCCGAGCTGGACGCCAAGATGACTGCCCCAGGGTTCTTCGACGACCGCGAAGCCTCGTCGCAGGCCTTGCAGGAGCGCGATCGCCTGGTCAAGGAACAGGAAGCCGCCTGGTCGGAAGTGGAACAACTGGAAAGCTGATCCTTTTCGCCCCTTCCAATCCGGAAAGGGCGTGTTAACTTTGCTGACCCAACTTGAGTTGGAGAGATGACCGAGTGGTCGAAGGTGCACGTCTGGAAAGCGTGTGTGGGGAAACCCACCGAGAGTTCGAATCTCTCTCTCTCCGCTAAAAGCACCGCGAAAGCGGGCAATCGAAGGCCGGATCCGCAAGGGTTCGGCCTTTTTGATTCGCCCATTGCCTCCGCCGAGTGCGAGGCGTTCCACTGATGACAATGGTGATCCACGCGCCAGCCGACCGCAGGGCATTGGTGCCGTCGTTGTAGGGGCGATTCATGAATCGCCCGAAAATGCGGCACCGACCGAGGAATCGAGGGAGCCCGGAGGGTGGCGACCCCGGTGATCGGGGTGGCGCCCGACCAAAGCATTGTTCTCGCGGCTGCGCCAAGTGGTGGCGTCCTCTCGGTTCGCAGTTATTTTCAACTGAACGCGCAGCAACTACTCACTGACGAGGACGCCCCCACTCGACGCCGAGTGCGAGGCCGTTTTCTATTCTCGCGGCTGCGCCGAGCGGTGCCGTCGCCTCTGTTTCCACAGTTTGGGGCGATTCGCGAATCGCCCCTACCAACGACGTCACTGTGCGACGTCACATGCCAGGTGTTGATCGCCGATCTATCGCAACGCCTTGCGCGGCAATAGGTTACATTGGTTTGCGTGGCTGACCTTCGTCCATCCGTGACCCTCGACGTCTTCTCGGGGCCTTTGGATCTTCTGCTGTACCTGGTGCACAACCAGGAGCTGGATCCACGGACGATCCCGATCGCGCAGATCGCCGACCAGTACCTGGTGTTCCTGGACCAGGCGCGCGAGAACAACCTTGGCGTGGCCGGTGAATACCTGGTCATGGCCGCCAAGCTCCTGGCCCTCAAGGCCCGCGACCTGCTGCCGCGCGAGATGCAGAGCGAGCTGGAGCCGGAAGAGTTCGACGGGTTCGATCGCGAAGAACTGGTGCGGCAACTCCTGGAATACCGCCGGTTCAAGCAGGCCGCGGAGAACCTTCGAGGCATGGAGGCCCGTGTCTGGGGAACCTTCCCGCGCGGCATGACCGACTCGCAGGGCGAGCGCCCGAAGGTGGAGGACGACGAAGGCCTGGAAGCGGGCATCGTGAGCCTGTTCGACCTGCTCAAGGCGTTCCGACAAGTCTTGTCGGTGCGTCCGCGTTCGATCGTGCACGAGATCGAGATCGACGACATCCCGCTGGAAGAGCGCATGAACCGCATCCGCGCCCACCTGGTGCGCGACGGCAAGGCGCACTTCGAAGAACTATATCCCCACGACGGCCGCAAGCTGCTGCCCGTGGTCACCTTCATGGCGATCATGGAACTGGTCAAGACCGAGGAGCTTTGTTTCCGGCAGGCGGGCACCTGGCAGCCCATGGTGGTCTACCGCAAGGCCGACACCCGGTTCGAAGACGAGCTTGCCGAAATGGACCAGGTCTACACGCCCGATCCGGTGGTCAACCCCGACGTGCTGGGACTGTTGGCCCAGAAGGAACGCCTGCGCCTGGAAGCCCTGGCCCGCGAAGAGGCGCTGTGGGGCGGAGACGGTCTGGATCCGGAGACCGGCGAACCGCTCCCCCAACTGGAATTGGACGGCCCCGCCGACGTCCCCACCGCCGAACCGGACCCGGAAAGCATGGTGGAGGGCGCCGCGCTGGAAAACCCCGATCAGCCCCGCCAGGAAGAGCCATCTTTGGACGCTGGATCCGTGGTGGCGAGCTCGGTCGAACCCGACGGCTCGGACCCGGAAATCCTTTCGCGACTGGAAAGCGAGGAATCGGTGGTGATCGAAGGCGATGTGTTGTTGACCGAGGCCCAGGACGACGCCACCGAGGTGTTCCCCGTGCGCGAATCGTTGGGACCCGACGATGCCGACGCCACCATCGCCATGAGAGCGATCCAGCCGTCCGACGAGGACGCGCGAGGCATCTGAGGGCATCCGGTTCCGGAATCGGAACCCGGAGGCACTCAGAACTTCTACACCAGTTCCTTGGGAAGCGGGAATCGGACGTTTTCCGACACGCCGTCCCAGGTTTCCACCGTGGTTCCGGGGTGCAGCTTCTGGATGTGTTCCACCAGTTCCTGCACCAGCCGCTCGGGAGCCGACGCGCCGGAAGTGATCCCGATCGTCTTGGCCTCGCGGAACCAAGCCGGGTCGACCTCTTCGGCGGAATCGATCAGGTAGCTCGCGATCCCGAGTTTTTCTCCCAGTTCGCGCAGGCGGTTG
>JAKPQQ010000181.1 GCA_029557215.1 Fibrobacterota bacterium | reverse complement strand
CCCCCCTCAAATCTTGACAAACCTTTTTCTATAATTCGCCCCTCTCTCTAGACTCTGCGTCCGTTCGCAACGACGCGGGTCATGGAACATCACCAGCCCAGGAGCCAGATTGGCCAGATTCCACTCATTCGAGATGCCCTCCACCGAGAACCGCACTCGCGTCAACGACATGATCCGCATCCCCGAGGTGCGGCTTGTTGGTGCCGACGCGCAGCAGATCGGCGTGGTACCGACGCACATCGCGAAGCAGATGGCGCAAGAGCAGGGCTTGGATCTGGTGGAAGTCGCTCCGATGGCGCGTCCTCCGGTTTGCCGAATCATGGATTTCGGCAAGTACCGGTTCGAGCTGACCAAGAAGGAAAAAGCTTCGAAGGCCAAGCAGCACGTGGTGAAGGTGAAGGAAATCAAGTTCCACCCTCGCACCGACAAGAACGACTACGAATACCGCCTGAAGCACGCGATCGAGTTCCTGGACAAGGGATGGAAGATCAAGGCTTCGGTGCTGTTCCGCGGTCGCGAAATGGCCCACATGGATTACGGTCGCCGTTTGCTGGACCAGATGGTGCGCGATCTGACCGAAATCGCCATCGTCGAGCAGTCGCCTTCCATGGAAGGCCGCTCCCTGGGACTTCTGCTCGCTCCCAGCCGCAAGAAGGCGGCTGCAGCCAAGGAAAGGGCCGAAGGCACCGCCGCCGAGCCCGCTCCAGTCCAGGCTCCAGCGCCGGTTCCGGTGGCCTGAGTTCGACTCCAAGAATTTCAACCCAACTCAAATAGGACAGACAACATGCCCAAGATGAAGACTCTCAGCAGCGCCAAGAAGCGTTTCGTTGTGAAGGCCTCCGGCAAAGTCAAGTGCAAACAGACCAAGATGCGCCACTTGCAGAAGAACAAGAGCCAGAAGCTCAAGCGTAGCCTGCGCAAGGGCGACTATGTGGATGCCTCCGACAGGCACCGCATTGTCAACATGCTTCCTTACGCGTAAATTTCAGTTTTCCAGTCGAATCGAAGAGGTAACAGGAAATGCCTAGAGCGACACAGCGGGTTCCTTCCCGCCACCGCCGTAAGAAGATCATCGCCGCCGCCAAGGGCTACTTCGGCCGCAAGAAGAACGTCTTCAAGCTCGCCAAGATGGCCGTCGACCGCGCTCGCCAGTACGCGTACCGCGACCGTCGCGACAAGAAGGGCCAGATGCGCCGCCTTTGGGTGGTTCGTATCAACGCCGCGGCTCGTCAGTGCGGAATTTCGTACAGCCGCTTCATCGCCGCCCTGGAAAGGGCCAACATCGCCATCGACCGCAAGATCCTCGCCGATCTCGCCGTCACCGATTTTGCCGCCTTCCAGAAGGTCGCCGAGGTCGCGAAGGCCGCATAAATGAATCCGCTAGACGAAGTCCGGTCTTCCTGGGCTTCGCTCGCGTCCGAGATCAACGCAGCCGACGAGACCAAACTCGTCGAGCTGCGTTCTCGTTTCTTGGGCAAAAAGGGCGAAATTCCAGGTCTCATGCGCCATCTCGGCTCGCTGTCCGCCGACGAAAAGCCCGTTTACGGGGCCGCCGTCCAAGCGCTGCGACAGGAAGTGGAATCGACCCTGGATCGCCTCCAGGAACAACTGCGCTCCGCGGCGCTCAAGGCTCGCCTGGAAAGCGAACGGCTGGATCTCACGCTCCCCGGCGACCGATCGGAGGCGGGGACCCTGCATCCGCTGGTGGCACTGCGCGACGAGATCCTGGACCTGTTCACGGGCATGGGATTCGAGATCGCCGACGCCCCGGAAATCGACACCGAGTGGTTCAATTTCAGCGCGTTGAACGTCGCGGACGACCACCCCGCCCGCGACATGCAGGACACGTTCTTCCTGTCGCGCGAACGCGGCGAAGACTCCCTGGTCCTGCGCACCCACACGTCGAACTACCAGCCCCACGCGATGCGCGACCGCAAGCCGCCGTTTCGGCTGCTGAGCTGCGGGCAGGTGTACCGCTGCGATTCCGACGCGACCCACTCGCCGGTGTTCACGCAGGTGGAAGGCCTGGTGCTCGACAAGGGCATTTCGTTCTCGCACCTGAAGGCGACCATCTACACGATGGTGCGCGCCCTCTACGGCGAAGGCGCGGTGCTGCGGTTCCGCCCGAGCTTCTTCCCGTTCACCGAGCCTTCGGCCGAGATGGACGTGGATTGCCGCTCGGTGGGCCTGGACCGCGACGGCTGGATGGAGATCGGCGGCTGCGGCATGGTGCACCCCAACGTTCTCACGAACAGCGGCGTGGATCCGGAGGAATTCCAGGGCTTCGCCTTCGGGTTCGGACTGGACCGCATGGCCATGCTGCGCCACGGCATCAAGGACATCGGGCTCCTGACCGCCGGCGACATGCGCTTCCTGCGCCAGTTCAAGGGTCTGGCCTGACATTTTTTGACTAGCGCGATGGAGATGACGCCATGAAGGCAAGTTTGAATTGGCTCAAGCGCTTGGTCGATCTGACCGAGACCCCGGCGGAGATCGCCTCGCACCTCACCGCCGTGGGCCTCGAGGTCGAGGAATGGACCGCGGTGAACGCGCTCCCCGGCGTGGTCGTGGCCGAAGTGCGCCAATGCAAGAAGGTGGAAGGCACCAAGCTGTCGCAGTGCGTGGTCTGGGACGGCAAGCAGGAGCTGCCCGTGGTCTGCGGCGCCCCCAACGTGCGCGCGGGCCTGAAGGTGGCGCTGGCCACGGTGGGCACCACCATGCCCGGCGGTCTGGAGATCAAGGCCGCCAAGATCCGCGGCATGGAGTCGCAGGGAATGCTCTGCGCCGACGACGAACTGGGCCTTGGGACCAGCCACGACGGCATCCTGGAGCTGGACGCGTCGCTTCCCACCGGCGAATCGTTCTCGAAGGCCACCGGCGTGGCCGACGTGGTGTTCGAGATCAACGTCACCCCCAACCGTCCCGACGCCACCGGTCACCTGGGCCTGGCCCGCGAGCTGGCCTTGCGGCTGGGACGCCCGCTCAAGAACCCCCTGGACGACGTGAAGCTGCCCGCCGCCTCGGGTCCGGCCGTCACGCCGGTTTCCGTCGAAGCCGGAGCGGGTTGCTCGCGCTACGTGGGCCGCACCATCAAGGGCGTGAAGGACGGCCCGTCGCCCGCCTGGATGCAGAACCTGCTGCGCACCGTGGGCTTGCGTCCCATTTCTGCGCTGGTGGACATCACCAACTTCGTGCTGCTGGAGATCGGACAGCCCCTGCACGCCTTCGACCTCGCCAAGTTGCGCGGGGGCAAGGTGGTCGTGCGCGGCGCGAAGGCTGGCGAAACGCTGACCTTGCTGGATGGACGGAATCTGACTCTCGCTGCCGGCGATCTGGTGATCGCCGACGAAGTCGGCCCCCAGTGCCTTGGCGGCGTGATGGGCGGCGCCGATTCGGGCGTTTCGGCCACCACCACCGACATCTTCCTGGAAACGGCCCGGTTCGTGCCCTCCACCGTGAGGTTCCTGGCCCGGCGCACCCAATGCGCCTCCGACAGCTCGTACCGCTTCGAGCGCGGCGTGGACCCGTTCGCGACCCGCGCCGTTTCGGACTACGCCACGTCCCTGATCCTGTCCATCTGCGGCGGCGCTTCCGACGAAGCGCAGGATCTGTCCAGTCCCGACCACCCCTCCGCCAAGTCGGTCGTGAAGTTGCGCCATTCGCGCGTCGCGAGCCTGCTGGGCATGGACGTGCCCGCCGCGACGGCCAAGTCCCTGCTGGCGGGAATCGGTTGCCGCGAGGTCGGTTCCGATGCCGATTCCACGACCTGGGAGCTTCCCGGCTGGCGCCCCGACATCTCCGGCGAAGCCGACCTGGTGGAGGAGATCGCGCGTCTGGTGGGCTACGACAACATCCCCACCTCGTTCCCGTCGTTCCCGGTGGCCGCCGTGCGTCTGCCGGCCAAGGAGAAGTGGACCCGCCGCATCCGCCGCGCCTTCGCTTCGCGCGGGCTGAGCGAAACGCTGTCGCTGCGACTCGTGGCGCAGGCCGACCAGGATCGCCTGCAGCTGCCCGAATCCGACCCGCGCGCCAAGCTGGTCCAGCTCGTGAATCCGCTGTCCGACGAGACCGCCTGCCTGCCTCGCCTGGCGGTGGCGAACCTGCTGAAGGCAGCCGCCCGCAACGCTCGACGCCAGGAGCGCTCGGTGCGCCTGTTCGAATGCGGAAAGGTGTTCGGTCGCGATCTGCACGAAACCTTCGAAGAGCACCGCAAGACGGGAATTGGCGAGGCCAACCGCCTGGCGGGCCTTGTGACTGGCCCGTGGGCCGACCGCCCCTGGACGGGCTCGGAGGCGGAATCCGACCTCTGGAAGGCCAAGGGCGTCCTGGAAGGCGCGCTGTCGGAACTGGGACTGTCCCCGGTCTTCGTCCAGGACGCCGCCGAACCGTTCCTGCATCCCGGGCGCCAGGCCCAGGTGCGATCGTCCGGGCGGAACCTGGGATTCTTCGGCGAGCTCCACCCCGCCGTCCAGGAAGGATTGGGGCTCAAGTTCCCGATCCACGTCTGGGAGCTGGATCTGGACGCGATCGTGGCCCTGCTGGACGGCGCCAAACCGGCGCAGTCGGTGCGCATCGGCGAGTTCCCGGGCACCCACCGCGAAATCAACGCGGTGATCGAACGGACCCGCGCCGCCAGCGACGTCGTGGACGCCGTGAAGGCGTTCCCCGAAGCGGCCAACGAACTGGTGGAAGCCGTGAAACTCGTGTCGGTGTACGAAGGCGCGGGCGTTCCGGAAGGCCGCAAGGCCGTGCTCGTGCGCGTCTCGTACCGCTCCCCCGACCGCACCCCCACCGACACCGAGGTCAACGCCTTGCAAGACGGAATCCGTCAGAAGCTGGCGTCCATTCCCGGCGTGACCCTGAAGTAAAGGCGTTTTTCGACGATGCCCAATTCCGGCCCCTACACCATCGCCATCGACGGTCCTTCGGGGACCGGCAAGTCCAGCACCGCCAAGGAGCTCGCCAAGCGGCTCCATATCGACTACCTGGACACCGGCGCCATGTACCGGTGCCTGTCGCTCAAGGCCAAGGACACCGGGATCCAGCCCGGCGACGCCGAGCGCTTGGCTCCGCTGGCCGCGACGCTCGAATTCCTGTTCCCCGAACCGGGCACCGTGATCCTGAACGGCGTCGACGTCTCCAAGGCGATCCGCACCCCCGAAGTGTCGGGACGCGTCTCGGTGGACTGCGCCATCCCGGCGGTGCGCGAGGTCCTGGTGGATCGCCAGCGCGCCTACGGCCTGGGACGTTCGTGCGTGCTGGACGGCCGCGACATCGGCACCGTGGTGTTCCCCCACGCCAGGTTCAAGTTCTACGTGGACTGCGATCCGCGCGTGCGCGCCAAGCGCCGCGTGGCGGAACTCGCCGCGATGGGACACAAGGCGGACTACGACGAGGTCCTGTCCAACCTGCTGGAGCGCGACCATCTGGACAGCACGCGAGCCGTCGGTCCCTTGCGTCGCGCCGCCGACGCCATCGTGATCGACACCTCGGACATCTCGTTCGAGCAGCAGGTGGAACGGATCCTGTCGGTGGTGCGCGCCGGGATCTGACGGTCCCGGGTCGAGCGGGATAAGTACCTTCCCGACCATGAAGAGCTTGACCCTGGACGGCGTGACCATCGAACTCCTCCCCCCCGAACCGGTGCTCCCGGAGTGGATCGGGCAGGGCGAGCCGATGCGCCAACTGCTGGCGTGCTGGATGGACGGCGACGACACCGATCCTCCGCTGTCGCCGCGCATCACCGGGGTTCCCGGCGTGGGCAAGACCACCCTGGCCATGGCCGCGGCGAAATTGCGCGGACAGGATTGCTGGGTGCAGCAGTGCACGTCCGACACGCGCCCCGAGGATCTGATCATCACCCCCGTCCTTGGCGACGGGGGACGGATTCTGTACCGCGCATCACCGCTTCTGTCCGCGGTAGTGGAAGGCGGCGTGTGCGTGCTGGACGAAGGCAACCGCATGAGCGAGAAGGCCTGGGCCTCGCTCGCTGCGCTGCTGGACCACCGGCGCACCATCGATTCGGTGACGGCCGGCGTGCGCCTGAAGGCCCACGACAAATTCCGCATCTGCGTGACCATGAACGAGGACGGATCGACCTTCGACCTCCCCGACTACGTGGTCTCGCGCCTGCAGCCAAAGGTGGAGATCGGATTCCCGGCCAGCGCGGAAGAGGAACGGATCCTGGCCCACCACGCGCCCCGCGCTCCCGACGACCTGCGCAAGATGTGCGTGGCCTTTCTCCAGGAGGCCCACGGGCTGGACCTGCCGTTTTCCGTCCGCGACGGGATCAATCTGGTGCGCCTGGCGACCCGCCTGGCCGCGCAGGGCGGCGGCTCGCCCGGGGACTCGTTCCCTGAATCGATCCGGCGCGTCCTGGGCGCCGAGGCCGTGGACCTGCGCGCGCTGCGCGCCCGACGCCCCGGCCCCGAATCGCACGGCACCGAGGACTTCTTCTTCGATCCGGAAGACGACGACCTGCATTCGGATCGGTGATGGCCGAGCATCCTCTTCTCGACACCTTCGCCCTTCGAGACGCGGCTGCGCGGCTCCTCAGGACGAACGGAAATCCTCGGACCCGATGATGGCGCCCGATCTGCTCCACCTGCACGAGCTTCTCCCGGGACTGTCGGTCCTGCCGGTGCGGCACGGATCGCTCGCGTTCTCGGAAGCGGCACGCAAGGCCCTGTTGGATCACCGCTTCGAGATGCTGGCGCTGGACCTGCCGCCGGCCATCGCGGAGGAATTCCTGCACGCGGTGGAGCACCTGCCCGAGATCTGGGCCGCGACCTGGATCCAGGACGGCCGCCGCTGGATCCTGCCCGCCGACCCGTGCGACGCCTGCACCACGGCCGCGCGGGTGGCGATCCAGGAGCGCATGCCCATCGCGTTCGTGGACGACGAATCCCCCACGACGCTCGCCGACGATCCCGATCTTCCCGATCCTTCGTCGATGGAGGTCCTGGGGGCCGCCGAATACGCCGGAATCTGTCTTGCTTCGCTGGACAAGATCTCGCGGGGCGCCTTGCGCGAACGTGCCGCGCGCATGGCCGCGAGGCTTCGCGCGCTCCCGACCTCCCCCACGCTGCTGGTGGTGCGCTTGGCGCTGCTGCCCGACCTTCTGCGCGAACTGGCCTCGCCCTCGCAGGGCATCCCTCCCGAAGACTTGGAGCATCCCGTCTCGGAGCTGGAACTCCTGCCGGTGGAACCCAACCACCTGCTGTTCGCCCTGGGGGAATGGCCCCTGGTGGCCCAGGAGGCCGAACGCCTGCGCGCCGATCCGTTCGGACAGATCCCGCCCTCGCGCGCCTGGACCGGGCGGTTGCTGGGTTGGGCGCGGCGACGCCTGCTGGAAAAACGGCGCGCGTCGCGGATCCCGCTTTCCGAGCTGAAGATCGCCGCGCGGTTCGCCGAACGGCTTGCAAGGCTTTCCGGCCAGCACCAGCCGAGCCTGTGGGACGTGGTGCAGGCCGCCCGGGCGACATCGGGCGACTCGTTCGCCACCTCGGTCCTGGAGGCGGCCAAGTTCCATGGCCACGAACCGTTCGAGCGGGAGAGGCTCAAACTCGGTCCCTTCCGGGCCAAGACCCCGGACGACGAAACACGCGACTGGAGCCACCGGCTGCTGCCGCGGCCACCGCGCTGGGCTCAGGTCAAATTGCGTCGCGATCCGGAACCCGAAGACGCCCGCAAGTGGATCCGCGAATGGAAGCCGCTCTCGCTGTGCTCGCACCTGCCCGAAGACATCGCCATCGAACGGTTCCATCGCGAGGTGCGCGAACGCGCCAAGGCGCGCAGCGTCTCCAACCAACCGCGATCGCGCGCGTTCGAGTCGAGCCTCCTGGACGGGCTGGACATGCGCGAAACCGTGCGCCATTTCTGGAAGCGCGAGATCTGGGTGAAGGAATTCCCGGCGCGCGAACTCAAGCTGGACGCCGCCGTGATCGCCTTCGACGAGGGCGGCCCGTTCGACTACCCCCACCGCGGCACCTGGTACGCCGAACACCAGAACGAATCCACCCTCCTGTTCTACGCGACCAACCCCGCCGACGACCCGGTGGGCCCGGGCATCCTGCGCTCGCGCTACGGCGGACTGGCCCTTCTGTTCCCGCCCATCCACGTCCCCGACGTCTTCGCGATGGACACGCCGCCGCTGGGCGCCCGCACGGCGCTGGAAACGCTGGTTGCCGGGACATGCCTCTTCGCGCGGCGCAAGGCCGTGGCCTTCGCGTCCTGGGAGCCGCCCAGCCTGGCGCTGCAATCGATCGCCCACCAGGCGGGCAAGCGCCTGGTCCACGTGCCGTTGTCGAGCTTTCCGGCCACGGCCATCGAGAAGTTGCGGACGTTCCACGTGCTCAACGGCAAGGATGTCCGCGGCTGGGCCGACCGGTTCATCCAGGGGTGATCGCCCGGAGGCCGCGAGGGGATCGCGGGCCTATCGCCGGCGGTCGTTGCCGGAATCCGTCTTCCCCGACGGATCGCACAGCGGCAGGACCACGCGCAGCGTCGCGCCGCCGACAAGCCCCGGAACCGCGTGGATGGTCCCGCCGTGCCGCTGCGCGACCGAATAGCCGATCGCGAGCCCCATGCCGATCCCTCCCGGATGCCGGGTGAAGAACGGATCGAACACGCGGTCGATGTCTTCCGCGGGGATCCCCGGACCCGTGTCGCGGATCTCGAGCACCGCCTGGTCGTCCCGTCGCGCCAGCTGGACGGAAAGCGTCCCGCCTCCCGGCATCGCCTGGATCGCGTTCTGGCAGAGGTTCAGGACCATCTGCTTGAGCTCGTCGACGTTGCCCAGGACGGCCACCGACGCGTCGGAACCTTCGCGCACGACCTCGATCCGGTGCCGGCGCAGCCGGAATCCCACCAGATCCAGCACGGCGTCGATCACCCCCGACAACGGCACGGGCCTGCGTTCGGCGGCGTCGTCGGCCTCCTGCCGCGCGAATTCCTGCATCCCCCGCACGATCTGGGCGATCCTCATGGTCTCGGATTCCACGCGCTTGAGATCGGCGTGGACGTTTTCCGACCCTTCGCAGCGCATCTGCAGGATCTGCACGCGCCCGAGGATCACCTGCAGCGGGTTGTTGATCTCGTGGGCGATCCCTCCGGCGAGCTGGCCGATCCCCGCGAGCCTGCCGGAAAGGATCATGCGTTCCTGCAGCTGGGCCATGCGGCGGTTGGCAGCCAGCAGTTCCTCGTAGAGACGCGCGTTTTCCAGCGCGGCCGACAACAGCTTGGCCACCGCGTCGAACCACTGGAGCACGTCGGGTCCGTCTCCCGCGAAGCCTTCGTCGGAATGCGCCACCAGCAGCGCGCCGTGGCGGCGCTCGGCGCTGGACAGAGGCACCACGATCGCGACGCGGGCGTCCAGTCCCGCCAATTCCGCGCCGTGCGACAGATTTTGGCCAATCACCTGGATCGACGCCTCCCCGCTCCCCAGGGACAGCAACGGCGCGCAGTCCTCCCAGGGCGCACCGGACGAAAACCGACGCGGCGCCCCTCCCAGGAACTCCATGGCCACGGCCTTGGGCGCCCACCGCTCGTGGATCGCCTGGTTGGCGATCCGGAACAGGCCGTCGACGTCGAGGCTCGAGCCCAGCAGCCTCGCGATCCCGTAGAGCCCCTGGAGTTCGTCCCAGTTCCCGCGCAGCTCTTCGATGTGCCCCAGGTTGTCGAGAGCGGCCGCGGCCTGCGCCGCGATCAAGCGCAGCATTTCCATCTGGTGCTCGGTCAGATCGTCCGCCGGAACCGACGGGATCAACCCCACCAGACCGACCGCGCGGCCCTGCACGACCAGCGGCACCACGATCCATCCGCGACCGTCGGCACCCTCCATCGGAGGGATCCGGGCCGGACGCAGCGATTCCGCGGCCCAGCGGAGCACGGCGTCTTCTTCCAGTTCGCGAAACGACTCGGAGGCCGCCGGCACCATGCCTTGGGCGAACAATTCCCTGGATGGCCCCGTTCCATCGCCCAGCCGCACCGTGGCGGCGACCCACGGAACCACGTGCCCGAGAGTGGCGGCCAGGGCTTGGGCCAGACTGGAAACATCCTTGGAGGCTCCGACGGTTTCCGCCAGGCGCTGGAACCCGAGCACGTCGTCCAAGGTCCGGCGCAGCGCCGCGCGCTCGCGTTCGGATGTCTCCAGGAGCGATCGCAGCATGTCGGTGGCCTGGACGTTCAACGGAACGCCTCCCCCAGCGAAGTCGCGCGCTCGACCTCCCGGGACACCTCGCGCAGAAGGAACGGGATGTCCTCTTCGCGCACCCCGATCCCGTCGCGGGACAGGATCTCCAACGTCCTGGGGTCCACCTTGGAAGAGCAGGATCCCATCCATTCGCCGCCGGTGGGCGTCTGGTGGGCGAGATGGTCGGCCAACGCCACCAGCGCCGCCAAGGCGCGATCCGGACCTTGGCAGGCATCGGGCGTGTGGTGGTATTCCACCGCGTCGCACAGCGAAGCGGGCAGGTTCCAGCGGCGGCACAGCCATCCGCCCACCTGCGGATGCGTGGCGCCCAGGATCTCGAGTTCGGCCAGCGCCAGATCGACGTTTTCCGTCCGCGCCTTGCGCAGGGTCTCCAGGAACAGATCGGGGTGCTGCTCGTGCAGCACCACCTGGCCGATGTCGTGCAGGAGACCCGCGGTGAACGCCTCGCCGGGCGATTCCCAGCGCAGCCGGCGCGCCAGTTCGCGGGCGACCACGGCCGTCGCCAGGGAATGGTCCCAGAACCGCGCCATGTCGAATCGGCTGTCGGCGCGCGAGCGCCGGAACGTCTCCATGACCGAAGTCGCCAGCACCACGTCGCGGGTGGCGTCCAGGCCGAGCACGACCAGAGCCAGGCTCGCGGTGGCCACCTTGCGGGGGAATCCGTAGTAGGCGGAATTGGCGGTCTTCAGAAGGCGCGCGGTCAGGACCTGGTCCCTTGAAAGCGCCCGCGAAAGTTGCCGGGTGGAGGTGTTCGGATCGTCGAGCATGCGCAGCACGCCGTCGAACACCGCCGGGAGGGTCGGCAAGGTCGCGATGGATTCCGTGGCCTTGCGCAGGCGTTCGGCGCGCGCATGGAGCGATGTCGACGCCGGATCCGACGAGGGAGCCGGTTCGAGCGGCCCTTTCAGGAGCGCGGCGAGCCGGAGGGTATCGTTCGTCATTTCTTGATCTGGAGCCTCACGCGGGCGCGGAGCTTCATCATGGCCTTGGAATGGATCTGGCAGACGCGCGATTCGGTGATGCCCATCACGCGACCGACCTCCTTGAAGTTCAATTCCTCGAAGTGGTACATCGCCACCACCAGGCGCTCCTTCTCGGGAAGCCCCTGGATCGCCTCTCGCAACACCGCCCGCAGCTGGTTTTCTTCGATGTCGTTGAGCGCGTTGGCTGCCTGGTCGTCGGCGATGGTTTCGGAGAGCTTGAGGCCATCCTCGCCGGGAAGCCCTTCCTGCTCGTCCAGGGACAGCACGGTGAGCGGAGCCACCTCGGAAAGCAGGTCTTCGAACTCGACCAGCGTCATCCCCAGGTGTTCGGCGACCTCGTCGTCGTAGGGGGTCCGCCCCAGATCGCTGGCAAGCTGGGCATAGGCCTTCTGGAGGCTGCGCCCCTTCTGGCGGACGCTCCTGGGGACCCAATCCAGCGCACGCAGTTCGTCCAGGATCGCTCCGCGGATCTTGTGGGCGGCGTAGGTCTCGAACTTGACCTCGCGCTCGGGATCGAACGTTTCCACGGCCTTGATCAGCCCCATCACCCCGGATCCCACCAGATCGCCCAGTTCCACATGGCTCGGAAGCCCCACAGCCACCCTCTGGGCCGTGTGGCGTACCAGTCCCGCGTATTCGGCAAGGAGCCTGTCCTTGGCCTTACGCGAGCCCTGTTCCTTCCACTCTTTCCACAACTGGTCGAGCTGCGCCATGTCGAGCCATCATATCACCTCGGGCCCGATCCGGTCCAGGATTTCAGCGACGATCGCTCCAACTCCATCCCAAACAGAACTCGACACGACTCCAGTTGCTTTCGCTCCGCAGGTCGCTCCCCTGGATCCGGGATTCCATGGTCCAGGAGTTCACTCCGGACAATCCGGCCCGGATCCGTCCATGCGGCCCGATCTCGCGCTCCCAGATTCCGCCCAGGCGGAACTCCGGCCCCCAGGATTCCTGCTTGAAGAGGCTACCGCCGCGCTCCAGCTCGTTCCAGGAGCGCACCGCGCCCGCCCCCAGGAACAGGCGGACCTTCGCGGGAACGGACGAAAGCGGGATGGTGGTCCCGACCGCCACCACACCCGAAGCGAGAACGAGGGACTCTTCTTCCAGCGCCCCGAAATAATTGTTCCCTTCGCGCCACGACAGATCCACGGTTCCCAGCAGACCGACGGAGATCGGCCCCCGATCGAACCAGCCGTCCGCGGACACCACCAGCGTCGGCCGCAAGGCCTCGACCTTGGAATAGCTGCTCGGAGCGGTGAACCAACCGGCACCCACCAATCCGCCCGCCTGCCATTGGGACGCGGACGCGGTGGCGCCCAGCGACAGGACGGCCAATCCCGCGGCCCTCGACGAAACCCGGCGAGGTCGGAATCCGATCGATCCCGCAGGGCTCACGCGCGCAGGATCTTCCAGAACTTGCGTTTGCCCGCCCTCAGCACGAAGTCGGAATCCGGCAACGCCTGCGCGGCATCCGTCACCTTGCCGCCGTCGATCTGGACTCCGCCGTTCTGCAGCAGCTTCTTGCCCTCGCCACGGCTGGGCACCGCCTCGCAGGCCACCAGCAGATCCAGGATGTTGGCCACTTCCTGTCCGGGACGGAATTCGGGGGTGTCGTCGGGAAGCGCTTCGCCACGGTGCACGGCGGCTTCGCGCTCGGCGGCTTCCTTGGCGGCGGCTTCGCCGTGGTACTGGCGCACGATCTCGCCCGCCAACCAGGCCTTCCAGCCATTGATCTGCACGCCATCCCGCTCCACCTTGACCTTCCAAGCGGCGATCTCGGCCAGCGGAAGGTCGGTCAGGAGCAAGGTCCAGTTTTCCACCTGGTCGTCGGGCAGCGCGTAGACCTTGTGGTACATGACCTGCGGGGCTTCGGTGATGCCCACGTAGTTGCCCAGCGACTTGGACATCTTCTCCTTGCCGTCGGTCCCCAGCAGGATGGGCATGAACAAGCCCACCTGCGGTTCCTGCAGCGGCTTCCCGAAGGTCTCGCACAGCGCCGGATCGCGCTGCAGCTCGCGACCGCGCAGCACGTTGAACTTCTGGTCGGTGCCGCCCAGCTCCACGTCGGCCTCGATCATCACCGAATCCAGCCCCTGCATGAGGGGGTACAGGAATTCGTGCAGCGAGATGGGATTGCCCGCGGCGTGGCGGTTCTGGAAATCCTGGCGTTCCAGCATCTGGGCCACGGTGATGCGGCTCATCAATTCCGTGACCTTGTCGAACGACAGCGTGCGGAACCACTCGCCGTTGTAGACGACTTCCGTCTTCTCGCGATCGACGATGCGGAAGAACTGCTCCTTGTAGGTCTCGGCGTTCTTGAGCACGTCGGCATGGGAAAGCCGCACACGGGTCTTGGATTTGCCCGACGGATCGCCCACGGTCGCCGTGTAGTCGCCCACGATCAGGACCACCTGGTGGCCCAGATCCTGGAACTGGCGCAGCTTGCGCATGACCACGGTGAAACCGAGGTGGATGTCCGGCGCGGTGGGATCCACTCCCAGCTTGATGCGCAACGGCTTGCCCGAGGCGACGGACTTCTCGAGTTTGGACAGCAGGTCCTTTTCGTCGATCAGTTCGATGACGCCGCGCTTGAGGATTTCGAGCTGTTCTTTGGCCGGTTTCACTGGTGAGGGCTCCCGCTGTTCGTGGACTCCCAAGATAAACCCGGGATCAAAAAACGACCTTCTTCGGGATTTTCCCGCCTGGCCCGCGAATCTGGGGGGCGCAAAAAAGCCCATGGAGCGGGGATCCGCACCACGGGCCTTGTGGGTTCGACCGAATCCGTTCGGTTCAGAACACGAAGTAGGCTCCCGCGTAGGCCCCGACGTAGAGGTCGTCCACGTCCTTCATCTTGGCTACCGGCACTTGGCCTTCGATGGAAACCATGTCGTTGACGACGTAGTTGATGCCCGGCTTGAAAGCGATCGTGTAGCCTTCGAACTTGCCCGAGGTGATCCACTCCAAGCCCAGGTAGGGACCGATCTTGTCGGAGACGTTGTACTGGGGCTTCACATAGAGATCGATCACGCCGTCGTCGCCGTCCTCGAAGGAGCTCGAGAACTTGAGCCAATCGGTCAAGGCGATCTTGTCGAATGTCTTGAGGTACTGCACGGCGAAGTGGAAATAGGCCGACGGATCGGCGTTGATCTTTTCCGAAGCGAAGGGCAGGTCGATGGCCACGAAACCACCGAAGCCCGTGTTGGCGTCGTTGTACTTCAGGGCGATGTTCGGCTGATCGAGACCGAATTCCGGGTCGGTCGGCATCGCTGCGAAGATTTCCACGTCGAGCCCGTCGATGATGCCGTATTTCGCCTGGAGCGAGGGCGTGAATCCGCCCGATTCCGGCGAGAGATCATAGCTGGCCATCACGTCGACTTCGGTCTTGCCCTTGGCCATGGGACCATATTCGTCGAAGGCTCCGGCGCTGGCGACAAAAGCGGCAAGAGCAAACAGTGAGATCTTCTTCATCAAGGATTCCTTTGGTTGGGGAACTATGC
Source organism: Fibrobacterota bacterium (assembly GCA_029557215.1). Classification (GTDB taxonomy): domain Bacteria; phylum Fibrobacterota; class Fibrobacteria; order UBA5070; family UBA5070; genus UBA5070. Next base: position 4,077 of record JAKPQQ010000181.1, on the reverse strand, counting down.
CGAAGCGTTCCATGCCTCGTTGGCCTCGGAGAGATCCAAGGGGCGGGCGCGTTCGACATCCAGAACTTCGACTGGATGCATCAAGTCTCCGTTTCGCCGTTGCTCTTGTCAACCTGCGTTTTGACTTTCCGTGGCCCCCAAGGCCCCCTGGACTCCTATCCGGGAGTGCGATGAACGATGCCCGTTGGACAATCTTCGTCCGACCTTTTGTCGCGTTGTCCATCGAGGGATCGACAATTTCCGACAATCTTGTCGCGGCATGCCGTTCCTTGGAACGCGTAGGAGCGTCCGACGCACTGGCACGCCCCTCGCTCTTGTATACAAGACGGTATTCCAATGGAGCTTCCGGTCCGTTGTCCGGAGGTTCCTCGATGGATCCGTCGCCGCCAAACCTTGTGCCACTGGAGGTATCCTCATGATGTTGACCCGAAGCCGAGTCCTGAACGTGCTGACCGCGTCGCTGGCCGCCCTGGCCGTCTCCGCATGCGACAAGAAGGAGGGAGGCGAATCCACCACGGCCTCCGACACCACCGCCATCAAGGTGGGCATCCTGCATTCTCTGTCGGGAACGATGGCGATTTCGGAAACGAGCCTCAAGAACACCGCCCTCATGGCCATCGAAGAGATCAACGCCGCCGGCGGCGTCCTGGGACGCAAGCTGGTCCCGGTGGTGGTCGATCCAGCTTCCAACTGGCCCCTCTTCGCCGAGAAGGCCCGTGGCCTGCTGACCCAGGACAAGGTGGCGGTCACCTTCGGATGCTGGACCTCGGTGAGCCGCAAGTCCGTGCTTCCCGTGTACGAAGAACTCAACGGACTCCTGTTCTACCCCGTGCAGTACGAAGGCGAAGAGCTTTCGCAGAACGTGTTCTACACCGGCGCAGCCCCCAACCAGCAGGCCATCCCGGCGGTCGAATACCTGATGAGCAAGGCCGGAGGCGAGGCCAAGCGGTTCGTCCTCTTGGGCACCGACTACGTCTACCCCCGCACCACCAACAAGATCCTGCGCGCGTTCCTGCTGTCCAAGGGCGTGAAGGAATCCGACATCATGGAGGAATACACTCCGTTCGGCCATTCCGACTACCAGACCATCGTGGCCAAGGTCAAGAAGTTCGCGCAGGGCGGCAAGACCGCAGTGGTCAGCACCATCAACGGCGACTCCAACATTCCTTTCTACAAGGAGCTGGGGAACCAGGGCATCAAGGCCACCCAGATCCCCGTGGTCGCGTTCTCGGTGGGCGAAGAAGAGCTTCGCGGCGTCGACGCCAAGCCTCTGGTGGGACACCTTGCCGCGTGGAACTACTTCCAGAGCGTCAAGAACACGACCAACGACGTCTTCATCGCCAAGTACAAGCAGTGGGCCGTCGCGAACAAGATCCCCAACGCCGAGTCGGTCGTGACCAACGACCCCATGGAAGCCACCTACGTCGGCATCAACATGTGGGCGAAGGCCGTCGAGAAGGCCGGCACCACCGACGTCGATTCCGTCCGCAAGGCCATGTCCGGCATGACGTTCGACGCCCCGTCGGGGTTCGTGCTGACCATGGATTCCACCAACCACCACCTGCACAAGCCGGTGATGATCGGCGAGATCATGGCCGACGGCCAGTTCAACGTGGTCTGGAAGACCAAGGAACCCATCCGCGCCCAGCCCTGGAGCCCCTACATCCCGGGCAACGAAGGCAAGAAGGACTGATCCCCTGATCGTCCCGTCGTGACCTCGACCCGGGTGGACATCCGCCCGGGTCCCCTCTCGTCCCTCTCCTCATCCACCGTCCACAACGTCCCCGGAACGGAGACACGATGCGACTCTCCCTCTCCGCGTTCGCCCTGGCGACCGTGCTGGGCCTTGTGCGCCCCACCCATTCCATGGCTCCCGACGATCTCGGAAACTTCGCCAAGGGCGGACCCTCCGAGCGCGCCAAGCTCGTCGCCCAATGGGCCGCCGCCGGCGACACGGACCTGTCCACGTTCCTGGACAGGCTGGAGAACGCCGAATTCCGGGCCACTCCCGACGGCCGCCTGGTGCGCGGCGTGGACGGCGCCGGATTCGTCGACGTGGCGACGGATTCCGTCATCGGCCCCGCCGTCGACGACTGGGAGGAGATCGTGGTCTCCAACGTGCTGCGCGCCGGCGTCGTGGGCGCCCGCGCCGCCCTGGACTTGTCGGTCCCCGATCGCGACAAACGCCTCCAGGCGGTCGACGACCTGCAGGAAGCGGACCTGGACCCGGCGATCCTTCCGGCGCTGGAAAAGGCCGTCGATTCCGAGACGGACCCGAAGATCCGCCTGCTGATTCGGGGGGTGGTGGCCAAGATCGCGCTGGGCTCCGACGACCCGGCCAAACGGATCGCCGCCGCCAGGACCCTGGGCGAAGACGGCGACGTCGCCAACAACCTGAAGCTCCTGGAAGACCGCCTCGCCGCGACCGGGGAAGGCGGACTCCTGGAAACGGATTCCACCGTGCGACAGGAATTGGCTGCCATCGCCGCCACGCTCAAGGTGAAAGCCTGGTTCTACGAAATGGCCGGGCACCTCTTCACCGGCGTCTCGCTGGGATCCATCCTGGTGCTGGTGGCCCTTGGCCTGGCCATCACCTACGGACTGCTGGGCGTCATCAACATGGCGCACGGCGAGCTGGTCATGATCGGCGCCTACACCACCTACCTGGTGCAGGGCGTGTTCCGATCCCGTTTTCCGGAGACGGAATCCGTCTACGTCGTGGCGGCCATCCCCGCGGCGTTCCTGGTGTCGGCGCTCGTGGGGATCGCCCTGGAGCGCCTGATCCTGCGGCACCTGTACGGCAGACCTCTCGAATCGCTCCTGGCCACCTGGGGGGTGAGCCTGGTGCTCATCCAATCGGTTCGTTCCCTCTTCGGACCGCAGAACGTCGAGGTGGGCTCGCCCGCATGGCTCTCCGGAAGCCTGGTGCTGCAGTCCAACCTCGTGCTCCCCTGGAACCGGATCGCCATCATCGCCTTCGCGGGAACCGTGCTGTTCGCCACCGCGATGCTCCTGACCCGCACCCGTCTGGGCCTCTTCATCCGCGCCACCACGCAGAACCGCGGCATGGCCCGCTGCGTGGGCGTCCGCACCAGCCGCATCGACATGATGGCCTTCGGGCTCGGATCGGGTCTGGCGGGACTCGCCGGTGTCGCGCTTTCCCAGGTGGGCAACGTCGGCCCCGACCTGGGGCAGGGATACATCGTGGATTCGTTCCTGGTGGTGGTCGTGGGCGGCGTCGGCCAGCTCGCAGGCTCCCTCTGGGCTGGACTCGGCCTGGGCATGTTCTCCAAATTCCTGGAACCCATGGCCGGCGCGGTGCTCGCCAAGATCGCCCTGCTCGTCCTCATCATCCTCTTCATCCAGAAGCGTCCCCAGGGGCTGTTCGCCCTCAAGGGCCGCCAAGCCGACTGAGGCCATCACCATGCGCGAAGGTCCCCTCCTCAAATCACTGGGCCGGCAAGGCCAGATCGCGTTGGCGATCTTCGTGGCCGCGACCATGGTGATGGTACCGCTGTTGCGCCTGCTTCCCGAAACGTCCATGCTCCATCCTTCCGACTTCACGGTCACCTGGCTGGGCAAGATCCTGTGCTACATGGTCCTGGCACTGGCCCTGGATCTGGTCTGGGGCCTGGCCGGAATCCTCTCCCTGGGGCACGGTCTGTTCTTCGCGCTGGGGGGGTACGGCTTCGGCATGTACCTCATGCGCTCGATCGGGACCGACAGCGTCTACAAGTCGCACCTGCCCGACTTCATGGTCTTCCTGGACTGGAAGGAATTCCCCTGGTTCTGGACCGGAACCCAGCATTTCATGTGGGCCATGGCGCTGGTGGTCCTGGTGCCGGGCATCCTCGCGTTCGTGTTCGGGTTCTTCGCGTTCCGCTCGCGCATCAAGGGGGTGTACTTCTCGATCATCACGCAGGCGCTCACCTACGCGGCGATGCTGTTCTTCTTCCGCAACGAGACGGGGTTCGGCGGCAACAACGGCTTCACCGACTTCAAGCGCATCCTGGGGTTCGACATCACCTCGGGCGCGATGCGCACCACGCTGTTCGTGATGTCCGCGGGCCTGCTGGT
>JAKPQQ010000169.1 GCA_029557215.1 Fibrobacterota bacterium | reverse complement strand
CGCAGACCACCCCGTGCTTCGCAGGAGCGACGAGCAACAGGACCACCCCGTCCGGCTTCGCCGTCCACCCCTCCACAGAGGGGAATGAGCAGCAGAGCGCATCCAAGGCCGGGCGAAGCCCGCTGACCCGCGGCGTGAGCCGCCGAAAACTGTCGGGGATTCCAAAGGGGCCGCGTTCATGGAGGGCGACCCGACGACCATCGGCCTGGCAAGGCCGATGGGTGCAAATGCCAGCCGGGTCGCCCGGAAGCAGCGGCCCCTTTGGTGCCTGGATCCAAGGACCCGGCATGAGGGTCCTTGGCCCGGAGGGGTTCACGGGGGCGTCGGGCCACGCCCCCGTGGAAAGCTCGCCACCCGCATAGGGTGGCTAGTTCAAAGAGCCGACTTCCAGGGCGAGGCACGGATTCGGCTCCGCAAGTGCCTGCGCCTTCGGCGCACCGCCGGAGCTTGAACGCCGTGCGGACTGCCCCCACGGAGCAACAGAAAGCAAGCGGCAGTCCACCCCTCCGGAGGAGGGGAATGAGCGGCAGAGGTCAGCCAGACAGGCGCAAGGCGCCGATTACGCCAAATTCCCCCTCACCACATTCCACCCCAGCCCGATCAGCCTCCAGGCCGCACGCTGACGGATATCGTCGCGCGAGCCCAGCAGACGCAGCTCCCGCGCCTCTTCGCCATCGGGCGAGACGGCCGCGATCCACACCAGGCCAACGGGCTTTTCGGGAGAGCCACCGCTGGGACCGGCGATCCCGGTGACCGAAAGCCCCAAGCCCTTGCCGTTCGGACAGATCTTGGCAGCGCCGCGGGCCATTTCCAGCGCGGTCTCGCGCGAGACCGCCCCGTGGGCTTCCAGGGTCGCGGGCGACACGCCCAAAAGGGAGGTCTTGAGGGCGTTGGAGTACGAGACCACGCCACCGGCCAGGACGTCGGACGCACCGGGTTCGGCGGCGAGTTCGGAGCAAGCAAGTCCTGCCGTGCACGATTCGGCGAAGGCCACCTGCCAGCCTTTGTCGCGCAGTCCTTGGAGAAGCGCTTGGCGCAGGGTGGTGCCCAACGGGCGGACCACGCTTTCGCCCAGGCGGTCGGCCACCTGGGAAAGCGCTTCGCGGGCGCGGGCATCGCGGTCGGAGGCGGCGCCGCGGGCAAGGCATTGGATTTCCACTCCCCACATTCCCGGGAGTGAACAGAAATCGACATCGTCCAGGGCCAGGTCGGCCATCAGGCCTTCTTGAAGCGATTCGCCCAGGCCGTGGGTGAACATGCGCGCGATGCCGGGGCGGTCGGCGCTGTCGGCGAGCATGGGGGCCACGGATTCCTGGAAGATCGCGCGCATCTCGCGCGGCACGCCGGGCATGCACACGACCCTGAATCCGTCCGATTCCAGCAAGAACGCGGGCGCGGTGCCGGCGGGATTGGGGACCAGCGCGGCTCCTTCCGGAAGATCTCCCTGGACCTCTCCGGCGGGGTCCAGGTGGATTCCGCGTCGTTCGTAGGAAGAACGAACCAGCGCCAGCGCCTCGGGGGATCGTGACACTTTCCGTCCAAACGCCCTGGCGGCCTCTTCGCGGGTGCGATCGTCCCTGGTGGGGCCCAGGCCTCCGGTGACCAGGACGGTGCGGCCGCTCGAGCGCAGATCGCGCAGCGCGCGCTCCAGGCTCGACGGGTAATCCGAGACCACGCGGGTTTCGGAGAGGGGCACGCCCATTTCGAACAGCGTCCTGGCCAGCCACGCCGCGTTGGCTTCGTTCCTGCGGCCCTGGAGGATCTCGTCGCCCACGACGACCACTGCCACGTCTCTTGGCATGTACCGGTATCCCTGGTTGGCGAAAGCTGGACAAGCTACTCCGTCGTGCGCGAACCGACCACCCGCGAGGTCACAGCAGGTCGGCGGCGAGTTCGGCGAGTTCGGACCGCTCGCCCTTCACGAGCGTGACGTGTCCGGCGATGGGGTGCTCCCCGAACTTCTTCACCACGTGGGTCAGGCCCGACGAATGGGCGTCCAGGTACGGGGTGTCGATCTGCTGGAGGTCGCCGGTGAGGACCACCTTGGACTTGCCCGCCGCGCGCGTCATGAGCGTCTTGATCTCGTGGGGTGTCAGATTCTGCGCCTCGTCGATCACGATGAACGCGTCGTTGATGGAGCGCCCGCGCACGAACGAAAGGGCTTCCAGCTCGATCACGCCCTGCTCCAGGAGCTGCTGGAGCTTGTACTGGTGCTGTCCGTGGTCGACCTTGTCCTTCTTGTCGGAACGGTCGTCGCCCAGCAGGAACTGGACGTTGTCGAAGATGGGCTTCATCCAGGGGTGGATCTTCTCGTTGACGTCGCCCGGGAGCCAGCCCATCTCCTTGCCGACCGAGACGATGGGACGCATGACCACGATCTTGCGGTACTGCCTGCGCTTGGGCTCGAGGACCTGGTCGAGCCCCGCCGCCATGGCGAGAAGCGTCTTGCCCGTGCCGGCCTTCCCGATGAGCGTGACCAACTGCACCGAAGGATTGCGCAGGAGGGTGGAGGCGAAGATCTGTTCCCGGTTTCGCGGCGTGAGGGTCCAGAGACGACACTCGTCGCGGAGAAGACGCCGCAACAGCAGGCCTTCCGGATGCCGCTCCGCGACCGCCAGCGCGGACTTGCCGTGGCTGTCGCCGTTGCCGACCAGGGTGAGGCACTGGTTTTCCCGAAGCGAGGCGCCCTCCTTGCCCAGATCCTGGGCGGGCAGCCATCCTTCCTTCATCAGGCGGTCCACCGACTGGTCGTCCACGGAGAGGGAGATGGTGTTCTGGCTGAGCTCGTCGACGTTGCGGATCTGGCCGCGCTTGTAGTCCTCCGTGACCAGGCCCGTGGCATGGCCCATCAGGCGGACGTTGGTGTCCTTCGAGACCAGCACGACGTGCCGGTCCTTGCGCTCGGTGGCCCAACGCAGAGCGGTCGCGATGATCTCGCGATCCTTCCTCGCCTGGTCGAACTCCATGGGCACCTTGCGGACGTAGTCCATGGCCCCCGAGATGCAGATGCCCCCCGTCGCCGGCTGCGGCAGGGGCACGAACGTGAGCAGGGTTTCGTGCTCCTCCTTGAGACGATCGAGGATCCTGCTGAACTCCCTTGCGTTGAACGCCTTCTGGTCGTCGCCGGTCTTGAACATGTCGATTTCGGAAATGACCGCCAGCGGAACGACGACGTCGTTGTCCCCGAACGTGTGGATGCTCTGCGGATCGTGGATGACCACGGAGGTGTCGAGAACGAAGAT
>JAKPQQ010000103.1 GCA_029557215.1 Fibrobacterota bacterium | reverse complement strand
GAAGTGCTCCTGCGCGCCCGCGAAGGCAAGGTGCGGGTGGTGCTGTCGGACGTGAACATGCCGGGCTTGTCGGGGATGGACCTGGTCCGCGAGATGCGTCGGGTCGACAATTCGCTACCGGTGCTGCTCATCACGGCGTTCGCCACCATGGACGCGGCCATGGAGGCCGTGCGCGCGGGCGCCTACCACTATCTGACAAAACCCGTCCAGGCCGACGACCTCCTGCTCTGGGTGAAGCGCGCGCTGGAGGAAGTGCGGATGCGTTCGGAGCTCGCGGGCCTCAAGGGCACCGACGAATCCCTGCACAGCCTGAATCCGTCGATGCAGAAGATCCTGGCGCAGGTGCCGCGCCTGGCCCAGCTGTCGGGAACCGTCATGGTCACCGGGGAGTCCGGGACGGGCAAGGAACGCGTTTCGCGCGCGCTGCATTTCCTGTCGCACCGCGCAGAGAAGCCCTTCGTGCCGGTGAACTGCGGGGCGATCCCCGAGAACCTGATCGAAAGCGAGCTGTTCGGGCACGAGGAGGGTTCGTTCACCGGGGCCGTGCGCACGCAGGAAGGGTTGTTCGAAGTCGCGGGCGAAGGCACCCTGTTCCTGGACGAGATCGGCGAACTGCCGCTGTCGATGCAGGCCAAGCTCCTGCGCGTGCTGCAGGAAGGTCGGTTCCGGCGGATCGGCTCGCGCAAGGAGCTGGAGTTCAAGGCGCGCGTGGTGGTGGCCACCAACCGGGACCTGGCCGAAGAAGTGAGGACCGGGCGGTTCCGCGAGGATCTCTACTACCGATTCAACGTGATCCCGGTGCACCTGCCGCCCTTGCGCGACCGCAGCGAAGACGTGATCCCGCTGGCGCAGAGGCTCTTGGACAGGCATTGCCAGAGATCGGGGATCCCCACGCGCAGGCTTTCCAAGGAAGCGCAGGCGCTTCTGATCGAGCATCGCTGGCCTGGCAACATCCGCGAGCTGGGCAACGCCATGGAACGCGTGGTGGCCTTCGCCGACAACGAGATCCTCCAGCCCGAGGACTTCGCGTTCCTCCGCTCCGAGAACGCGCGCATCGAAGGCGAAAACCCGCTGGAAAGCGATTGGCCGAGCCTCGAGGAGCTGGAACACCGCTACGTGGAAAAGGTGATGAAGAAGACCGGTGGCCATCGCGGGAAGACCTGCGAGATCTTGGGGATCGACCCGAAGACACTCTACCGCAAGTTGCGCGAGGGCTGAACGCGTTCTTTTTTTTTGGGTGACGGAATTCGACGGAGGGGCATCGGCCTTCGTTCCGCTCCATCAGGATGGGAACGCTCCACTGCGACCGACACCCCTCCGTCGAGTACGCGGTTTCACCAGTTTTCCATTGCGTCGATTTTCCGGGTTTCGACGGAGGGGCATCGGCCTTCGTTTCGCTCCATCAGGATGGGAACGCTCCACTACGGCCGACACCCCTCCGTCGAGTATGCGGGTTCGCCAGCGTTCCCTTGCGCCAATTCGCTGAAATTCGCCGGAAGGACGTCGGCTACGTGAGCTGCCGCTCGATCCGCAGCCGCTTGCCGCCCCAGATCGCGATCTCGCCTTGTCCGCCGCTGCGCCGTCCGGTGGCGCCGGATGCGGTGTCGGAAAGCAGACGCCTCCGTTGGGCGTCGGCCCAGGGACGGCGGCCTAGTCGTGTCCAGGCGCGATCCAGCAGCAGATCCAGTTCGGGGTCGGAAGCCGGATCCGGCAGGCTCGACAGATCGCAGGAAAATCCGTGGCTGTCGTCGTGGAGCCGGATCCTGTCGGCCAGGCGGGCCAGGGCGCGATCCAGGAACGGCTCCAGCGATTGGGCCGCGTCCGCCAGCGACGCGACGCGATCGGCGAAGCCGGGAAACTCCGATTCCAGCGAGGGGATGAGGCGCAGGCGCAGCAGGTTGCGGGCGTAGATCGGGTCCTGGTTGGACGAATCCTGTCGCGGAGCCCACCCGGCTTCGCGGCAGGCCTGATCGAGATCCTGACGCGGGATCGGGAGGAAGGGGCGCCAGATTCCGTCGGAGCGCAGGGCGTGGACGCCGCGCAGGCCCACCGGGCCGGCCCCGCGCAACAGGCGCAGCAGGACGGTTTCCGTTTGGTCGTCGCGGTGGTGGGCGGTGGCCAGGAGCGTGGCCGGACCCGCCGCTTGGCGGATGGCCGCGTAGCGCGCGGTGCGGGCGCGGGCCTCCAGGCCGGGGCCGTGGGACACCGCGGCGTCGAGTTCGGTCAGGGCGATGCCCAGGCGGCCGCAGAGTTCCCTGACCGACGCCGCGTCGCCGTCGGATTCGCTGCCCCGCAAGGCGTGGCGGGCGTGGAACGCCTGGATTCCGGTCGGGAAGGCATCCGGTAGGGCGTGGAAGGCCCGGGAAGCGGCCAACGCCAGGGCGCAGGAGTCCGCGCCGCCAGAAAGGCACAGCCCCAGCGGAGCGGTCCGCCAGGGCTCGGGAAGGGTTGCGCGACCCGCCAGGAGGGTCCGGGTCAGTCGCTCGAGCGTGGAAGGCTCGTGGGGGTCCACTTGGCTCCGTCGAGGGTGCGATAGAAGCAGCTGAACCGGTTGGTGTGGCAGGCCGCGTGGCCGTGTTGCACCACGCGAAAGCGCAGGGCGTCGCCGTCGCAATCCAGTTCGACCCCGATCACGTCCTGGACGTGTCCCGAAGTGAGGCCTTTCACCCAGACTTCCTTGCGCGAACGCGACCAATAGGTCATGCGTCCGGTGACCAGGGTCTGGACCAGGGTTTCGCGGTTCATCCAGGCGGCCATGAGGATCTCGCCCGAAGGATGGTCGCAGGCCAGCGCCAGGGCCAGCCCCTTGTCGTCGAACTTGACCGAATCCGCGGCGATTTCGGCGTCGGCGGCCGACACCTTGAAGATCGATGTCATTTTCTGGCGTGTCCTTGGCCGCGCACGACCCACTTGTAGGTGCAGAGGTCGGCGGCGCCCATGGGGCCGCGCGCGTGGAGCTTGTCGGTGCTGATGCCGATTTCGGCGCCCAGCCCGTACTCGCCGCCGTCGGCGAACCGCGTGGAGGCGTTCACCATCACGCTGGAGCTGTCGCAACCGGCCACGAAGCGGTCGGCCATGGCGGTGTCGCGGCACAGGATGGATTCGGTGTGGCCCGATCCGTGTTCGGAGATCCAGTCCAGGGCCTCGTCGAGTCCGTCGACTTCGCGCACGGCCAGGACCTTGGCGAGGTATTCCTCGTCCCAGTCGGAATCCGTCGCGGCCTTCCAGGCGAAGGCGGGCCATTTGGCGCGCACCGAATCGGATCCGCGCAGTTCCACCCCGGCTTCCGAGAGCGTCTTCAAGATCTCTTCGCCGAGCCTGGCGGGCATGGCCTTGTCGAACAGGAGCTTTTCCAGCGCGTTGCACACGCCGGGGCGCTGGACCTTGGCGTTGAAGACGACGCCGGGTGCCGTCAGGGGATCGGCCGTGGGATGCACGTACAGGTGGCACACACCCTTGTAGTGCTTGAGGACGGGGATCTTGGATTGTTCGGCCACGGCGCGGATGAGGCCCTCGCCTCCGCGGGGGATGACCAGATCGATCTCGCGGTCGCGTTGCAGGAGTTCGCCCACCAGGGCGCGGTCGGTCTCCTGCACCAGCTGCACGCAGTCGGCGGGAAGCCCGGCCGAAGCCACCGCCCGGGAGATGATGCCTCCCAGGATCCGGTTGGAATGGATGGCTTCCTTGCCGCCGCGCAGCAGGATGGCGTTGCCGCTGCGCAGGCACAGCCCGGCCGCGTCGGTGGTGACGTTGGGCCGCGATTCGTAGATGAAGAACACGACGCCCAGGGGCACCGAGACCTTCTCGATGGAAAGCCCGTCCTCGCGCACCTGGGACGACAGGATCCGTCCGACAGGATCCGGTTGCGAGGCGATCTCGCGAAGTCCCTTGGCCATCCCCTCGATGCGGGAAGGATCGAGCTTGAGCCGATCCAGCATGGCGGGCGAAAGCCCCGCCGCGGCGCCTTCCGCCAGGTCCTTGGCGTTCTCGGAAACGATTTCGTGGGTGGCGGCGACCAGCGCTTGCGCGATGGCTTCGATGGCCGCGTTGCGGGTGGCTGCATCCGTTCCGGAAAGCCGCCGGGAGGCCGATCTGGCCTTGCGGGCGTAACGCGCCGCGATCTCGCCCAATGTCTCGCTCATGGTGATTCTCCTCGCGATCGACAAAATGGATTCTCTTCTCTCCGGTCGGAAGAGAAGAAAGCCTTCGTCGACGGAGGAGAAGCGGTCTCTAGAACCTGCCCGACGGCTTCGGGTCGAGTTTTTCCATCTGCACCAGGGTGGAAACCGGGGTCTTCTGGAGGTATTCCTTCAGATTCTGGCGCATTTCCTTCCAGGTCGAATGGAGCGGGCACGGCTTGTCGTCCTGGCAGGTCTTCCAGCCCAGGGCGCATTCTTCGAACTGCGTGAGTCCGTCGATGGCCTCCACCACGTCCAGGAGGGTGATTTCTTCCGCGGGGCGGGCAAGACGGAATCCGCCACCGGGACCGCGCACGGAGTGCAGGATGTTGCGGCTGGCCAGGATCTTGAGGATCTTGGACAGAAACGGCGAAGGCAGATCTTCTTCGCGCGCGATGTCTTCGCCGCGCACGGGGGATTCGACGTTGCGGGACGCGATGTAGATCACGGCCCGGAGACCGTGCATGCAAGGCTTGCTGTAGATCATTGGGAAGACTCCGCTTCTGTCTGGAACTCGGTTCGCCGATCTTCAACAATACTATCGGATCGGCTGCTCATCATAGGATGAAACTAATAATCGATCTCATGCTCGGCGAGTCACCGCGGCGAACGGCAGCAGCGGAAACCGACGCCGATGCTCGTGCCGGCGGGGTTCGGGCGCCGGCGGGTGGATTTGTCGGCCAGCGTGTCGTACAGGTTCGCGAAGGCAGGGTAGTTGCGTTCGCGGCACCGGGCGGAAGGAAGAGCCTTGTCGGGCTGGTCCAGCTTGAGCCAGGTGCCTCCCCGCAGGGTCCCGACGTACGGGGTCGATTGGAAATCCGAAACACCCGTGTAGGCCCGCGTGGAATCGCGCGGGAGGGAATCCGGCGCGGTGTGGTAGACGTCGCGGGTCCATTCGGCCAGGTTGCCGGGCATGTCGAAGACGCCCCAGGCGGAAACGCAGCGAGGATCGCCCATGCTGCCCTTGGCCAGACCCGACGAATCTCCGGTGTTCAGGCGGCAGGCGTTCTGCAGCCATTCCAGCGAATCGCCGAACTGACCTGCTTCCAGCGAGCCGTAGTTCCAGAGCTGGCCCGAGGGAGAAGTCTCGCAGGCCCGAACCCACTGGCTGTCCGAACAGAGGTAGGCGTCCGCGAGAGCGCACTGCGCCTGGGCTTGTTCCCAGGTGACGGATCTTTGCACGGCACCGTCCTTGTTCCGATGCTCGTGGGATTCGATGCAATAGGTCTTGAGGCCGCCGGCGCCCTCCACGGGGACGTAACCGGAGTCGCAGGAGGCGTTGGACGATTTGGGCGCGGTGTCGGAAACGGCTTCGGACAGGGTGTCGTTGCCGGAATTGTCGCGCACGATCAGGCGCGCCTCGTAGGCTGTTCCCGGTCGCAGGTTCGGCCAGCGCCAAGTCCATTCGGAGCCGTTCCAGGCGAAGCGGCTGGCTTGCCCGGAGATCGGCCACGAAACGCCTTGGACGAATCGGGCGGGACCTTCCTTGAGGAGATCGACGGTGTCCACCGCGACGCCGTCGAGGACCACCGTGTAGCTGCGGATGTGGTGGTTGGGAAACCCGGTCAGAGGCGTCTTGTTGGAAGAGTCCCTGTCGAAGGTGTCGGTCGCCGCGGTCCACGTCAGCTGCAGGACGTTGGCGGCGGGCGTCGTGTCAGCGAAGTCCGACGGCGTGGAGGGAAACAGCGAATCGCGCGTGGTGAAGTTCATGGACGTGGTCGTGCTGGAAAGGCCGCTGACGTCGGTCGCCACGAGCACGTAGGAGTAGTCCTGGAGGTAGGCGAGCGGGCCGAGTTCGAGCCGGAACTGGCGCTTGGAGGTATCCTGCAGGTCCGCATCCGGAAGGAACGCCGATTCGACCTCGTTCTTGACGGAATCCGTCGCACTGAGGCCGCGCCACCAGCGGACCTCGATCGAGCGGAGAGGGCCTTTGAACTCTTCGTCGAACAGGTTGACCTTGTCCTGAGGGCGATCGAACCGGAGCACCGCCTTGGTCTGCCCGATGGAATCGGCGATGGCGGGAATCGTCGGGGGGTATTCGTCGCCCAGGAACACGCGCAACGGGACCGGGCGACCGGCCTGGTCCTTGTCGTAGCGCAGCCAGACCGAGAAGTAGTAGACCGTGTCGGTCCGGACGGAATAGCCTTGCAGCCCTGGCTTGCCGGACTTGTCCCGGAAGTACGAACTGGGGATTTCCCAGCTCGTGTCCCGCGTCGACAGCTTGGCCAGAAGGGATGCGGAAATCCCGGACAGGTCCAGGTCGCCGGTGCCGCTGACGAGCTTGGCGTCGGCCAGGGCGTTGGGGATGGTGTCGGAGAAGATGAAGATGCCGTTGAGCCCGTTGGTGTCCACGGGCGCCTCCCAGAACAGCTTCCAGCCGGAAAGCGATTCGGGGTAGGTTCCGTCGGCGATGGCCTTCTTCGCGTCGGGCGCAAGATCGCGGAAGTTGAGCGCGCTCACGTTCCGATTCTGCGGGTAGAGCGGATCGGGGGAGTTGGGAGCGCAAGAAAAGAAAACCCCGAGCGCCAAAGCACCCAGGGTTTTCAAGAAAACTCGACGGAATCGCATGTCAGGGAAAATAGATCCCTGCGGCGCTTCAGGCTTCCGCGACGACGGAAACCTTCTGGCGCTTGCGATCGAGGCGTTCGAACTTCACCACGCCTTCGGACAGGGCGAAGATGGTGTAGTCCTTGCCCAGACCGACATTGCGGCCAGGATGGAACGTGGTTCCGACCTGACGGATGATGATGTTGCCGGCGATGACCTTCTCGCCGCCGTACTTCTTGACGCCGCGGTACTGAGGATTGGAATCGCGGCCGTTGGCGGTGGAGCCGCCGCCCTTTTTGTGAGCCATGGCTTATGCCTCCTGCTTCTGCTTGCGCAGCTGGTTCTTCTTGACCTTCGCCGCCTTGGGCAAGCCCTGGGCGATCTTCTCGGCGCGAGTGATCGCGGGACCGGAAGGCGTGTGGCGGGTCGCCCAAGCGGCGGCGCGCTTGCGGGCGAACTCGATGCGAGTCGCTTCGGCGGCGGCCTTCTGGGAGCCGGCGGTCAGGCCGGTGATCACCACTTCGGTGAAGTTCTGGCGATGACCGCGCAAGCGGCGGAAGCCCTTGCGACGCTTGCGACGGAAGACCATGACCTTGTTGGTCTTGCCGTGCAAAAGGACCTCGGCAGAGACCTTGGCACCAGCGACGACAGGAGTGCCGACCTGAGTGGCGGCGCCGTCGTTGGCGAGAAGGACCTGATCGAAGGTCACGGTGGTGCCGAGCTCGGCCTGCATCAGAGGCAGGCGGAGGATCTGGCCGGCGTTCACCTTGAACTGGAAGCCGGAAGCTTGGATGACGGAGTACATGGGCAAATGTCCTGGTTGTCCCGTTTTTCGTGGAGGGGGAGGAATGTAAGTCCTTGCCAACACTTGCGTCAACACCGATGGAAAAGAAACTTCAAACCGGGGGTGGCAAGCCGATCTATTTTTGCGTCCATGAGTCCGGTCACTGCTGGGCAATCCCAGTTTTCTGAATATGGCGCGATCGTCGTTTTGCTGTTGATGACGGTCGCGGTTGTCTTTGTCCTGATGTTCCTGGTCCGCATGATCACGCGAGTGTTCAGCCGGATCCAGACCACGCCAGGCAAACTGAGCACCTACGAATGTGGCGAAGCTCCCGTCGGGCCGGCGTGGTTTCGCTTCAACAACCGATTCTACCTGGTCGCGATCCTGTTCCTGATCTTCGATGTGGAAATCGCCCTGATGATGCCCGTGCTGGTCCGGTACACGTCGTTTCTGCAGGATGGAACCGGTGCCGCCGTGCTGGTCAAGGTCGTCGTGTTCGCCGGGACCCTGCTCTTGGGTCTGGTCTACGCCGCCAAGAAAGGCGACCTGGAGTGGAACAAATCCATCGGTGTCGATCAGGGAGCCAAGGAATGAACGACATCGCCTCCGCCGCGGTCAAGCCGGGCAACCACGAAGACGAGCAGATCATCTTGACCTCGGTCGACGATTTCCTCAACTGGGGCCGCGAAAACTCCCTTTGGTACCTGCTGTTCGCCACCGCCTGCTGCGGGATCGAACTGATGCAGACCGGTGGCCCCCGCTACGATTGGGATCGGCTGGGCATGATCCCTCGTCCCACGCCCCGCCAAGCCGACCTCATGGTCATCGCAGGGACCATCACCCACAAGATGGCCTCCCGCGTGAAAACGCTCTACGAACAGATGGCCGAACCTCGTTGGGTGATTTCCATGGGATCTTGCGCCAACGCCGGCGGACCGTTCAGCAAGTTCAGCTATTCCGTGCTCAACGGGGTGGACAAATACATCCCCGTCGACATCTACGTGCCGGGTTGCCCGCCGCGACCCGAGGCGCTCATCGACGGTGTCCAGGCGCTCAAGGAGCGGATCCACAAGTACAAGACCTTCGGGACTCGGGAAACCGAGCCGGTCACCATCCAGTAACAATCCAACCACAGGCGTCACGGGAGAGAAAAACCCGTTGCGCCGCCGTCGGGGGACGTCTACATTAGTCCCGACCGGCATTCCGATCGTTCGGGAGGTTTTTTCATGCGTCGCGCTATCGTCATCTTGTCACTTCTGGCTTCGGCCACCATGGCTGCAACCCAGCTGATTTCGTCGGGCGGAGAGGTTCCCCTCTATGCCAACCAAAAGCGTGCGGTGAACGAAAAGGCCGTCTACACGGCCACTTCCACCGAAACCTTCGTGGAAGTCAAGCGCGCCGGCGGCATGGTTCTGCTGCGCACCAAGGATGGCCAGGAGCTTTGGGCCGAATCCAAGATGGTCAAGGCCTTCAACGCCACCCAGGGCGCCTCCATGGACCTTGGTGCCGGCAAGATCGACGGCTATCTGGACAACCCCCAGGCCGTTTACATCTTGCAGGAAGACGCCGACGCCATGGCCGGCCTGACTCTCGAACGTTCGTTCGTCGAAGCGATCCAAGGCAACATGGATCGCGAGAAGACGGAAAAGCGCAACTCCGAAAACAACTAACGGCGGCTGCGCGGGCGCACTGGCACCCATTCGGGTGCCCCGCCTGCTTTGTGATGCCGTAGCGGTCTCACGATCTTCCCCACTCGCCGTCCCGGCGCGGACGGCTTCGGGGTCAGATCGCTTCGATTGCATCCCGCTCGCACGCTTTTAGCGACATCCACAGATTTGAACCGGACCTAGCTTCGCTGGTCCGGTTTTCTGTTTCTTGGCCGTAGGTCGTCGGCGTCGTCAGGGGGAGGGAAGGCCCCGAGGGGGCAGTCTTTCGTAGGGGCGATTCATGAATCGCCCTGGACGGAAGATGCCGAGGAGACCGTGGCCGTGGGGCAAGAAACGGAAACGCCGCTCCGGCTGCGGGGCGGCGTTCGTAGAGGCGATTCGCGAATCGCCCAGAGGTTAGAGGCCGACGCTTTCGATGACGGGGATGGCGCGATTCAGGAGGTGGACGGCGAGGCCCTTGTCGGGGCCCTGGAAGTGCGTCAGGAGCCAATCCTTGAGGAAGTACATCTCGTTCATGGACATGACGATCCGGCCGTCGCGGGCTTCGCAGCGCAAGTCGCGGATCTGGTTCAGAAGGCGTTCGTGTTCTTCGGAGTGGCCACTGACACCCGCGTATTTGGTGTCGGCCATGAACTTCTCCTCGACGGAGAAGTGGAACCGGGTGTATTCGAACAGCTCCGAGAGCGCTTCGGTGATGGCTTCCTGGCCGCGCCCGTGGCGCATCATGTCGTAGATGCCGTTGACCAGGTCGAACAAACGCCGGTGCTGTTCGTCGATTTCTTCGACTCCGGTGAGGTACTCGTCCTTCCAGCGCAAGAGCGACATCGCGACCTCCGTTGGGGTTGTCCAGTTCCACAAGGAACCCCGTTGCTTCAAATATAGGACCTTTGAGTCCGTTGGAGACAGGTTTGTCGGCGCCCGGAAGTCGTCATTGGAACACCGAGGGTGGTTCCGGAAAGGCCGAACTGTTCTTCCCGTTCTTCTTCACCAGGTAGAGCGCGTCGTCCGCGAGTTGGATCAACTGCTCGCCATCCTCCGCATCGTCCGGATACAGGGCGATCCCGATGCTCGCGCCGAGCTGGATCTGGTCGCTTTGGATCAAGAAGGGCGCGTGGAGCGCGGACAAGATCCGACCTGCCAGGACCTGTGCGCCTTCGCGTCCCTCGATGCGTTGGGCGATCACCACGAACTCGTCTCCGCCGAACCGGGCCACCAGATCGGAATCGCGGACCACCGTGAGCAGACGGGACGCCACTTCCTGCAGGATCTGGTCGCCGGCATCGTGTCCCTTGGTGTCGTTGACCGCCTTGAATCCGTCGAGGTCCATGTAGAGGATCGCGAACTGGTGCTTGTGGCGGCGAGCCAGCGGAAGGACCTTTTCCATGAACCGGATGAACAGACGGCGGTTGGCCAAACCGGTGAGGGTGTCGTGGTGGGCGAGCGCGAACTGTTCCATGTTCTGTTCGAACAGGAGCTTTTGCTTGTTCAGCAGCCGCGACAGCGTGGACGGGAAGATCAGCAACAGTCCCCCGAACAGCAGGATGTACCCGGTCCGGTACACCTGGCACTCGATGTTTCCGCACACCAGCTTGGGAGCGATCCGGGGGTCGAACAGCGGGTAGGCGACCGTGAAGAGGATGTTCATGGCCAGCACGCAGTACAGGGTGGCCAGCACGATCAGGCGTCGGTCGTTCTGCAGAGCCGCCAGGAAGAGAATGATGGGGTACAGAAGGAGCGTCGCGGTGGTGACCGGCGTCAAGGTGGAGTTGTAGTAGGTGTCCAACGCGTTGTAGAGCGTGAGGAAGGTCAGATCGACGAGCGTGTAGACGTAGCGCAGCCACGGGGTGGGTCGGCGCTCCAGGATGCGGCGGGAAACGAATCCGTTGAGGGCCAGGGCGATGGTGATCAGGCCCAATCCCCAGGTTCCCACCGGACTCTTCTGGTAGAAATGGACCACCAGCAGGAACACCACCACCAGTCCGTAGAGGGCCCAGTGGAAGATCCAGGCGAACCGCTCCCCGCGCAGATCTTCTTCCCTTTGGAGCGTCGCCAGGATGTCCGACGACAAGCCGTTGAACTCGAAGAATCCCGTGTCGGGCTCGGCGGGCTTCACCATGGACTTGTTCCGGAAGGCCGTGTCAGCCGGGAGGAGCCGGGGCGCAGGAGACACCGTCGACGGTTCGAGGCGCGCGTGGCCGTCGAGGGTTGAACGGGATCCTGTGGTCTGGGTGAGAACGTGGAGCGCATGCCGTCACATCAGGATACCATTCCCGCCCGGGGAGCATGCAAAAGCCCCGCCTCCGGTGATCCGGAGACGGGGCTGGAAGGATTCGGTCGACGCGACATGCGCTTCGCACATCTTCGCCACCATCTCGCGATGGTGGCTGCGCGCGCTGATGTCGCTCTTATTCCTCGACCGAAGGTCTGCGCGACATGCGCTTCGCACGCCTTCGCCACCATCTTGCGATGGTGGCTGCGCGCGGAGGTGTCGCTCCTACTCTTCGACCGACGGACGTCGCGACATCCGCTTGCGCTCGTTCTCGTCGAGGTACATCTTGCGGATGCGGATGGATTCCGGGGTCATCTCGACGATTTCGTCGGTGTTGATCCAGGTGATCGCGTCTTCCAGCGTCATCGGGCGCGGCGGAGTGAGCACGATGTTGTCGTCGGAACCCGAAGCGCGCATGTTCGTGAGCTTCTTGCCCTTGACGATGTTCACGACCAGATCGTCTTCGCGGCAATGTTCGCCGATGATCATGCCGGTGTAGACCGGTACGCCCGGGCCGGTGAACATGGAGCCGCGATCCTGGAGGTTGAACAGCGAGTAGCCGGTGGTCTCGCCGTCTTCCTTGGAGATGATCGCGCCCAGCACGCGCTCGGCGATTTCACCCTTGAGCGGTTCGTAGCCCTTGAAGATGTTCTGCATCACGGCGTAGCCGCGCGTGAGCGAAAGCAGCTTGGAGCGCAGGCCGATGAGGCCGCGGGAAGGAATGTGGTACACCACGTTGGTGGCGTTGCCGTGCGATTCCATGTGGACCATGTCGCCGCGGCGCGAGCCCAGCTCCTGGATGACCGGGCCCTGGTGTTCGGTGGGGACGTCCACGGTGAAGATCTCGATGGGTTCGCAGATCTTGCCGTCGACTTCCTTGAGGATCACCTGGGGGCGACCCACGGCGAACTCGTAGCCTTCGCGACGCATCTTTTCGATGAGGATGGACAGGTGCAGGACGCCGCGTCCGCTCACCAGGAACTTGGAGGGGTCGGCCTGCTGTTCCACGCGCAGGGCCACGTCGCCGAGCGATTCGCGGCGGAGCCGCTCGCCGATCTGGGTGCTGGTCACGAACCGACCTTCGCGTCCGGCGAACGGCGAGTCGTTGACCTGGAAGATCATGCTGATCGTGGGAGGATCGACCGTGATGCGCGGCTGGATGTTCGGGTTTTCGGGATCGGTGATGGTGTCGCCGAGTTCGAAATCCGGCACGCCCGCGAGCTGCACGATCTGGCCGGGGCCCGCGTCGGGCAGCTCGGTGAGCTTGAGGCCCTGGTAGGCGTAGATCTTGGTGCAGCGCGTGCGCTTCACCGATCCGTCGGGCTGGGAAAGGCCGATCGTCTGGTTGACCTTGATCGAGCCTTCCTTGATGCGTCCGATGGCCAGGCGTCCCAGGAACTCGGAATAGTCCAGCGAGCTGATGAGCATTGAAAGCGGAGCGTTCACGTCGCCCTTGGGGGACGGGATCTTTTCCACGATCATGTCCAGCAGGGGGACGAAATCGGAGTCTTCCTGGTCCATTTCGCGACGGCAGGTTCCGTTGCGGGCCGCGGCGTAGATGTGGGGGAAGTCGAGCTGCTGGTCGTTGGCGTGGAGCTCGATGAACAGCTCGAACACCTTGTCGAGCGCTCCGTGCGGATCGCATCCGGGGCGGTCGATCTTGTTGATGACCACGATCGGCTGGAGCTTGAGTTCCAGCGCCTTCTGCAACACGAAGCGAGTCTGGGCCATGGGGCCGTCGAACGCGTCGACCACGAGCAGAACGCCGTCGACGGTGGACAGAACCCGTTCGACCTGGCCGCCGAAGTCGGCGTGTCCCGGCGTGTCCACGATGTTGATGAAGTTGCCCTTGTAGGAAATCGACGTGTTCTTGGAGAGAATCGTGATTCCGCGTTCGCGTTCGAGGTCGTTGTTGTCCATCACGCGTTCGGCGACGTCCTGGTTCTCCCGGAACGCGCCTCCCTGGCGAAGAAGCTGGTCGACAAGGGTTGTCTTCCCGTGGTCGACGTGCGCGATGATGGCGACGTTTCTGATTTTGCTGGATTCGATCATTGAGGGGGCCAAAGTAGCTTCAGAATGCACGACTCGGCCAGCGATTCCGCAGTTTGAGCTGATTTTGGAACCTGCCGACGGCATCCTGGCGGGTGGCCACTCCTTGCTCGGCGTCCCCAAAGAATCGATTCTTGATTCCCTTTTAGCGGGGATTTCTGTTATCGAGTGATCCGGAAAGGAGAATCAATACCGAGGACTGGAATGTCGCGAATGCCAATCGAATCGACATGGGCGGAAATCGGGCCTCGCTCGATCAGGACCAGGAATTCGGCGAGGGAAGCCGGAGCGCCTTCGGCTTCGCCTTCCACCTTCCCGTCCCAGTTGTTGCGGACCCAGCCGGTCAGCCCCAACCCGTTGGCGCGATCGAGGGTGAAGGCGCGGAACCCCACCCCCTGGACATCGCCGGAAACGAGGAAATGCACGCGGCGGCGGTGGCGTTGTCCGCTTGTGGTTGCAACTTTGGCTTCCATGTGGAACAAATATGAAGTCTGGGCCTACCGTCTGGCGGCCCTTGGCTGGATGGGGCTCATTTTTTTGCAATCCTCCAAGCCGGGCTCGCAAATCCGGATCCAGCCGCCCGTGGACAAAGCGATCCATATGGGCGCTTTTGGCGTTCTGGCGTTCTTGCTGGCCCTGGGAGCCGGGCGGCGCCTGGAGCGCCATGTGGTGTGGGCGATTCCATTGGCGATCGCCGTGTTGGGCGGGCTGGACGAGTTCCACCAGTCGTTTTCGCCGGGGCGTTCGGTGAGCATCGGGGACGTGGTGGCCGATTTTCTGGGCGCATTGGCGGCCACGGTCGCTTGGTGGCTGGCGCGGCGGCAAGGAATGGAGCGGGCGAAAGAGGCGTAGAGCACCGGCAAGGCGAGTTGGATAGCCACGAAAAAAGAACGGCGATGATACGTGATCGATTCCAGATATGTTGGTGCGATTTGTCGTGAATTCAAGTGCCGGTTCCCGCTGGGTGGCATTACTTTAATCGGGAATGACATCGATAACCTACCGACGCCGCCTCCTTACGATCATGCCCATTCTGGGCGTGGTGGTGGCTCTGGTCGCGTTCTTTTTCCTGCGCAATCGCGAGATCGATGTCGTTTCCGTGGCGCCTGTCCCGGAACCCGCAGCCCCGATTCGTTTTGGGTTTTCGCTGGATACGGTCCAATTGATGGACACCGTGGTTCCGCATGGTGCGACCTTTGCCGGGCTCATGGCCTCCTTCGGGTGGGCCTCCAACGCCACCCACAGGTTGGTGCAGGCCAGCCAAGGCGTGTTCGACCTGCGGGGGCTGCGTGGCGGTCGGCCGCTGCACTTGGTTCACGACACCACCGGTCGTCTCCGGCATCTTGTCTACGAGCACGACCAATTCCAGTGGGTGCGGTTCGACTTGGACACCGCCAAACCGCAGGTCCTGCGTGGATCCCACGAAGTCGATACGCTCGAGCGCACGGTAGGCGGAACGATCCAGTTGAGCCTCTGGAACAATCTCACCGCGCAAGGCCATTCGCCGGAGCTGGTGGGCAAGGTGGCCGACATCCTGGCTTGGCAGGTGGACTTCTTTTCGGTGCAACCGGGCGACAAATTCCGAGTGGTCTACAAGGAGTTCCTGGTCGACGGAAAGCCTGCGGGGATCGGGGACATCGATGCCGTTTCCTTCGAACAAGGCGGAAAGGTTTCCAAGGCGTTCCTGTTCCGCCACGAAGACAAGGGTGGCTACTACGACGCCAACGGATCGCCGTGCAAACGCCAGTTCTTGAAGGCTCCGCTGCAGTTCTCGCGGATCTCGTCCCACTTTTCCCGTGGACGCATGCACCCGGTGCTGCGCATCGTCAGGCCCCACCACGGCGTGGATTACGCCGCCCCGTCGGGCACGCCGGTGATGAGCGTGGGCGACGGCACGGTGATCGCACGCGGTTGGGACGCGAAAGGCGGCGGCAACTACGTCAAGATCCGGCACAATGCCACGTTCACGACTGTCTACATGCACTTGAAGGCGATCGCGGCGGCGGCTCGGCAAGGTGGACGGATCGCCCAGGGCGAGGTCCTTGGTTGGGTTGGATCCACCGGATTGTCGACAGGGCCGCACCTGGACTTCCGGTTCTTCCGCGATGGTCGCCCGGTGAACCCTCTCACGGTGGAGCTTCCTCCGGCGCCACCGCTCCCGGATGCCTTGCGGACCGAATTCCTGGCCCATGCGGCGAAGGTTTCGGCCACCCTGGACGCCGTGGCCGCCGACTTCCGACCGGCCCCTGCGGAAAAGAGCTGAAGAGGCGAAGCGTCAGTTTCTGGTGTAGACGGTGCGGACCTCGGAAGAGCTCGAGCCGGATTCGGTGAACTCGAATTTGACCGTCACGGTGGTGAAGCTCGTGGCAGTCACGGCTTCACGCCTCAGCGGCATCGTTCCAGAAACGGTGGCGCTGCCCATGGCATTTCCGCAGGCTTCGGACGAATCCTTCGCATCGGAGGAGTATCCTCGCGAATTGACGAGGACAGGGGTGAGCATGAGATTGTCGCCAAGAGTGGAGTAGCTGCCCGAGTCTTCGGAAACGAGGCACTTCTTGAAATAGCTGCGATAGCTGAAGGTCTCGCCTTTGAAGACGTACCGTTTGCGCAACTCCGAACCTTCGTAATGGCTCCAGGAGCCGTCGAGGCTGGTTGCGGACGGGTTGGCCGTGGATGCGGGGTTGCCGGAATCCGAATCGCCGCAGGCGACAAGGAGGATCGAGGCGAGAAAAGAGGTTGCGATAGGGGCGCGGAGCATGGCGGAAAATTAGGATATCCAGGCGAGGAGCGCCTACGGAGGCATTTGATGCCATGAAACGGTCCGATCCTGGAAGGAACCGACTCGCGACCTACCTTTCCACGTCTTATGAGCCAGAAGATCCAGCCGCCCAAAGGTACCCGCGATTTCTACCCCGCCGACATGGCGATCCAAAACCACATTTTCGGTGCTTGGCGCCGCGTGTGCGCGCGTTTCGGATTCCAGGAGTACGAGGGGCCCTCGTTCGAACATTTGGAGATGTACACGGGCAAGTCCGGCGACGAGATCGTGGGCCAGCTCTACAACTTCACCGACAAGGGCGGGCGCGACATCGCGTTGCGTCCGGAAATGACGCCAACCCTGGCGCGCTTGGCCAACCAGTTGGGACGGAATCTGCGCAAACCCGCCCGTTGGTTCTCGCTCCCGCGCCTGTGGCGCTACGAAAAGCAACAGCGCGGACGGCTGCGCGAGTTCTTCCAGCTCAACATGGACATCTTGGGTTCCGACAACGTGTCGGCCGACGCCGAGCTGATCGCGGCCGCCTGCCGCATCTGCGAAGAGCTGGGCCTGAAGAGCGGCGACGTGGTCGCGCGCATTTCCAGCCGACGCCTGATCTCCACGCTGCTGGACGAACTTGGCTGCACCGACAAGCCTCCCGTGTACCTTGCGCTGGACCGCCGCGAAAAGCTGCCTCGCGAGGACTTCGTGAAGGGGCTGGGCGAAGCCGGACTGACCGAAGACGGAATCCGTCGCCTGGACGCGCTGTTCGACGCGAAGTCGCTTGCCGAAGTGACGGATCTTGTCTCGTCGGACGATGCCAAGGCGGCCTTGGCCGAACTGGAAACGTTGTTCCAGCTGCTGGCCGCGCACGGTGTGGCCGACTGGTGCAAGTTCGACCCGACCGTGGTGCGCGGGCTCGCCTATTATACCGGCGTGGTCTACGAACTGTTCGACGCGGGCCGTTCGCTTCGCGCCATCGCCGGCGGTGGCCGCTACGACGACCTGCTTTCCAAGATGGGCGGCGAGCGCATGCCCGCCGTGGGGTTCGGCATGGGCGACGTGGTGATCGCCGAGCTGCTCAAGGACAAGGGCTTGTTACCCACCGGGATCCCCGGCCCCGACCTGTGGCTGGTGAGCGTGGACGGCGACGAAATCCGTCAAGCCGCCGTGGCCGCGAAGCTGCGGGCCGCGGGCAAGGAAGTGGGATTCGCGTTCGGCGGTGGCAAGCTGGGCAAGCAGATGCAGGCCGCCCAGGAGAACGGCGCCAAGCGCGCCGTGTTCGTGGGATCCGACCGCGTGGCCGCCGACCAGGTGGAAGTCAAGGACCTGGCCACCGGCGAACAGACCGTGTCGACCGTCGAGGCGCTGTGCCTGTAACAGACAACGTCCGCGCCAGGCGGGGGTTCGACTCCGCTCACCCACCGCTTGGCTTGGTGGGGTTTGTCTGGGTGGAATTATCGGGAAATTCGCGCCGTGGGGTGAGCGGAGTCGAACCCCACGATGATTGCTTGCCATGATCCGTCTTCTGGACGAACTGGTCATCAACCGCATCGCCGCGGGCGAAGTGGTCGATCGCCCATCGAGCGCCGTGAAGGAGCTGATCGAGAACGCCCTGGACGCCGGGGCGAGGCGCATCAAGGTGCGATTGGAAGGCGGCGGCTTGGACCTGATCGCGGTGGAAGACGACGGCGCGGGGATGGTCGTGGAAGACCTGCGGCTGTGCTGGCTGCGCCACGCGACTTCCAAGATGGTGAAGTTCGAAGACCTGGGGGCCATGGGGACCTACGGATTCCGGGGCGAAGCGTTGAGTTCGTTGGCGTCGGTGGCGGAACTGCGCATCGACACGCGGCACATGAGCGAGCCCGAGGGGCGGGCAATTGTTGTCCACGGCGGCAACTTGGTGTCGGACATGCCCAGCGGCTGGCCGCGCGGGACAAAAATCGAAGTGCGCGGGCTGTTCGCGGGGATTCCGGTGCGGCGACGGTTCTTGGGGTCGGCCCAGTCCGAAGCTCAACGGGTGCTGGGCGTGGTGATCCGCCAAGCCATCACCCGACCCGAGATCGAATTCCGCATGACCCACGGGACGCGGGAGCTGTTGCATGTCCACGCGTCGGACCGGAGGCAGCGGTGCCACGACTTGCTGGGCAGTCTGGCCGAAGGCATGGAATCAGTGGAATGGACCGACGGGATCATTTCGGTGAGCGGCTACGTGGGGTCGCCCGGGTCGGATCGCGGTCGGCCCGACCAGGTCCACATCTCGGTGAATCGTCGCCCGATCCAGGCGGGGGCTTTGGTGCGCGCCGTGGCCAAGGGGTTGGGGCTGCCTGCCGGGCGTCACCCGGTGTGCGTGCTGGACGTGACCCTGCCGCTGGAACAAGTGGATGTGAACGTGCACCCCCAGAAGAAAGAAGTGCGGTTCCAGGGGGAATCGGTCGTGTTCCACGCCGTGGCCGACGCTGCTGCCACTGCCCTGGATCAGCGAGCCAGCTTGCCGTTGTTCTATCCGGAGCCCGCGAGTCTTTCCATGGGCGACGAAGCTCCGTCCCTACCCGATTTCGCGCCGCCCATGGAGCTGGGCGAGTTGTTGCCCCAGGCGATCGAGGTCGTGCCACCGCCGCCCGACCTGGGCCAAGGTGATCTGTTCGCCGCCAAGAACCCCAATCTGGTGGCATTCCCGGGGAATCGCCCGGCTGAAAAGCCGACCGAGGCCCCGCGGGCGTTCGCCGAGTCGGGCGTGGCCTTCCTGCAGGTGGAAGGCTATCTGCTCTGCCCGCTCCAGTCGGGGCTTCTGTGCATTGATCAGCGCGCCGCCCACGAGCGGGTGTTGTTCGAGCAGGCGCTGGAAAGCCTGGATCGGGACGGGGCGCTGCCCTCCCAGCAGCTCCTGTTCCCCCGGCCGGTGGAGCTTCCGTTGCGCGAGCATCATACCGCCTTGTCCAACCTGGACGCGCTCAGGGCGCTTTCCTTTGACCTGGAACCGTTCGGTGGGGCGGCCTTGTTGCTGCGCGGCATCCCCAGTTCGGTGACCCAGGAACAGGGTGAACAGCTCCTCCAGGATATCCTCGAGGCGGTCTCGGAAGAAGAGCCCACCCGGGAACGTCTTCACAAGGCGTTCGCGGCCGCCTACGCCAAAGCCACGGCGTTGCGCCGAGATCGGGAACTGAACGCTCAAGAAAGATCGGCTTTGGCCGATGAACTCTTTGCTTGCGCGGAACCGTGGCAGACCCCCTCCGGACACCCGACGGTGACTCGGATTTCGGCCGCAGACCTGACGAGATTTTTTCGCTGAATTCAGGAAAAATTCTTCTTCGTTACGCTTGACTTACGTTGTTCTTAAGCGTAACTTAAGCAACGGATGCTCGCCGTTTTGCGCGGGGAATTGGCGGCGACATCCTTTGGCGGCGAGGTTTACCTCGCCGCCCTTTTTTTTGCCTGTCTGGCGGCGCATCCTCGTGACTTTCGCCGCTCGCCGTACCAGGCGTACGGCTTCGGGCTCAAGTCCCTTCGGCTGCATCTACCATCCAGGCAAAAAAAGCGAACGCGGGTTTGGAGTTGCTTTTTGGACGCTTTGCCCGGCTACGCTTCGCTGGCCGGGGGGTGGTTTGGAGCTGCGGAGAATTGCGTAGTCGGTCGGGGTTGGCCTTACTGTAGCGGAGCGTCTAGGCATCGACGGAGCGGAGCGGAAGGAGGGGCGACCCTGGCCGGCTGCGTTGGGGTGAGTCTGTACGCTTTGCCCGGCTACGCTTCGCTGGCCGGTGGGTGGTTTGGGTTGCGGAGGTTAGCGTAATCGGACGGGGTTGGCCCTCCTGTAGCGGAGCGTCTTGGCCTGACGGAGCGGAGCGGAAGGAGGGGCGACCCTGGCCGCTGCGTTGGGTGAATGCTGGGTTGAGGGAGGGTTGGGCGTTTGATGAAGGGGTGGGCTGTGGGATGTAGCTCCTTGCCGCCGTAGGCGGCGTTGGCTTGGCGAGGGACTTCAGTCCGAGCCCCCGGTGTCATAATTCCGTATGCCTGCGAGAAAACCTGGCTGGGGGAGTGACTGGTTGGTGGACAGAAGGGTACTTTGTCCTCTGATCCATACATGACTCGGCCCCAACCGCCAAACCATAAACGTTCGATGCGCAATCGCTTGGCAGGGGCCGTCGCCCTTGCAGGGTTGTCCGTGCTGGCCTGGGCCGACCCGCCCCGGTACAGTCTGCTGCCCGAAGCCGCGCGGCCGTTCGATCCGGTGGAATCCCCCAAGGCTCTGCTCAAGACCCCGAACACCATGCGCCAGAGCGAGCATCAGATCGGGTTCGACACCCGGGCGGTGGACATCAAGGAGTACGTGAAGACGGACTCGGCCTTGGGGATCGATTCGGTCAATCTTTGGCAGAGCCACTACGCCGAACTGTCGGACTACCTGGAGGACGCACTGGCGGCCGGACGCCGCGATGCCATGCGGCGCGAGCTGGTGGGGCATGCCCGGTTCACCGATTCGGCCAAGCAGGAGAACCGCTACGAACTGCCCGTGAGGATCCCCGAGTGGGCCCGGCGCCTGGGGTTGGCCAAGCCGGCGCTGTCGTTCAACGGCAGCTATACCGCCCAGATCAAGGCCAATTCCAACTGGAGCAACCTGCAGGAAAAGGCCGGGACGGCCAACAAGTTCCCCGACTTTTCTCCTGAACAGATCCCCAACGTCAACCTGACCGGCAATATCGGGAAGTTCGTTTCCATGACGCTCACCTGGAACCAGGACGGGTTCGGGGCGAGCCAGAGCCAGGCGCTGCACTTGAAGTACGCCGGCGAAAAACCGGAAGACACGGAAGACGACATCCTGCAGGAAGCGGAATTCGGCGAGATCCAGTTGGCCTTGCCGGGAACCAGCTTGACGGGGTATTCCGAGGCGGCATCGGGACTGGTGGGCATCCGCGCCAAGATGCGCTTTGGCGACGTGGATCTGACCGTGGTGGGCGGCAGCGAGCAGGGCCAGACGCAAAAACAGAAGATCGGGCGCGTGGCCAAGGAGGTCGTGAGCACTCCCATCAACGATCGCGACATGGACATCGGGCGCGACTTTTTCCCGAGTTACGAGCATCGTCGGCGCTGGATCGAAAACCAGGGCAACACCGTTGTGTTGAGCAGTCCGCCGACGGAGTTGCGCGTGTTCACCCGGGTCAAGGACCAGGATCGGACCAATCGTCCCGACTGGAAGCCGTTCTACCGGGGCCGAGCCGTGGCCCGGGACAGCTTCATGAACCTCAAGGAGAGCTCCGCGACCCCGGACGGATATTGGCGGGAACTGTCTTCTCTGGAGTGGGATTGGGACCGGGGCGTGCTGCGCTTGAGGAGCGGCGTGGCGGGGACGGCCGTGGCGGTCGCCTGGAAAGAGGGAAGCAGGGTCGAACGCGGCAAGGTGAACGGCGTTTCCAGCGTGACGGATCTGGTGTTGTTGTACGACGACGACCGCCAGAACGATCCGGATCTGCGACTGGTGCAGCTGCGCAACCGCTACTACCGGCTGGGATGGGTGGCCGAAGGCGATCGCGCGAGCATGAAGGTGCGGATCCTGGACCGCAATTCCAGCGCATCGGACAAGAGCGTCAACGACGCGGGCATCGAGTGGGCCAAGGTGTTCGGGCTGGTGGACGCCACGGGCAAGGTCCGTTACGAAGACCCGACCATCTTCGACTGGACCAACCGGGCCATCATCTTCCCCGAGCTGGAGCCGTTCCGGAAGTTCGACCGCGGGGCGATCTACGACACCGGCAAGACCGTGCTGTCGCAGCTGAGTCCCCGGTTCGCGATCGAGATCACCTCCAAGACCTCGTCCGATTCGATCAAGATCGGAAGCCGCGACATGGCGAGCGTATCGGGTTCCAACTGCGTGGACATCATCGAGGGGTCGGAGGTGCTCACGCTGAACGGTTCCACGCGACTGGAACGAGGCATCGACTACGCCGTCCAGTACCAGACCGGCACGATCACGCTCCTTTCCGACCGGGCCCGCGACGCGTCGGCCGACATCCAGGTGGATTTTTCCTGCCGACCGTTCTTTTCGCTGGAGACGCGGACCGTGGCCGGCGCGCGACTGGAGTACCAGATGCCCTGGATCGGCAAGGAATCGGTGCTGGGCGGCACCTTCCTGTACCGCGCGGAATCCGTCACCGATCCGCGGCCCCAACTGCAGCGCGAGCCCAACCGGGCCATGCTGTGGGGCGCGAACCTGCGCCTGTCCGGCGAATCGGAAATGCTCACCGACATCACGAGCCGGATCCCGTTCGTGCGGGCCAAGGGCGATTCCAAGTGGCGCATCGAGCTGGAAGGCGCGCAGAGCTGGAACAATCCCAACTACGAAGGCTACGCGCTGGTCGACGACTTCGAGAGCGCGCGGCAGGACAACGATCTGCCGGTGTACGCGCAGTCGTGGTTCCAGGCCAGCCCTCCGGGCGGCGTTCCCGACGACAACAGGAATGGCTGGGGCCCCTACGAAGATTCTCTGGATTTCCGGCACAAGGGATCGTTCGTGTGGTCGTCCAATTCCACCGAACTTCTGCGCAACATCTACAACGACTACGACGACGGCGACGCGGCCCCCCAGGGAACCTCGATCCTGCAGCTCAAGCTGCGTCCCAACGAATTGACGGGAGCCGGGCATTCGTGGGGCGGCATCATGCGCGCCTTCCCCAGTTCCTGGAGGGACAACAGTTCGGCGCGGTACCTGGAAGTGGTCGTCAACGGCGGCGGTGGCGAGCTTTCCTTCGACTTCGGCCAGATCAGCGAAGATCTGTCGATCGGAGGATTCGCACCCAACGATTCGCTGAACGGCGAGAACCTGGATTCGAGCAGGGCATCCACCGGACGGGTCCAGAACGACCACGGTCTGGATGGAGTTCCCAGCACGCAGGAACGCATCCAGCGTTGGAGCTGCTACGGCAGGAATTGCGTGAGCCAGACCTTTTCGGCCCTGGATTCCACCAACGAAGTGAACGACCTGGCCGAGGACGACTACAAGGCGGACTTTTCCAACAACGATCCTTCGGCGCAGGTGAACGGCACCGAAGGCAACAATGCTTCGATGGACAACGGATCCAACACCTGGTGGGACACCGAAGACCTGGACCGCAACAGTTCGCTGGATCGCACGAATTCGTTCAACCGCTACACCATCCGTCTGGGTGGCCGCAACGCGAGCCCGGCCCAGAAGCTCCGGGGCGGCTGGAAGCTCTACCGCATCCCGCTGGAAGAAATCACCCTCAAGAAGGGAAGCGGGGCCGATTGGACCGCCCTCCGGTACGTGCGCATCAGTTTTCATGGACTCAGTACCAAGAACGGGGCGAACCTGTTCGAACAGCGCGTGCAGATCGCCCGCATGTCGCTGGTGGGGAACCAGTGGAAGTCGGTGGGCCGTATGGCCAAGAACGACAGCACCTACGTGGTCGATTCCACCGCCACCGAGGATTGGACCTCCACGACCAAGATCATCCTGCCCGACACGGCGCGCTTGTCGGCTTCGGTGATCAACAACCAGGACGACAACGCCGTCTACAGGGCCTGGGGGGTCCCGAACACGGAAGATGCGTCGTCGGGAGCCCGTCTCAAGGAACAGTCGCTGCGGCTGGTCTACAAGAACCTGTATCGCGCGTTCGACGCCACCTCCAGGATCAAGAACGATTCGGGCACGGCGATCCGCCTGTTCGAGAACGCTCGCGACTTCACGCTGTACCGCAACCTGGGGCTTCTGCTGTACCACCAGGTCCAAGGCATCGGGACCAGCACCGATCGCAAACCGGTGCGCGTGGGAATCCAGTTCGGCTCCGGGGTGTCCGACATGGCCAACGCGCCCTACTACGAGTATTCCTACAACCCCGCGCCGGCCACCTGTCCCATCGGCGAGGCGAGCTGCACCGCGACACCGGACGAACGCGTGGCGAGCATGATCCGCTCCTGGCAGGACAACCAGATCCACATCCCGTTGTCGGCGCTCACCTCCCTCAAGACCCGCCGCCAGAACGCGGGCGTCTCCAAGGATTCCTTGTTCCAGGAGCGCTATGGGTTGGGCGCCGCGGTCGGTGGATTGGATCGGGAAGACACGCTGTCCATCAAGGGCGATCCGACGCTTTCGGCCATCACCTGGATGCGCGTCTGGATCAGTCCCAACCAGTCGTCCACTTCCAAGACGGTTTCCGGCGAAGTCTGGATCAACGACCTCAAGCTCGACGACCCCTACGACGGCATCGGGACCGCGGTGCGCGGCAGCGCCCAGATGAACTTCTCGGATCTGCTCGACCTGTCGGCGAGTTCGGACTACCAGGGCGGCGATTTCGTGCCCATGGGACAAAAACGGCCCGAGCTTTCCAACCAGAAATCCACCGCCCACGCCAGCGGCACCGCCGCCCTGAACCTGGAACGATTCCTGCCCGAATCGTGGCAGGCGCGGCTTCCCGTCAACTACACGGTGAGCGCCGGGGTCGATCGCCCGTGGGCGAAGGCCGACCAGTCCTTGACGCGCGACGGTCTTTCCGAGATCGCATCCGACTGGTGGGACGGCGACATGCGCCGCGATTCGTCGGACCTGGCGGTCCGCAACGCCAAGGCCTACCAGACCATGACCGTTTCCCGCACGCTGTCCTCGTCCTGGTCGCGATCCCGCGACGAAGGCAAGGGTGTGGCGCCGTTCCTGGTGAACACGTTCTTCGCGAGGCCCAAATTGTCGTGGACCTACACCGAGCAGGGAACCCTCGCTCCCGCCCGCCGCGATTCCACGTCGTCCCACTCCATCCGGTTCGACTACGATTTCTCGCCCGTGGCACCGCCGCAATGGAGGCCGTTCAGCTCGTCCACCAGCAAGTGGGTGCCGACCTTGGTGCAGAACCTGACCATCCAGCCCTGGCCGTCGGTCGTGGCCGCCACGCTGGGCGACCTGGACTACATCGACGGGACGCATTCCGTGCTGGACGAGGACAAGGACAGCCTCAAGTCGCGCACGCTCGAGCGGCAGGCCGGTCTGAACCACGGTCTGAACACCGAGTGGCAGGTCCTGGACTTCCTGCGCTGGACGGGAAACGTCCGATCCAACCGCAAATGGAGCCAGTACGACGAAGCCAAGCGGTTCGATCCCGCGTCCGGGCTGGTCGACGCCCTCCCGCTGATCTTCGATTGGGACACGACGCGGGTGCGGATCCCCGGTGCCTTGGGCGACGGCAAGGCGCGCCAGGAGTTCGGCTTCCTGCGCAACGAAGACGGGCGCCAGGTCGGGTTCGCGATGGATTTTTCGCCCAGGATCCTGCCTTGGTTCACCACCACGGGCGGCTACCAGGCCAACGCTTCGGCCACACGCGAAGCCGCCACCATGCTGGTCACCGGTTCGGTGGGCAGCAAGGACACGTCATCCATGCAGTTCTGGCGCCACGACCACTCCGACAATTTCCGGGGCAGCGTGCGTCTGGACGTCCCGGCGGTGTTCCGGACCATCCAGGCGCTGGGCCCGGATTCGTGGAACAAGCCTGTGGAATCGGCCAAGCAGACGCTGGATCGCTGGCGCTGGAGCGGGATCGGGTTGGAATACTCGATGGACAATCGGACCTCGGGCGTGCGCCAGACCCTGGACTACATGGCCTTCCGCGAAGGCATGGACGCCTGGGGCCTGTGGCGCTGGCAGACCGGCCTGGGCGACGAGACGGGAATGCGCACGCCTGTGGATTGGGTCACCGGCAGCCGTTCCAAATCGGCGTTCGGCCAGTACGACCCCGCCCGTCTGGACGATCCGCGACGGTACCCGGGCTTGACCGACACCTTGGCCACCGAATCCGGGGCCGATCGCGCCAGCCAGGTCAACACGCGCTCCTACCGGCTTTCGGGATCCACCGAGGTGACCGTCCCGGGACTGCTCATGCGGGTGGAACCCAGCCTTTCCTACCAGATCGCCTGGGACGAGCGCTGGAGGGAGCCCTGGAGCGTCGACACCTCGGTGACCTGGCCGCAGATTTCCGTCAACACGTCGTTCCCCAACTTCGCGGGACGGATTCCGTTCCTCAAGGGCTGGCTGGAAAGCATGACCGCCAGCAACACGACCACCTGGGAGCGCAACCAGAAGATCTACCCCTACCGCCAGACGTCGAATTCCGACAACAAGACCATCCGGCTGGACCCGCTGGTGGGCATCCAAGCCAAGACCAAGGGGAACTGGAGCTTCGACAACCGGTTCAAGACCAGCTACACCCGCTCCCTGCAGCGCACCAAGGTGGCCTTGAACGGCGACGGCGTCTGCCCCGAATCCATGGGGCTGCCCATGTTCTATTCCGACACCACGGTCGCCTTGGCGCGATGCTTCGAGCTCAAGGGCAACAGCCAGGAACGGACCTGGGACCTGGGCGACGAAGGCACGGCCACCTACCGGATCCAGACCCGCAAGGGCATCCAGATCCTCAGGTGGTTCGTGAAGCTCGACAACGACCTGGTGGTGACCTTCCGGGGCGGCTGGACCCGCCAATGGACCGACCACGACGAGGTCGATCCCACCACGAACGAGCCCGCGCCCACCCAGCGGACCAAAGACGTTACTACCGTTTACGGTGGGTCCAACGCGTCCTACAACTTCACGTCCAAGCTGGTCGCTCAATTCGATGCGAAATACCAGCAGACGGCCAGTAGATCGCTCACAGACCTGCAGGAGGAGACCGTGGTCCACGACATCTCCATCCTGGCATCCCTCCAGTACAGATTTTGAGGTCAATCCTTGCGTAGAGACATCTTCATCAACGTTTCTCCGTTCGAGAAGCGCATCGCACTGCTCGAAGACGGAAGACTCACCGAGCTTGTCGTCGACAAGCCCGACAACCAGCGCATCGTCGGCAACATCTACAAGGGACGCGTGGTTTCCGTGCTTCCCGGCATGCAGGCCGCGTTCGTCGACATCGGCCTGGAGAAGGCCGCTTTCCTGCACGCGGCGGATGTCGCCGTGGCCGACGAAGGCGACTTCGACGACGACGCCGACGACGATGTCGATCCTCGTCGCCGCGACCGCGCCGAAAAGCCCATCGACCAGCTTCTGCGCGAAGGCCAGGAGATCCTGGTGCAGGTGGTCAAGGAGCCGATCAGCACCAAGGGCGCCAAGGTCACCGGGTATCTGTCCATCGCGGGGCGCTTCCTGGTCTGCATGCCCAACACGGCGTTCATCGGCGTGTCCAAGAAGAGCCGCGACCACGGTTCCCGCCGCAAGCTCAAGCGCCTGGTGCAGGATCTGCGCCGTTCGCCCGACGTGGGCTACATCGTGCGCACCAACGGCCTGAACGAGAGCGAAGACGAATTCCGCGTCGAGATGGGGATCCTGGAAGAGAAGTGGGCCTTCATCAAGTCGGTGGCCAGCGAATGCGAGGCGCCGCGCCTGGTGCTGGAAGAGAACGAAGCCGCCGTGGGGATCCTGCGCGACTACTTCTCCGAGAAGGTCGACAAGGTCGTGGTCGACGACAAGGACTTCTTCCAGAAGACCAAGGCGTACATCCGCCAGCTGTCGCCGGATCTGGTGAGCCGCGTCCACCTGTACGACGAGAAGACGCCGATGTTCGACGTCTTCGAGATCGAACCCGACGTGCAGAAGGTGTACGGCGAAAAGGTCTGGATCCGCAAGGGTTCGCACCTGGTGATCCAGACCACCGAGGCCATGACCACGATCGACGTCAACACCGGACGCAACGTGGGCAAGGACGACCAGGCCGCCACCATCCTGGACACCAACATCACGGCCGCCAAGGAGATCGCCAAGCAGTTGCGCCTGCGCGACCTGGGCGGGATCATCGTGGTCGACTTCATCGACATGGAGTCGGAAGACGACCGCGAACGCCTGGTCAAGGAGTTCAAGAAGGCCCTGCGCGGCGATCGCGCGCCCATCACGGTGGCGCACAACATCTCGCAGTTCGGCTTGCTGGAAATGACCCGCAAGCGCGTGCGCGAAGCCCTGGTCAAGACCGTTTCCGAGCCCTGCAGCCACTGCGAAGGCACAGGACACGTCCTTTTGCCCAGCTCGGTGGTGGCCGCGCTGGAGCGTTGGGTGCGCCGCAGCCAGAGCCGCAACGGACCCAAGGAAATCACGCTGGTGCTGCATTCGCGCATCATCGACTTCCTGCTTGCGGAACACTCGGCGGCGTTCCATCGCCTGGAAAGCTTCGGCGTGACCATCGAACTGGTGGAAGATCCCGACGCGCCGGCCGACAGCTTCCGCATCTTCCACACGCGTTCGCTGGAAGAACTGACCCCGCAGCACAACTTGGCGTAGATCGGCATCGATCCGGATTCGTTCCGCCCCGTTCGCCTTTGCCTGGCGGACGGGGTTTTTTGTTGGGAAAAACCGGACGCCCGCATGATGCGGGGGCGATTTTTTCTCCATTTGGAGAAAGCCAGGTCCAAGGACACAATCAATCGGAGGCCAATCGCCATGACGCCGGAACAGATCCGCGAAAACGACGCACGCTGGGTGCTGGGCACCTACGCGCGCCAGCCGTTGCACCTTTCGCACGGCGAGGGCGCTTGGATGTGGGATCTGGACGGCAAGCGCTATCTGGACCTGACCTCCGGCATCGCGGTGAACGCGCTGGGACATGCCGATCCGGCGGTGGTGGCCGCCATCCACGAACAGGCATCCCGCATCGCGCACGCATCCAATCTCTACTTCACCGAGCTGCACGGCCGCATGGCCCGCATCCTGTGCGAGCGTTCGGGCATGGACAAGGCGTTCTTCTGCAACTCGGGCACCGAAGCCAACGAGGGCGCGATCAAGTTCGTGCGCAAATTCTGGCACGGGAACGGATCGGCCTGGCGCCACGAGATCGTGTCGTTCCGCAGTTCGTTCCACGGGCGCACCTTCGGGGCCATGGCCGCTACCGGGCAGGAGAAGATCCAGGCCGGGTTCGGCCCCATGCTGCCTGGGTTCGTCTGGGCCGACCTGACCCCCGAATCGCTGCTGGAAAACATCGGAGCCCACACCGCGGGCGTGATCCTGGAGCCCATCCTGGCCGAAGGCGGCGTGATCGAGCCGTCGCCGGAATTCGTCAAGACGCTCATGGAACTCAAGGCCAAGCACGGATTCCTGCTGGTCTGCGACGAGATCCAGACCGGCCTGGGCCGCACGGGGAACTGGTTCGGGTTCCAGGGCACCGGGTTGGAGCCCGACCTGATCTCCCTGGCCAAGCCGCTGGGAGGTGGATTGCCCTTGGGGGCGGTCCTGCTGAAGCAACGCATCGCCGATTGCCTGAAGCCGGGCGACCACGGGACCACGTTCGGAGGCAATCCCGTGGCGGTGGCCGCCGGTCTGGTCGTGCTCGATCGCCTGGCGCGCCCGGGATTCCTGGACGGGGTGAACGCGGTGGCCAAGCATCTGCGCGAGGGGCTGGCCTCGTTGAACGGGATCGGGCCGTTCGGCGCCCTGCGCGGCCGGGGAATGCTCATCGGCATCGAGGTGTCCTGCGATCCAGGCGCCATCATCGATGCCGCGCGGGAAGAAGGATTGATCGTGTACCGGGCAGGTGCTGTGCTGCGGTTGTTGCCTCCGCTGGTGTTGACCGCGGAACAGGCCGACCTGGCCGTCGAAGGTCTGCGCAAGGTGGCCGCCAGGATCTGACGCGTCGCCGGCGCTTCTTGCGCGGCACCAACGAAAACGGCCCGGGCGTGTTGCCGGGCCGGTCGTGGGTTCCGGGAGCGCGGGAGGGTCAGCGCGCGACGGCCACCGGGATCGCCTGGGTTCCCGATGCCGCGACCACCTGGACCAGCACGACGCCCTCCTGCGGGGCCTGCAGATTCAGCTCCTTTTCGCCAGACAAGACGTGTCGTGCCAGGGTGCGTCCGTTCAGGTCGCGGACCAGAAGCTCCGAGGCCTGGGCGGGCAAGGAAACCCGCAGATCGCCGGCGATCGAGCGGGCGGAGAATCCGGTCAGCGTGGTCCGACGCGGAGCCACGCCGGTGAATTCGTAGGTCGCGACTTCGCGGATCTTCCGGCGAACGTACAGCCCCGACTTGGACAGGTTCGCGTCGGTCCAGTTCCCGTTGCCGGGGGCTCCGGGCTTGAGCGCCGCGGAGGATTCGTCCTTGTCGGCCAACGACCAGTTGGCCCAGCTGATCTTGGCTTGCTTGGCCCAGTCGAGCCAGACATCCGAGTACACCTCCCACACCTTGTTGTCGTTGACCGGTGGGGTGCCGGTGGTGCCGCCGTTGGCCACGGAAGTGCCCCACTCGGTGATGAACAGCGCAACGCCAGCTGCCCTGGCCGCGTTGGCCTTCCGGATCAGGGCGTCGCCGTGCGTGCCTGCGTAGAAATGCAGGGTGTATGCGATGTTGTCGTAGCTGGTGATGGGATCCCGGGCGGCGATGTCCACGTCCTGCGACCAGGTGGGTGTGCCCACCACGATCAGGTTCTGGCTGTGTTTGCGGATCACG
Organism: Fibrobacterota bacterium; assembly: GCA_029557215.1. GTDB lineage: Bacteria > Fibrobacterota > Fibrobacteria > UBA5070 > UBA5070 > UBA5070. Next base: position 16,740 of record JAKPQQ010000103.1, on the reverse strand, counting down.
GGGATGATCTGTTCCGCGTAGGGCTTGATGTCCTTGGCCCAGTCGTCCCTGCCGTTGGTGCCTGTGCCATCCTTGTTGTCGGGTTCGTTCCAGATCTCCCAGATCACGTTGGGGGTGTTCTTGTAGAGCTGGGCCATTTCATCGAAGAACGCCTTGGCTTCGTCCACGTGCAGATTGGCGCTGTGGTCGTGCCAGTCGATGATCACGTACACGCCCTTGGCGATGGCGGCGTCGACGACCGTCTTGACCATGGCCTTGTTGGCGGCGGGAGCCAGCAGATACATGCCGGTGCCTTCGATCCCCATGGCGGCGCGCACCAGCCCGCAGTTCCAGTCGGTGACCAGCGTGTTCACGACATCGGTGTTCCAGTACTTGCTCATCCAGGCCGACCAGAAGAAGCTCATGCCGGCCACCTGGAACGGGATGCTGTCCTTGTTCACGATCTGGTTGCCGGCGACCCTCATGGCTCCGTGGGTTTCGACGATGGTCGCGCTGTGCGCGTTGGCTCCCAGCAGAGCGGCGAGCCCGAGGCTGATGGCTGTGGCACGTTTCATGGCGTGTCTCCCGGCATGATGGCTCATGGGTGGTCTGAGGTTGCCGGGTCGGGAATGAGCCGGCGGTTCTTCTGTTGAATCTGAGTAGGATTCTTCCGGGGTAAGGTTCAGGTGTATGGCGCGGGTGGTTTCGCTGCCCGGGGACGACTTGTCCACAGGAAAACGGTTGGAACGGCCAAGAAAGTGTTTCTCATTTGCGCAAAAACAAAAAAGGCGACCTGCGAGGCCGCCTTCCAGGATTCGATGACCGCGAAGCTCAGCGTGCTGGAGTGACCAGCGTGGAGCGGAGTCCTTCGGGCGATTCCACCAGCACGAACATGGGCGTGCTCGACGAAGGGAGCAGGAGTTCGGTGCGACCCGGAACCTGGTGGCGAGAAAGAATGCGGCCCTGGAGGTCGGAGACCCGGACTTCCGTGGCGTTCTTGGGAAGCTGGACGCGCCATCCCTGGGTGGTGGCCATCACTCGCGCGGGCCCGATCGAACGCGACCGTGGCGCGACGCTCACCGGAATGCGTTCGGTCACTTCGCGGATCTTGCGGCGAACGTAAAGCCCCGACGGAGTGAGCATCGAATCGGGCCAACCGCCATTGTAGGAGGCTCCAGGCTTGAGCGCCGCCGACGATTCGTCCTTGTTCGACACCGACCAGTTGCACCAGCTGATGTTTCTTTCCTTTGCCCAGTCCAGCCAGTCGTTGGATTCCAGAGTGTCGATGTAGTTGTCGTTCACGGGAGGGTTTCCGGTTGTTCCACCGTTGGCCATCGATGTTCCCCATTCGGTGATGAAGACCGCGGCGCCGTTTCTCATGGCGTTGTTGGCCTTGGTCCGGAACGCGCCGGAGTGGGAGCCCGCGTAGAAGTGCAACGCGTAGGCCGTGTTGGTGTCGGTCACCGGGTTTTTCGCGGCGCTATCCACATCCTGAGACCAGTTGGGGGTTCCTACGATCACGAGATTGGACGAATACTTGCGGATTTCCGCGATGACTTCTTCCGCGTACGGGCGGATGTCGCGGCTCCAGCTGTCGCGTCCGCTCACGGAACCGCTTTTGTTGTCGGGTTCGTTCCAGATCTCCCAGATCACGTTGGGGGTGTTCTTGTAGAGCTGGGCCATTTCCGAAAAGAAGGCCTTGGCTTCGGCGATGTTGATGTTCGCGTTGTGGTCGTGCCAGTCGATGATGACGTAGATGTCGTTGGCGATGGCGCCGTTGACGATCGTGTTCACGGACTTCTTGTTCGCATCGGGACTCATGAGGTAGTTGCTCGAGCCTTCCACACCCATCGCGGCGCGGATGATGGAGGATTTCCAGTCGCGGGCCAGGGTGTTGACCACCGAAGTGCGATAGAATCCGGACATCCAGCCCGACCAGAACATGCTCATGCCGGCAAGCTGGATCGGCTCGCCCGAAGCGTTGACGATCAGGCTGTCCTTGACCTTCAGCGCACCGTGGCTGGACACGATGCCGGCTTGGGAGACGCCTGCGATCGCCAGCAGCGACAGGAGACAGGTTCGAATGGCACGACGCATGGTGGAAACCCTTCTGGAGAGCGATTCTGGCCCGCAGGCGACAGCATCGCAGGTGACTTGTGCTGTTTGTCGCGCATTCCGAGCGTCGGGTTCGAGTCCTGGGGCGGTTTTCCGCTTTCATGGGTGGCATCCAGGAGCGAGGATGTTCCGGAAACCAGCCAGATCAAAAACGCCTCCAAAGGGAGGCGTTCAGATCGGGGGGATTGGATCTGGTGGCTGCGACGCAGCCCTTGTTCAGCGCCCCGGGGCGACCAAGGTCGAGTGGGTCCCGTGGACGCCATCGATCCGAACCATGCGGGTGCTGGCCGATCCCGGGATCCGGGCTTCCTGCATGCCGCTCACGGTTTCGCGCAGCAGGATCCGGCCATGCAGGTCGGTCACGACCATTTCACGCGCGCCTTGCGGAAGATCGACGCGCCAGCCTTGCGGGCTGGAAACGACGCGAAGCCTTTTCTCGGAAACCGATTTCGGGACGACCGCCGTCCCCGAGGCGACTTCCAGCCAGTTCAGGTTCACGGCTCCGTTCCACTGGACCTGCAATTTCGCGAGTCCGGTGTTGTTGAGCTGGATCTGGGTCTCCTTGGTCTGCCAGGACTGCCATCCGCCGGTGTTTCCGACCGAGATCGTGGCGACTTGGTTGTTGTTGAGCTTGAAGGTCATGGTTCCCGATTCGGCGGTGGCCACCCGGGCGCGCAGGGTGTAGCTGCCGGTCTTGTCGATCTTCACGGTGTATTCGGCCGACCCATTGCTGGTGTACCCGAGGGCCGATCCACCGCCCGCGTCGGTGGTGGATTCGATCTGGATTCCTGAAGAGAGTGTGGAAGCCTTTTCCGCTTCGATTTGGCCAGGTAGGTTGAGCGTGTCCACTTGGGGCGGCGGTGGAGGAGGAGGTGGTGGGGTGGTTCCGGTCCCGAGCGCGGCGGTCACTTCGCGGATCTTGCCACGGACGTAGATCCCTGCAGGCGAGAGGTGCCCGTCGTTCCAGCCTCCGTTGGAAGGTGCTCCTGGCTTGAGTGCCGCGGAGCTTTCATTCTTGTCTGCGATGGACCAGTTGGCCCAGCTCAGCCCGCGTTCCTTCGCCCAGGCGAGCCAGGTGTCGGATTGCGATGTGTAGACCGTGTTGTCGCTGACGGGTGGGGTCCCGGTTGTTCCGCCGTTGGCGACGGAGGTCCCCCATTCCGAAATGAATAGGGCCACCCCTTTGTTCAAGGCCGCATCGGCTTTGGAACGCAGCGAGGCGCCGTGGGTACCGGCATAGAAGTGAAGGACGTAGGCGGTATTGGGATCGGCGACAGGATCGTTCGCGGCCGCATCCACGTCCTGGGACCAGTTGGGCGTGCCCACCAGGATCAGGTTGTCGGAGTTCTTCCGGATGGCGGCTGTCACCGTCTGGGCATAGTTCTTGATGCTGCTCCAGGAAACCTTGAGCGGTTCGTTGAAGATTTCGAAGATCACGTGCGGGTTTTTCCCGTAGAGCCTGGACATCTCGTCGAAGAACGCCACCGCGTCGGAGGAATGGGCGACCGCGTCGTGGTCGTGCCAGTCGATGATCACGTAGATGTCATTGGCGATGGCGGCATCGACGATGGTCTTGACCATCTGTTTGTTCGTTTCGCGGGCGACCAGGTACATTCCCGTTCCCTCGACGCCCATGGCGGCGCGAATCAGGGACGAGTTCCAGTCCTTGGCCAGGGTGTTCACCACGCCCGTGTTCCAATACTTGCTCATCCAGCCGCTCCAGAAGAGGCTCATGCCGGCCACCTGGATGGGGTTTCCCGCGGCGTTGACGATCTTGTTTCCTTTGACCTTGAGGGCGCCGTGGGAAGAGACGATTCCGGCCTGCGCGATTCCAGCCAAGGCAACGACAACGAACAAGCCAGCGCGAAGGGCGCGACGCATAGGCGTACTCCATTACGATTGTGGCCACGGAGACATCCGTGACGTCGGGTGTGTGCTCCGGAATATGTCGCGCAATGACGGAAAAAGGTTGCGGTTTTGGATGCTGTAGAATCCAAAGCGTTCGCGGTGTCGTTTTTCGTTTGCCGTGGAATCCCCCCCAGAGTGGAAGGCTGCCAAGTCTGTGCGTGTTGGTCGCTGGTGTGGGATCCACCTCGCAGAATTCTGTTGGGTGGGCGTTTTCGGCTGACAAGTTTTCCGGGGGGCGCTTCTGTTTTTGAGGGGCTGGGGCGGGATGAGTACCTTTCGAAGTCGGCTCGTTGGAGCCTCCCCCTTTACTCCTCGAAAGGTCGACTCCTCTCATGACCCCTTTAGCCAAGCGCCTTCGTCGTCGAACATGGTCCAACTTGGGCGCAATAGGTCTAACGATCTGTTCCGGGGTCTTCTGGTCCTGCCAATCCGTTTCGAACGAGCCAGAATCGAGAGAAAAGACCTATTCGATCCAACTCGATGCCGAACCGGGGAAACAGCCGACTTCGGTCGAATGGCGCGTCAAGGGCGGGAGCCAAGGCGTTGCATCCATCCGATCGATCCACGGGAACACGGTCGATGTCGAAGTGAAGATGGCTTCGGCTCCACAGGATTCCGTCTACCTGGACTTGTGGAAGGCGGGAGTCAACTATCTGACGCTCACCTATACCTCGGGAATGGTCTACAAGAGCAAGAGCGAAAACAAGGTCGCGGTCGCCTTGCTTGCCGAACTTGGCGCCGACCCCGACCCCGACAGCTTTGCCGCCGCCTACGCCAAGGCGCTGGTGGAGCGCGATTCACTCTTCGACGGGACTCCCCATCCGGCGGGGGCGCCGAAGGGGTTGGATACCGCGAAGGTGTCCAGGCTGGTGGCCTTGGAAATCGTGGCCCAAGGAGCCCCGTTCGCCGAAGCCGTCGCTGGCGCGGTGAAGGCCGGCATGGATTCTGCCGCGATTCGGATCCAGATCCGGATCCTCGTCGTGTCGGGCGTCGTTTCGGATACATCGAAGGTCTTTCCGCCTCCCACGGACAAAACGCCCCCCTTGGTCTCCATTCTAGAACCGACCAACGGCAAGGTTCTTTCCTTCGACCAGCCCACGACCAGGGTGAAGGTCCGTGCGACGGACGCGTCCGGCGTCGATTCGGTCTGGATCGATGGACGACTCGCCTCGAAATCCGACAGCTTTTGGGTGATCGAAGACGTCGAGGTGTCGGCCACTGGGATGCCGCGGGGAATCGAGGTCCACGCGCGCGACACCAAGGGGAACCGCTCGGCGGCAGTGGTCGAGGTGGTGCGCCTGCCCGCCACCGTGGACGCGGCTCCTCCGAAGGTCTCGATCCTGGAGCCTTCTTCTGGACGAATTCTGCCCTACTCCCAGCCCATGCTCCTGGTACGGATCGTCGCGAAGGACGCCTCCGGGATCGATTCCGTTTGGATCGGGGGGCGCCCGGCAGCGAAGTCCGACACCACCTGGGTGCTGGAAGTCGAGGTTCCCGCCACGGGAGCCGACCATGCGATTTCCGTACTGGTTCGCGACGGCAAGGCCAACCTGGCCGACACTTCCTTGACGGTGCGTCGTGAAACCAAGCCTGCGGATCCGACGGAGCCCAAGGACGAACAAGGGCCGGTTGTCGGCCTCGTTTCGCCGGTTTCCGACACGACCGTCGAGCATGTGGTGGAGCGCTACGACGTGATCGTGTCCGCGATGGATCCGTCGGGAGTCGATTCGGTGGTCATCGGAGGAGGGGCCGCCAGCAAGAATTCGGACGGGAATTGGCATCGGAGCGTGGTTCTGGACACCTCCGGGGCCGCCACCGCGGTGGAAATCGCCGCGTTCGATTCGCTCGGGAACGTTTCTCGCCAAACCGTGCGAGTCACTCGCAAGCCCCCGTCGGGTGGCCCCGTTCCCGAAGATTCGACGCCTCCTGTCGCACTCCTGCTGGAAGGCCTGAAGAAGAACATCACCATCGACGACCCCGCGGCAACCCTGAAGATCGGCTGGACCGTCACGGACGACCGTAAATTGGAAACCGTCCGCATCGACCGGAACGTCGTGACGGGAAGCGACGGGGTGTACAGCCTCACCTTGTCGAACCTGCCCATGGGAGAGACCAAGGTGGTCCTGGAGGCGAGCGACAGCGCAGGAAATGTCACGTTCGACACCGTGGTGGTCACCAGGGTTCTGGGGGCGAGCCCGGTGCTGACCTTCTCGCACCCCGAGGGAACGCATGATTCGGTCCTTCACGTGTCCATCTCTTCTTCGGTGCCCGACGCGGTGGTGAAATACACGGTCGACGGAAGCAATCCGAGCCCGACCAATGGCCTTACCTATTCGCTCGGGGGGACCATCCTCATTAGCCAGAGCCGCACGCTCAAGGTGATGGCCACAGCTACCGGGCACAATCCCACCGCGGTCCTGAGCCGGGTCTTCACCTTGAAGGCCGATCCTCCGGTCTTTTCCGTCGCATCGGGGACCACGACGGATTCGATTTTCACGGTCAAGCTGACATCTCCCACTGCGGGAGCAACGTTCTACTACACCACCGATGGATCGACTCCGATCGCAGGCGTGTCCGCTTCCACTACCTCCGGAATCGATGTCGATTCCATTCGGACCCTGAAGGTGGTCGCGAGCAAGGCCGGTTGGAGCAGCAGCGACGTGGTCACGGGCAAGTTCAACGCGAACATTCCGATCATGGTGTACGTGGGTGAAGGCGGAAGCAAGGTTGTCCGTGCGGATGGCTCGCTTTGGACCACCGGAAGGGCCGCGAGTCTTGCGGATGGATCCGTAAACGACAGAAACAGCTTCGAGAAGATCCTGGAAGGGGTCAAGTCGGTTTCGAACGGATTGATCCTGACGACCGCAGGCGATGTCATGTCCTATGGCGGCCGCTACGGAAGCACGTCCACCAGCATGAATCCCATTGCATCGGGCATCGTGAAGATCTCGGCAGGTGCAGAGCCCTCGGCCATGCTTGTGGACTCGAAGGGTGGGCTGTTCGTGATGGGGCAGAATCGCAACGGGCAGTTATGCACTGGCGACATGTCGGACGTTGCCTCGCCGAAGCTCGTCGCGAGCGGTGTCAAGGATGTCGGTGTCGGTTGCATGTCAGCGAAAGGTTCGTCGTACTGCAGAACTTTCTACGTGACGAATTCCGGGAGCGCCTACGGTTGCGGGCGCAACATCGGCGTGACCCAGACTGATCCGTCATTACCGACCCAGGTTCCTGGGGCGGGCTATACTTCGACGGCTGCATGGGCTGATTTTTTCCAGGGCAGCTATCCTGAGCAAAACACTTTGTTGAAGTCTACTGGCGAGCTGATGCAGTTGATTACCACCACATCTGGGCCGGTTTGGACTTCGATTCGGACTGACGTCGTGAAAGCGATCCCGGCTGGTCGTTCCCTGTATGCATTGGAAAATCACGGCTGGTTGTACCACTTGGGAAATGGCGGTTCGCCAGCTACGGATTGGACGTTGGTTTCCAACCAGATTCGCGACTTCGCGACGGATGGCGCCACGAACCTTTACATCAAGAGCAATGGAGCCCTCTGGGCCTCCGGCTACAACAATGGAAGGTACGGAGACGGTACCACGGACGATGCGGCAGGCATGAAGCGGATCTATCTGCCCAACTGATGCAGCAGGTGCGCGCCCGAACGGCGGTGCGTACCGAAGGTTCCGAGGGCACGGAAAATTCCCGTCTTCATCGTTTTGCCCAGAACCGATCGACGACGCTCAACAGGTCGATCGGGGGTATTTTCTGTCTTCGGGCGTTCCCGTTCCGCAGCCTCAGCGCGATTCGTTCTCCCGCGAAGGGTTCGCGATCCGCGTTGGATTGGCGGGCAGGCGCCGGATCTTGGGCAGCTCCAGGCGTCGGCGCATCGCGAAGATGCGCAGCCCGAACACCAACGCGGTGGTGATCAACAGGCGAGGCGTGTCGGCCAGGCCTCCCAGCCCGCAAGCCCAGAACACGCCTCCGCCGATCAGGGCGGCCGTCGCGTAGAAGTCGCTCTTGAGCACCTGCGGGATCTCGCTCACCAACACGTCGCGGATGACACCTCCGCCGACCGCCGTGAGTCCGGCCAACAGCACGACCACCATGGGGTTGGCTCCGGCGGCTTCGGCGCGCGCGGCGCCGATCGCCGCGAAGAACCCCAGGCCCAGCGCGTCGGCGATCATCACCCAGTTCCACAATGTGGCGATCCTGCGCTTGGCGACGATCGTCAAGGCCGCTCCGGCCAGGCACACCAGCAGGTAGACGGGCTGTTGCAGCGCCACGGGAGGCGTGCTTCCCAGAAGGACGTCGCGCGCCATGCCGCCGCCGATTCCTGTCATGCAGGCGAGCGCCGCCACGCCCAGCCAGTCCAGTTCGTACTTGACCGCCCGGAACGCTCCGGTGAGGGCGAAGGCCAAGGTTCCGAGCAGATCGATGGTGGTGAGGATCATGAAAGCGGTCGCGTCCGGGGCCCGGGAAGGATTCGCTGCCGTTCGCGCCGCCATTGGTTGGAGCGCGTCAGGCCTAAACCGGGCGGGCCTCTGCTCCGGCATCGGGCGGGAAAGATACCTGTCCGTGGGGGGGGCAGCTTTCGTGGTTGCGACATCGTCATTTGGAGGATAAATTTCGCCATATGACTAAAATTGCAGGCAAGAGCACGACGCGAAGCCGGCGAGCCAATGCGACGCCTTCCGGCGAGCTGGAAGCCGCCGAACCGGTGTCCATTGTCGCGCATCGCGTCTCGCGAAAGCCTGTGGGATCCGCACCGGCATTCATGGCAGCACCTTCGCGCTACGCCGGAGCGGCGCTGCTCGGGCTCCCTCTCACCGGCTTGTTGTTGTCCGGTGCGGTGGAGCGGGGGATCGGCTTCGACAAGCTGCAGGTCCTGAGCGACGCATTGAAGTCCACTCCCTACGAGATCGCCGAGACCCTCCACATTTCTGAAAGCACGCTCCTGCGTCGCAAGAAGGAGGGCAAGCTCCAGCCCGACGAATCCGACAGGCTCCTTCGCCTGGGACAGATCGTGGCCAAGGCCATCCAACTGTTCGAGGGCGATCGGGATGCCGCGCGAGCTTGGCTCCATCGGCCCGCCCTGGCGTTGGGCGGTGCCACCCCTCTCAGATATTCCCAGACATACCTGGGTGCCCAGGAGGTCGAAGACCTGATCGAACGGCTCGAGGAAGGCATCTTCTCTTGATCCTGACCGCCTACCGCGTGGTCAAGGCCAAGCGCAAGGACGACGCATTCAGCGGCGAAGGTGCGCGCAGGGCAGGGGGGAGATGGTCCAGCAAGGGGAGGTTGGCCGTGTACACATCGAGCACGCTCTCGCTTGCTGTGCTCGAGATCCTCATGCATCTCGAAGACGCCACTCTGCTGGATTCGTACGGATTCTATTCGGTGACGTTCCCCAAGTCCCTGGTCCAGACGTTTCCTGTCGATTCGCTTCCGCTCGACTGGGCCGAATTCCCGGCCCCTTTGGAGGCCCAGGCCATCGGCGACGTCTGGTTGCGAGGCAAATCCTCCGCGGTGCTCCGGATCCCGAGCGCGGCGTTCCAAGGCATCCCCTTCGATCTGGTGGAAACCAACTACCTGCTCAATCCCGACCACCCGGACTTCGCTCGCATCGAGATCGGCCCGTTCCAGCCTCTTCGAATCGATCCGAGGTTGGTGGATTGAGAGTTTAGGGTGACATGCCCCCGAACCGCAAGCTTCGCGGCCAACTTCCACGGCGGCTCCTTCGATCTCGATGACCTCAGGCCACGAGCGTCCATACCAACCGCAAACAGCCTACGGCGGAGAGGGCAAACTCGCCAACATCCTCTTTACGCGCGAGTTCCATCGTCAAGGGTACGACAGTCACGAGGTGCTGGCGCGGATCGATGATCCGGGCTCGACACCATATGACCTGACTGCGCGAATGGGGAGATGTGGTTCTCCTTTCATCTCCGGTGCCGGGAAGATCTTGTGATCAAAATCACAGCGGGTGTGCCCGTGGAGGGGTACACCTTGCAGTCATCCCTTTCGGGAGGATAAGTTTTGACGACAGCTTCGCGCAGTCCATTCCAATTCCTCCGTCAGCCGATCCACTGGAGACATTTCAGATGCCATTTCCCCTCGCACTGGCCATCCTCTCGATTTCCGGCACCCCCATCACCGGTGGCGTGGGAGCCACCGAACGACTCCAGAGCGCCATCGACGCTTGCCCCTCGACGGGATGCGTCATCGAGCTCCCCGACGCCCTCTACCCCATGACCAACGTGCTGTGGATCGAGGGGAAAAGCGATCTCAGGATCGTGGGCACCGGCGCGACAAAACCCGTCTTGATCTGGGACGAACCGCTGCTGGTCGCCGATTCCGCCAGACGGGCGACTTTATTCCAGCTCACCCCGCCCACGGGTGCAGGGCGTCCCCGGCTTCCCAAGGGGTGGCTGATGTGGCCCTACGCGTACAAGTCGGGGGTCGGGACGGCGTCCGACTCGTCCATTTCCTTTTCTACCACCGGGTACCAGCACGCCGCGATGATCCTGGTCAAGAACTCCAAACGCATCCACCTGGAGAACCTGGTCGTCGACGGACGGAAGCCCGCGGCGTTCCAGAACCTTGACGTTTGGGACGGCTTGCACGATCTCAACTTCGGGTCGATCGGCATCAGCCTGATCCGCAGCCTTGCCGTTGACATCAGGGCCTGCGAAATCCGCAACTTCTGGACCGGCTTCTACATCAACAACCGCAACCCTTCCTGCCAGGCCTGGAAGAACATGATCGGCCGCTCCGACACCGGCGCGAATCCCTGGTCGGCGTGTGGAACCATGGGCGGGCATCTGATCGAGCGCAACCGCATCCACACCAATTGGTGGGCCGTCTACAGCCAAACGGAATGGGACCAAGGCAGCACGATCCGGGAGAACCTGGCTTGGAACAACGCAAACCAGGTGGTGCGCAATCCAACCAACACGGTCTCGCCGCTCACCGCGATGCTGTACAGGAGCGAAGACTACGGAGGCTTCCTGTACTCCAAGGACGCTCTCATGCCCGCCCACGTGGTGACGCACAATACCATCCACGGCAACGCGCTGGCCTATGGCTACGACATGTACCGGATCTCCGGGACCGCGCTTTGGTCGAACAACGTCGTGCATGCAATGGATTCACTGGGCGGGCGGCAATTGTTTGGCACCTCGAACGATGGTCTCGACGACTACGTGGGAAGCGGCAACCATGTCTGGCACAACACCATTCTGTCACACATGCCCGGAGAAGGCATCATCTTGAAGGCCACGAGCATTTCGGACTCGACTATCCAGTACCCCGGCCGGATCGCAATCCCGCGGGACACCGTCGTCGAACTCGTGGGCGGAAAGCTCGTCGAACGCATCGTATACGATACGGTTCCGGGTACGCTGCATTGCGGCACTGGCTGTTATGTCAAACTGTCGCCACCAGACACCACTGTGTTTTTTGAGAGCCCCTGGTCGCTCAATGCGTTCTCGGACTCCCGCAGGCAAGTCCAGATCATGGGGCCTGACAGTATTCTCCGCACCATCTGGGTTTCCAATCTATACCAAGGCTGGAATTCCATACTCACAAGCGACAGCGCCGCCTTGGTTGGGTATCTTGGGCAGGATTCGATCTCGGTCAATGCTCGCGCGAACTGGGTCTGCCATTTCTGCGATTTTGTCTCCCTCGATCCGAATTCGCCGGGTTTCCTGGTGCTCGACTCGACGGTGGAGCGCCACCGGACCCGCGCATTGGGCGTCGGCCCGGTGGCCGGACACCGCGGGGCCATCGGCCCTTCGGGCGCATTGGGCTCGCACGTTCCGGTTCGTTTGCGGGCCCGAGGACTTCCCGTGTTCGATGCCAGCCGTTCGCTCCTGCACCTACCGGTCTCGATCACCTCGGAGGCCGGGCGCCTGGATGCCATGGCGGTCGCCAAAATCCAGGTTTTCGATCGCAGCGTGGATTCGCTTGGGGTCATCTTTGCCAGGGAATCCAAGGTGGCCATCCAGCCGTCGGACGTCCAGACAATTCTCCCCACCGACACCGTCATCTCGATCCCCTGGAAGAACAATTCCTCCGCCTATTACCAGATCGACCTCTGGGCGGTGGGTATTTCGGGTGGCGACACGCTCGCCGCGACACCTGTGTCGTGGGTCTGGACCCCAAAGGCCAAGGGTGGCGCCTTCCAGCTCACCACCGGAGTCGACGCAAGGCGCGCCCCGCCAACCGTGCGCGTCCTGGCGGGTTCCGGGCTCTTGCGGTTGCAAGGCTACACGGAAACCTCCCTGCGCCTGACCGATGCGACTGGCGCGACCAAAACCCTGGCCACCCGGTTCGATCAGGATGGACGCTCCATCTCCACACGGGGATTGCGCCCAGGGATTTGGTTTGCTCATCTTCCAGGTGGAACCCAAAGGGTGTTTGTTTCCCCTTGATCGGCCAGCGATCCCAATGGCTCGTGTTGCAATTCGCGAGTCAGGTTGATGCGCGTATCAAGGGTGCATGCTTCATCCTGTAGGTAAGGATGCCAAAGGGCGAACGGTCAAAATCTGGAAGCCCCAAGGCTCGCAGCCGTGGGCTGGAAAGCTCCTGGGGGGGGCTTTCAAAACAACCGCGGCTCCCAGCCCCAGCCGTGGAGCTGGAAGTAGTAGGCCAGGGCGTAGCGGAGGTCGCTCGGATCGAAGGAGTCGAGGACGACACGGAATCCCTGGGCGCTTGGCGCGATGGGCGGGGTTCCGCCGGGGATGTCGATCATGGGGGCAATGCGGCTGTGTTCCTTTCCGCGCGCCACCGAATTGCCGTCGGAGGAACGGGTCTTCGCCTTCACTGATTCCACCACGACCGCATCGTGTCCCCGCAGCCGGATCCGGAATTCGTGCCGGTAGTTCGACGCTTCGTTTGACAGAAGATGTCGGCCCTGGATGTCGCCATGGACGACCAGCGACCAACGTCCGTCGGGGGATTCCGTCACTTCCAGCGCGGGATGCGCTCCGACCAGCGTGCGCAATCCTTCGGCGACGACATCCTGGTTGGATGGATCCGTCGAAGCGGGAAGGCGTGCCGCGCGGGTTCCGGAGGTGAGAATCTGGAGCACCCACAAGATGCCGCCGAAAGCTGCAAAAGCGGCGACCAGCATGGTCTTTCGCATGCTGAATTGCGCAAGCAGGGATTGCGGATCGGTAAGTTGGCTGACGATGCCTGCATTGGAGAGTCGATGGAGGGTGGATTCGAAGGATGCTGATTCGGGAGATGCGAATCTGAGCAGGTCGGGCCCGGAGCGCAGGTGGATCGTGCTGGCTCCGGATTTCCAGTGCGTCTCAAAGGCTTCGAATCCGTCGGAAACAACGGATCTTGTTGAGACCACCGACGATCCGAATTCGGAATCGAAGCTTCGGATTCCAGCCATAAGTTCCAGTTTTGCGCACTCCAATGGAGCATCGGTGCACATCGGAGGGTTCTCGTGAGCGGAACCGAACGAGGCGACCTCGACCTTCGATCCGTCTGGGTGTTTCCAGTGAACAATTTCTGGAGGAGAAGAAATCCTGGATGTTCCGGCGGTTTTTTCGACGAAGGTCCAGCCTTGGACGATCGGCGAACCTCTGCCGAGTTGAAGTGCGGAATTCGACAGGCTGAAGATCGTCACTGTCCAGCGGCTGAAGCTCCAGCCGACAAGAACGATGCAAGCGAAAGCGAACATCGCCTTGGCGAATTCGCCGAGAAGACGCCTTTGTTGCGAGCGGATGGCGGAATGAATTCGGGTTTGGTCTTGCCGCAAGGGTGTTCCTTTTTCTCCCGTTGATCAGTTACGAGTCCGAATTCGCTACGACGCAGACGACTGGCATCCAGAGACAGGTGTGAGCAAGGTCGGCTGACGGTCATCCGGCATGCGGGATGTCAGGCAAGATAGGCGGATCAACGTCGATTTCGGAACAAAGTCTTCATTTCAAGGCTTTGCGACTGGTCCAGGTAAAAGTCGAGTCCGAGCATCGTTCCGGAGCCTGTGTTGACACTAAAAGAGGTTTTGGCTCCTGACCTCAGCAATGTGCTGACAGTGCCTGTGTCGTTTGATGTGATGCCGTACATTAGCGGTGGGGCCGATAGCTTGTCGAGGGCATTTACGGACAAGCCTTGCGAGATCAAGTAGGATGCGACTTTGGCTCGCCCCATCTGAGCGGCATGATGCAGTGCGGTCATGCCTTCCTTGTCGGTCGCGAAAATATCCGCTTTTGCCGAAACCAGGGCTTTTAGAAGGGCGATGGATGCCTCTTGGTCCCTTTCATCGTTTGCCCGCAATGGTCGACCTTCCTCTTTACGTGTTTCTGCAACCGCAGGGTCGATTCCGCGAGAGGCGAGTAAAAACAGCGAGAGCCCCTGCTCATCGACAAATGAAACATTTGCGCCGCCATTGATGGCCTTCTTCGCCGCTTCCACGCATGCGGAATCGGGCTGGTAGGTGCATTGGATGATTGTCGCAGTCGGATCTTGTCGGGCGGAAGTGCAAGAGCCGGCTAGCGCCGCGACGGCGAGGACGAATGTTGCTTTTTTGCTCATAGTCCGAATTTCCTCCGAATCGCATCCAACCGGTCTTGTTCGGCTCCATCTACAAGTGAGTCGATCGTGACCCCTCTGCCTTGTAGACTGTCCTGGATCTTCTTGAATTCGTCGCGATGTCGAATCGTATTGAGGACTGAGATGATCGCTTCCTCTTTCCGTTCTTCGCCGAACCCGAGAAGGCCAGCGCCACCAAGCTTCATTTCGAAGATCAAGTTCGCTTTTGTTTTCCATGTGGCGTATAGCCATAGATGATTTTTGTTCGCGTTCTCGACGGTGTAGATTGCTCTTTCTTTCGCTGTCATTTCCGTACTGAGACTTTGTGCCCAAGTTCGAGCTCCTTTTAGGAGTAAGAACGGTGCTTGGAACTTCTTGTATCCAGAATACCCAGGGATTGCATGGTCAAGGTAGTCGTCGACGCGTTTCAATTCGTTTAGGCTTCGTGAAGCTGTATGAACGATGTTGGAAAGTGCCTGGTCATTCAGGTCAGACAGTTCCCTTGCTGCCTGACGGATCGTTTGTCCGGTAGTGAAACATTGGTAAAGAATGGCTTCAAATGCGATGGATGCGGCTTGATCGAACAAGTCGCCGACGCCCTTCCAGTCGACAGAATTTGCCATATGAAAAGCCATTTTCGCCATCAATTGGGCGTCAAGGGCTCCTTTGATATGTGCTCCGCACCCGCCTTTTACGACAATTCCAGCCTTGACTTGGTAAACCCATTTTTTGTCGAAGTACCCAAGCTTGAAGGCTGCTTCCAATCCGAATCCTGCGGCGGCCCAAACACCGAAGGTCGCCTTGGTTAGCTCGGCCCAGTCGACTTGATGAGGCTTCAATCCTTTTTTGCGATCTTCGTCCGACAGCAACCGTACCATGGTCGTCAGAGATGCTTCCGCATTGGCTTTTGCGCCTGCAAACAGTTCTACGCCGGCATTCAATCCTCCGTCCGGGTTTTGCTTCAGTGAAACGCCTCCTTCAAGCGAGGCGGATGCACAAGCACCGACGAAGGCGTTTCCTTTTATTTCGAGAACGAGTTTGAATGGCAGAGGTTCGGCGGATGATTTGACTAAACTGGGGCTGACTGCTCGGAGAACTCCGAGGAGATCTCCACCATCCTTGTTTGGAAAATGTACCGAAGTGGTTCCTGATGCTTGGGCGATGGAGAAGCTTCCCTCTGCCTTTGCTCCAATCTTGATGGTCCGCTGTTCCTTCCAATTCATGGTCGCGCCGAACGCAGACTCGGCGGTGTATCTGAAGACAGAAGCGGACAGGCTTGCGTCGAAATTTTTGGAGCCGTGCAGAAGGTTCACGCAGTGGTCTTGGAAAAACTTATCGACAGCGGGGATAAGGCTGTTGTCGATTGGTTCGAACAGTTTCTTCTCGAAGATCTTGACTTCGAGCTCTTTCTCAGGGCCTTTTGGAGCTTTTGCCTCCTGCTTGGCTTTCGCTCGCTCTTCTCTGATTTGCCTGATGACTTGGTCGCGAGGTTGCCATTTGACCCCATCGTCCCAATAAGCATTTCTGGCCCAGACTGCACGCTTGGTTCCGACCCTTAGGATCTCCTTCACATTGCCTGAATTCATTTTATGTCCAGCGCTAAGCGAGCCCTTTTGAGTCTTGATGTCCGCAAGGATTTGTTTTTCTGCTTCGGAGATTTTCCCGGATAGCGATGAACAGTAGGCTCGCGCCTTTTGGTCATCCTTGATTCCTGAGACGGTTGCCAAACATCTGTAAACAGCTTGGACGCGCGCTGCAATCTCGTCGTCGGTCATCCGTTCGCCATCTTTCGCCTTGTTGTCTTTGTGCGACAAAACGAAAGCAAGCCATGGCTTGAAAGCCTTATTGATTTCTTCGTCGACGGCTAGTGAGGCTTTCTGCTCTTTGGATAAGATTGCAAGTGAATCCGTTGCCGCGCAGTAAATGACATCGTCGTCGTCATTGGATGGCGTATTGTTGCTCGAGCCCTTCCCACCCCCCTCGATCTTCTTCTTTTCCACCAGCTTCTCGTCCTGGACGGGGTTGTCCTTGGTGGTCGCTTTCTGGCCCGGTTTGGGGTCTTCCAGCCTCGGCTCGGCGCCGATCAGGAAGAACGTGATCTGCACGCTGCGTTCTTCCGGCTTGTCGCCGCCCGTCGCGAAGTCCTCGCCGTTGCCGTACACGCCGGTGCCCGCGTTGCCCCATTTCGCCTTG
>JAKPQQ010000041.1 GCA_029557215.1 Fibrobacterota bacterium | reverse complement strand
ACGGTCGCGCGCTCCTCCTGACCGAAGGATTCTATTCCTTCACGTCCATTTCCATCGGGGGCGGCAACGCGATCGTCGCGGCGCAGCCCAGGGGCTCGCGCACGGTGGTGCTTTCCGAAGGCGACGTCACCGCGGCGTCTTCGCACGCGTTCATCGGACCCGACAGCGGGCGGATGGCCACCGGCTACGGTTCGGGTCCCAACGAGTTCCTGGGCGGAACCATGATGCTGATCTCGCTCAGCGACATCACCATTCCCAGCGACAACCGGATCTGGGCCACGTTGTCGGCGCCCTACGGCGAAGTCCACATGGCCAACCAGGTGCGCCTGTACGGACAGGTGTTCGCCAAGCGGTTGATCGGCGACAACAACATCGACTTCGGCGAAGGCGCGTTCATCAAGATCCGCACCGAAATGCCCGCTCTGCAGCCTCCCGTCTTCAGCGTGGGCGAACGGTTCGATCCCGCCTGCGTGGACCCGAGCGGGCTTCGCTGCCGCGACACCCTGGTCACCGTCCGGATCCCGTTCGTGACCGCCTACACCGTCACCGGACGCTACACGCTGGTGGAATCGTCTCCTCGGCGCGCCAAGGTGGGAACAGACTTCCCGGCGCTCACCGACACATTCAGCATTCCCAAGGGCACGCTCACCACCCAGATCCGCGTGCGCGTGTTCGACGATTCCAGCTACGAAGGCCCCGAGACCTTCCGCGTGGCCTTCAGCGATCTGCACGCCGCGCTCTGCCCCGACGCCAAGGGCAACGGCGACACCGCCATCAAGGTCTGCCACGGCACAGGGACCATCGTGGACGACGAAAAGGCGCCCATCGTGCGCATTCTGGCCGATTCGTCGGTCCTGGAAGGCAATTCGGGAACCAAGCCGTTGAGCTTCACCGTGCGCCTGTACGACCCCATCACCAAGACCGATACGCTTTCCGCCAAGAACGCGCCGGAGCTCGCGGTGAGGTTCAAGTGGCGCACCGCCGACGGTACGGCCCTGGTGTCCGACGCCGACTACGTGGCGCAGGCCCCCCGCTGGGACACCATCCCCGCCCTGGGGTTGACCAAGTCGATTTCCGTCCAGGTACGAGGCGATGTCCGCTACGAATACGACGACTGGTTCACCGTGGTGGCCGACAGCGTGCGCAACGGCGCCATCGACGGCGCGGCCTCCGACTCCGGCATCATCCGCAACGACGACGCCATGCCTTCGGTCTCCATCGCGTCGTTTTCCGTCCAGGAACCGGCCACCTTTGGCGACACCGCCTGGGCGGTGTTCAAGCTGCGCTTGTCGGACGCATCGGGCGTGCCGACTTCCGTCTGGTGGAGCACCGCCGACAGCACGGCCAAGGGAACCTCCGATTTCGCCGCCACGCCTCTGGATTTCCTGAAGTCCACGGGTCAGGCCGTCATTCCCGCCGACACCCTGGAGCGCGAAGTGCACGTCGCGGTCTTTGGCGACACCCTGTTCGAAAAATCCGAGATCTTCCGGATCGTCATGGACTCGGTCCGCAACGCCGCGGCAGCGGGCGAAGGCATCGGAACAATCCTGGACGCCGATTCCGCTCCCGCCGTGCATGTGCTGGCCGCCACGGTCCGCGAACCTCTCACCGGCACCACCTTCCTGCGGTTCGGCGTGAGGCTGGATCGCCCCAGCGGCTTGGCATCGTCGCTGGAATGGAGCACCGCCGACGGTTCGGCCAAGCAGACTCTCGACTACCTGGCGGTGGTCTCGCGCAAGCTGGAGCTGCCCGCGTTCCTTCGCGACACGGTGATCGAGGTGGAAGTCCTTGCCGATTCGGTGGCCGGCGAAGGCGACGAAACCATGACCGTGGCGCTGTCCAATCTGGTCGACCTGGGTTCGGGAACCGGTTCGGCCACCGGAACCATCCAGGATGCCCAGGACGGATTTATCCTGACGATCGATTCGGTGGGCCCCGTGGCCGAAGCCGACAGCGTGGTCCACTTCGTGGTCCGCACCAACTGGATTCCCGCCTTCGACATCCGCATGGGCTACCACACCCGCGAAGGCACCGCCAAGAACGGCTTCCGCTACGCGGATACCTCGGGCGTGTTCACCCTGGATGCCGGTTCGCGTTCGGGTTCCATCGCGGTGCGCATCACCAGGGATTCGCTCTGGGGTCCCATGGAGCAGTTCTCGCTGTGGCTCGATTCGATCGTGGGGGCCAATGCGCCCGTGACCACCGATTCCACCGCCCGCGCCTGGATCTACGAAGGCGAAGACCTCACGTTCTGGTTCGATTCGCCCGACACGTCCGTGCGCGAAGACTCGGCGGGACGGGTCACGGCCTGGATCCGCGCTTCGCAGCCGCCTTCCATCCCGATCTCGTTCCGCTTGCCGTTGCTTCCCGGATCCAGCGCGACATTGCCCGCGGACGTGATGCTCACCACCGAAGGTTCGGTCTGGCCCGCCAACGAACGTCGCTACCAGTTCGCGGTTCTGGTGCAACCCGACGCCATCGTGGAAGAAGACGAAATCGCGAGCGTTGGGTTCGAGCCGCTCACCGCCGGTCGCCTGACCGGGCGCGACGCCTGGAATCTCACGATCCTGGACGACGACCATCCGCTGGTGGTGGTAATCCAGACCCCTCCCAACGGCACCCGCACCAACCAAACCGATTGGCCCATCGAATGGACCGTCGACGGAGAAAAACAGCCTACCACCGACACCACCTTCAAGGTAGAGGGCTTCAACGACGTCGTTCGCTGCGCCACCGACCGGTTCGGGCGCGAATTCTGCGATACCAACACCATCTGGCTGGACACCACGCCTCCCAAGATCGAGGTCTTCAAGATCACGGGTCCCAATCCGCACGACAAGTCGATCGACACCACCTGGTGGGGCGATCGTGCCAAGACCCGCTACGGCCAGGACACGATCTGGTACTGGACGCGCGATTCGATCAAGAACGCCGACGGTAGCGGCTGGCGCGTGATCGTGGACACCCTCTCGGTGGTCACCGATTTCTGGGGCGACGGCGACCATCCGACCCAGGTGAAGTACTGCGACAGCGTGGGCAACTGCGCCGTGGACACAGGCTGGATCGAGCTGCGGGTGGTGATCCCGCGCGCCGACGGCGGCTACTACCTGGATCGCGACCATGACGGCCGGATCGACGCCTTGGTGGTGGAACTGTCGAACGAATGGAACGCCGATTTCTGGCCGACCTTCGATGCTCCGCTGCCTCCCGAGCTCCGCGAGGGCCTGATGCTGGATTCCACCAAGCCGTTCCTGACGCGTTCGGGGGCTCCAGACTACACCCGCTTGGTGGTGCCGGTGGTCGAACCGTTCCGCTACGGGGTCACCAGCTGGGATTCGCTCCATGGCGTGATGTGGGAAAACTGGACCCTGGGCAAACCCCGGCCCGATTCGTTCCTGATCCGCGACAGCGTGGCGCCGGTGATCGTCCAGTCGGTGTTGACGCGCACCGAGGACTACAACCGTCCCGACACCTTGGTCGTCACGCCCTCCGAACCGCTGGTCACCAACGGCAAGGATTGGCTGGAAGTGGGGCAGTGCCCCGACGGCCAGAAGACCTGCTCCGATTCGGAACTGGTCTGGAGGGCGGTCCCGGCCGATTCCGTTCACTTGCGCGACGACGGTCGCTACTGGTTCCTGGTGCCTCCCGGCCTGGACGGATCGGTGGTGCCGGGTTACAAGACCCGTCTCACGACCGGGGTGTCCGACACCCTGGGCAACGCCAACGACACGGCCAAGACCAACTGGGCCAACCTGGTGGAAGGCGCCCCGCGCCCCGAACTGGTGCAAGTCACCGTGAACAAGGGCGTGGTCTACCTTCCGCAGAACGAAATCAAGCGCAAGGCTCCGGGCGACGTGCTGCTGCACGCCACATCCGGAAACCTCAAGTACGATTCGATCTCCCGCAAGTGGTGGGAGCCGGGTCGCGGCTACATTCCCGACAACGACCCCAGGGTGCAGTCGGCCTGCCCCGACCTGCGCTACTGCAACGGCCCTCGCGTGTACATCAATCGCCCGGTCCGGATGATCATCTACATCTACGACAACGCCGGAACCTTCGTGATGAGCCGCACGGTCGACATCACCCAGGCCGACCTGGCCAACATGAATCCCGACCAGCTCGACCGAATTTCGATCGATCTGCAGTGGAACCATCGGACCATGCAGGGCAACGTGGTGGCCGGCGGTGTGTACATCTGGCGCATCGTGAGCTACATCCGGATCAACGAACGCTCGGCCCCCATCATGCAAAACCAGCTCTTCAAGCTGGGTGTGCGGGCCGAACTGGAAGACGGGTTCTTCTAGACCCTTCGTTGGCGTCACCGTGAATCAAGCGAAGGCGGGGTGCCCCCATGGCATCCCGCCTTTTTTGTGGCCGGTACCTTCGCCAGGCCTTGGCCGCCGCCGACGGTCGGGTTTTGGGGCAAATCGGCGATTCTCTGGCGCCCTTGCGAGGTTGCGAGTAAATTCTAAACTGGGTGTGGACTGTTTGTCACCGAGCGGCCTTCGGTGCGGACGGTCCTTCCAATACCCCGTACTCCAATTTGGAGTGCGTACTCTCGTCTAGTACAAATTCGCACAAGGTTCGCCCGACGACTCTCGTAGAGTCGGATTTCGAGGATAACCTTTGGTGGATCCCGTTTTCGCGGGTTCCACGCTTCCCGAGGAACCAAACCTCTATGTCCAAAGCTCGATTCATGGCAAACATGCCGACGAAGCCCACCTCGGTGCTCGCACGCCTCGTCGCCCTCGTCTTGCTGACATCGACTTCCGTGCTCGCCGACCTAGCTGTTCATGATTCGTTGAACCGTTATTCGTTGTATGGTCGTAGAGGCATCAGCATCGATGACCGAGCCAACACTGCGAACGGTGGCTGGGTTGGAAGCGATGGAGTGGTTTCTGCCAAGGGTGGAAATAGTATTCGTTCTACTGTTACAACCAAGAATTTCATTATCGAGGGAAATGGAAACGATACGATCTTTGGACGATCTGATGTCCGTGGTTATCTGTCGATTCGCGGAGATCACGTCAACTTTGATAGCCTCGTTCAAGTTCGGGATAGCGTTAGGTTATGGTATCGGGATACCTTTCGCCTAGGCTTGAGAGTTTTGAATGGGAATTTTTTACTTCCGCAGTGGACTACGGATAATTACATAAACGGTCCGACACCGGGGAATCAAACAAGAACGGTTTATGCAAAGGGCGATGTTTTTGGGAATTTAGAATGGGTTAATTCAATGACTCATCATATGAGTAATTTGCCATTCCCTGATACATCATTCACTCCGGGGTCACTCAAAATTGGTGGGGGCCTCCCAACTCTACAGAATACAACTTGGCGATGCTCAAATAATGCCTCGTATGGTGGTTCGGCTCTTCCTGCTACTGCTTGTGAGAACGACTCTATACTTCGTCCGGGTAATTATGGCGATTTAGAGCTCACCTTTGGAACTCGGTTGTATTTGGGTGAAGGCGTCTATTCCTTTCGCTCGATCAAGATTGCATGCGGAACGCGGCCTGCTAATCCAACGCTGCTTTTGGCGAATCAGCCAGACGGTAAGCGTACGGTTATCCTGACTCAGAACGGGATCGATCTAGGGAATACTGGTGATGATTCGCGTACGATCATTGCGCCTGCTGCTGCCGTTAATTTTTCTGGAGGGAATCCGCGCAGCAAAAAATATGGGGTCGATGGATCTGACTCTGTTTTTGCTGGGGGATCATTACTGATATACTCAAACTCCGGTTGGGAACTTAAGAATAATCTTGATCTTTGGGCAACGGCGGTAGCACCTACCGGTACGCTAGAGCTTTGGCAATCGGTACATTTGTTCGGCCAACTATTTGCGGATTCGATATTTATACACAATGATTTCCGAGGAACCGACGGAGCCTTCATTCCCTACTATCCTGAACGTCCCGTCATCGTCTCGAAGTTCAATGCCTCTGTGGTGGAGCCTGACCTGAAGAACGGCAGGGCCGACACGGTGGAACTCAAGTTCCCGATCACCATGGATCATATCAATGGTCTTGCTGTGCGGGTGTATTACCACACGCGCCGTCACACGGCAGGTACGGCACCGGCCGACCCTGGGGTGGATTACCTGAATACGTCGGGATCGATCGTGATCCGGCCGACGTTCCTCTCCGATACAGTGCGGGTCAAGGTGGTGGGCGACATCGTCTGGGAAGGCAACGAAACCATCGAGCTTGTCCTGGACAGCGTGAAGAACGGCAACCTGGGCAGGACCCATGCCGACAGCGTGGGTGTCGGGACGATCATCGACAACGATCCACCGCCCGTGCTGTCGTTCGTGAAAACCCAGGACACGGTGGTCGAAGGCAATTCCAAGGCGCTCAAGGTCAAGATGAGCTTTCTGATCGGGCGTCCGCTCACGGTGCAATATGCGTTGGTTCCCGCCGCAGGGTTCACCGCGATCGAAGGCTCCGATTTCCAGTTGTTCCCGACTCCCAAGACGCTTTCGTTCCCGGCGCTGACCGACACGGCGTCCATCACGGTCAACGCCATCGACGACCCGAACTACGAATACCCCGAACGGTTCCAGCTTCGCTTGTTCAATTCATCCATCCCCGAGGTCCTGATCGATCCGGTGCGTGGGCATGACACCGTCACGATCCTTTCCAACGACCCGATCCCCGTGTTGACCATCAATGACACCACGCTCATGGAAGGGCAGTCGGCGTTGCTGCGCGCGAGCCTGCGGGGAGGGATCGTCAGCGGCGACAGCGCGTGTTTCGATTGGAAGACGATCGACAGCACCGCTTTGGCCGGTTCCGACTACGTGGCCGATTCGGGCCATGCCTGCATTCCCGCTGGACAGAACTCGGTAGTGCTCAAGTCGCTCAGGACGCGGACCGACGCCGTCTACGAACAGCCCGAAGTGTTCCGGGTCCAGCTCAAGCCCGGGTTCGGATTGAACGCCACCCCCGATCGGTTCGGACGGGTGACCATCCTGAACACCAACCCACGGCCCACCATCCGGATTTCCGACGTGACGGCCAAGCGGCCCACCACCGGTACCACGGTCTACACATTCAGGGTGCGCCTGGTGGACACCGCCGGCAATTCCGCCGTGACGGGCGTCAATTCCACGGTGTCCTGGAAGACGCTTCGCGGCACGGCCGTTCCCGGCCTGGACTACGACTCGGCCGCCGGATCGTTCACGTTTTCCGGAACCGACCCGGCGGATTCCGTCAAGACGGTTTCCGTCACCGTGCGCGGGTCTTCGCAGTACCACGCCACCCCTCTGCGGTTCACCGTCAACCTGACCACCGACATGAACATCGACACCATGGTCTCGCGCAAGAAGACCGTGGGTGTGGGCACCATGACCTCGGCGGTGGGCGCGCCGCGCATCTCGTGGGTGGGCGACACCGTCGACGAAGGTTCCAACGGACAGCGCACCGCCATCCGGTTCACCGCCCGGCTCCTGGACAGCTTGGGCAACGCGACCACCAGCCGCGACCCGGTGGTGTTCGTCTGGAGCACCCAGGACAGCACCGCCCGCGCGACTTCGCCCGACACCCACTACGTGGCGCGCGCCAACGTGGTGGTCGCGATTCCCGCCGGCACCGGCAGCAAGCTCGATTCGGTGATGGTGATCGGCAACGACCTGTACCAGGACGCGCTGCGGCTGCTGTCGGGCCGGATCGACCACTCCCACGCGTCGGCCACCGGCTACGACAAGACGTCCAGCGCCAACCGCGCCTTGGGCGGCATCCGCGACGCCGACATCGCCCCGCTGGTGGCGAGCGTCGTGGGCCCCAGCCTGACCGAAGGCAATTCGGGCACCAAGCCGTTCGCCTTCACGGTCAACTTGGACCGCCCATCCGGCAAGCCCGTCACGTTCACCTGGAAGACGATTCCTGGCGGGTCGGCCACGGCCGGATCCGATTTCGTGGCGGCGTCCGGCACCCGGACCATCGCTGCGGGCACCACCCGCGACATCTTCTCGGTGACCGTGAACGGCGACCTGAACCTGGAACCCGACGAGACCTTCAAGATCGAGGTGACCCCGGTCACCGGTCTGCGCGACGCCGCGCCCGACACCGGTACCGCCACCATCTTGAACGACGACGCCCGGCCCAACCTGCACCTCACGATCGATTCGGCGGTGCGCGAAGGCAATTCGGGCACCAAGCCGCTCACGTTCCGATTGGAACTGCTGGACGCCGCGACCGGCAACGTGCTGGATTTGGCCAACGCGCCCAACGTGCCGGTTCCGTTCTGGTGGCGCACCGAGGGACGCACGGCCACCACCGCCGATCGCGACTACGCCGGGCAGGCGGGGCGCTGGGACACCATCCCGGCGGGGCAGGTGCGCAAATCGCTTTCCGTGGGGATCAACGGCGACACCCGCTACGAACCCGACGAATTCTTCAGGATTCGCGTGGACACCATCCGCACCGCGCAGGCGGTGGGAACACGCGTGATCGACACCGCCCGGATCCTCAACGACGACGACATGCCCACCGTGGTGGTGCTGGACACTTCGGTCCAGGAGCCCGCCGTCTACGGCGCCGTGGCCAACATGGTGTTCCGCGTGAGGCTGTCCGCCGCCGCGGGCGTTCCCGTGCGCGTGGGCTACGAAACCGTTCCCAACACCGCGCGCGGCACCGTCGATTTCGCGGTGGAACCGTGGGACTACCTGGAGTCGGATTCGGGAGCGTTCGTCGAATTCCCGGCCGACACCGTCTACAGGACGATTTCCGTCCCCGTCTACGGCGACACCCTCTACGAGAAGAACCAGGACTTCTACCTGCAGTTGCTCAATTCCACCAATTCGGTGATTTCCGACAACCGGGCGACCGGTGTGATCGTGGACGCCGACACGGCCCCCGCCATCCGCATTTCCGACGCTCCGGCGGTGAACGAAGGCGCCAAGGCGAACTTCTCGATATCCGTGGAGCGCCCGGCCGAGGCGGTCATCTCGTTCCGGCTGCGCACCCGCGACGGCACGGCCCGCGCACCCGGCGATTTCCGGGGGCTGGACACGGTCGTTTCCATGCCGATCTATTCGCGCAGCCTGCAGATCGCCG
>JAKPQQ010000149.1 GCA_029557215.1 Fibrobacterota bacterium | reverse complement strand
CGATTCGCGCCTTTTGCTTGATCCAACCGGGAAACCCCACCGGATGGTTCCTTTCTCCCGAAGAACGATCCAAAGTGGTGGCCTTGAGCGCCAAATACGCCGTGACCTTGATTTCCGACGAGGTGTTCGCCGATTACACCTACGTTCCTGGGTTCCAATCCCTCCTGGGCGAACCGGACTGCCTCTGCTTTGTCCTCTCGGGCCTCTCCAAGGGCTTTGGACTTCCCGGATTCAAGCTGGGCTGGATTGGCATGTCGGGCCCCTCCCAGGCTACGGAGAACGCCAAGGAAAGGTTGCAAAGGGTGAACGACAGCCTTTTGTCGGCCTCCACGCCGGTTCAGAAAGCCATGCTTCGGCTCTGGAGCATGAAACACGACCTTTTGGAGCCCGTTCGGACCCGCTTGAACACGAATCGGGAGGAATGGTCCAGATGCCTGCCGGATGCTTCGACGCGACTTCCCGTGGAAGCCGGATGGATGGCCATCCTGCAACTCCCTCCGGGCCGCGAAGAACGGTTGTGCAACCTGGCCTTGGACCAAGGAATTTTGGTTCAGCCAGGTTTTTTGTTTGACCTGCCCATGGACGGAGTGGTAGTCTCGCTTCTGACGGAGACCTCGGTTTTCCGTGAAGGTCTGGGGAAGCTCCAAGACATAGTTGATTCTTTATAAAGAACTTGAATTAGAACTAGTCCTGTGGATTGGCAGGGAAACCGCCCAAACGCTTCAAAAAGGCCTATCCACATTCCTTGGATTACCACGGAAAACAGGATAACCCAGACCCGACCACGAACAACAAGTTTTCAGAGTAAATGTGGATAGATGAATGTGGATAATTTGACTGGTTTTACGTGGTTTATCCACCGACTCATAGGGGTTACAGAGGGATATCCACATGAGCTTGAGGGGTTTCCAGAGTTCCGGGTAGCAAAAAGCCCTCGATCGGAAAATGAGGGCTTAAGTAAAACTTATCCTTGAAGTGTGGATAAGTTGTGTGGAAAAGTCGAGGAGCACTGTGCGCAGTGTCCTTGACTTGGCCTGGAACTGGTTTACTCCTCAAAACCTCCCGCGTACTTCTCCGATGTCGAAGAAGAGGGGAGATGGAAAGATCAGTGACTCAGATCGAGACGGTAGAGGGCTCGCATCAGAGCCAACCGGGCTCGTTCGTAGTCGACTTCCCGGGAGGCCTTGGACAAGCGTTCCTCGGCGCGTTGCTTGGCCTTGAGAGCACGGTCCTTGTCGATCTGGTCGGGTGTTTCCGCGGAATCGGCGACGATGGTCAGGTTCCCGGAAACCACCCGGGCGATCCCGCCCGACAGGAAGTACTTGAGCTCCTTGCCGTCTTCCGGAGTGATCCGCAAAAGGCAGGGCTTGATCGCGAACACGGCATCGGCATGGCCGGGAAGGATGCCCACAAGACCGTCCGGGATGCACAGGACGACCTGGCTCGTGGTTCCTTCCCAGGCGATCTTTTCGGGATCGACGACGGTCGTGCGCATCACTTGGACTTGAGCTCCTTGTCCTTCTCGATGGCTTCTTCGATGGTTCCCACGTACAGGAACGCCTGTTCCGACAGGTCGTCGTGTTTGCCTTCGAGGATCTCCTTGAAGGAACGGACGGTTTCGGCGACCTTCACGTACTTGCCGTGCATGCCGGTGAACTGTTCGGCGACGTGGAACGGCTGGCTCAGGAAGCGCTGCACCTTGCGGGCGCGCGACACCGTGAGCCGGTCTTCTTCGGAAAGCTCGTCCATGCCCAGGATCGCGATGATGTCCTGGAGTTCCTTGTAGCGCTGCAGCAGGCGCTGCACGCCGCGGGCCACGTCGTAGTGTTCCTGGCCCACCACGTCGGGCGAAAGCAGGTTGGAACGCGAGTCGAGCGGATCCACGGCCGGATAGATGCCCAGTTCCGAAATCTGTCGCGACAGGTTCGTGGTGGCGTCCAGGTGCGTGAAGGCCGTGGCCGGCGCCGGGTCGGTGTAGTCGTCGGCGGGAACGTAGATGGCCTGGATGGAGGTCACCGAACCGTTCTTGGTGGACGTGATGCGCTCCTGCAGTTCGCCCATTTCCGTGCCGAGCGTGGGCTGGTAGCCCACCGCCGACGGAATGCGTCCCAGCAGTGCCGACACTTCCGAACCGGCCTGCGTGAATCGGAAGATGTTGTCGATGAACAAGAGCACGTCCTGGTTCTTCTCGTCGCGGAAGTATTCGGCGATGGTCAGGGCCGTGAGGGCCACGCGGGCGCGGGCCCCGGGGGGTTCGTTCATCTGGCCGTACACGAGGGCGGTCTTGCCCAGCACGCCGGCTTCTTCCATTTCGCCGTAGAGCGCGGTGCCTTCGCGTGTGCGCTCGCCGACGCCGGCGAACACGGAATAGCCGCCGTGGTACTTGGCGATGTTGTTGATCAGTTCCTGGATCAGCACCGTCTTGCCCACGCCGGCGCCGCCGAACAGGCCGATCTTGCCGCCCTTGGCGTACGGCGCCAGCAGGTCGACGACCTTGATGCCGGTCTCCAGAACTTCGGCGTGCGTGCTCTGGCGATCGAAGCTGGGCGGCTTGCGGTGGATGGGCAGCTTGAGGTCGGACTCGATGGGTCCCTTGCCGTCGATCGGCTGGCCCACGACGTTGACCACGCGGCCCAGGGTCTTTTCGCCGACCGGAGCCTGGATGAAGTGCCCCGTGTCGCGCACTTCCAGTCCGCGCGACAGACCGTCGGAGCTGTCCATGGCGATGGTGCGGACCACGTTGTCGCCCAGGTGCTGCGCGACTTCCAGGACCAGGTTGTCGGGATCGGCGGAAATGCCCGGGTTCGAGCAGACCAAGGCCTGCAGGATGGGAGGCAGCTTGCCGTCCTCGAAGGCGACGTCGACGACGGGCCCCGTGACCTGGATGATCTTGCCCTTGAGTGTGCTGGTGCTCATAGTTGGACGGGTCCCTTTAGCGGATGGATTCGGCGCCGGCGATGATCTCGACAAGTTCTGTCGTAATCTGGGCCTGGCGAGCCCGGTTCTTCTGGAGGGTGTACTTGTCGATCATTTCCTTGGCGTTGCGCGTGGCGTTGTCCATGGCGGTCATCCGCGCGCCTTGTTCGCCGGCCGCGTTCTCCAGGAGAGCGTTCAGGATCAGGAAGCGGATGGACTGCGGGATCAGCCTGGACAGCACGATCGCCGGAGGAGGATCGAAGAGGATGGGTTTGTTGGAAGCCGTTCCCGCCGCCTGGTTGGCCGCCGGGAAGATCTTGATGGCCTGCGGCAGTTGCGTGAGCGCCGACTGGAACTGGTTGTTCACCACCCAGATCTCGTCGATCCTGCCGTCCAGGAAGTCCTGGATGAGCCTGTCGGCGATGGGGCGGGCGTTGGCCAGCGACGGCCGCGCGACCGAATCCTGGTACCATTCGCCCACCGAACCGCGGTCCTGGATCTTGTTGCGGAACGCGTCGTAGCCGCGCCGCCCCGCGAAGTGCACGGTGTAGCCGATCCCGGATTCCAGGCGGGTACGGAGTTCGACGAACCCGGGGCGCGCCGTGGTGGCGGCGTCCATGGGACGGATTCCGACCACGCGTTCGAAGGCGCGGACCAGTCCGTTGTTGAACGCGCCGCACAGGCCCTTGTCCGACGTGAACAGCACGATCGCCACGTTCTTGACGGGACGCGGCTCCAGCCACATCGCCGCTTCGTCGGGAAGATCCTGGCCGGCGACGGCCGTCTGCAGATCGGAAAGAAGCGTGGTCAGCTCGGACCTGTAGGGCCGCGTGCGCTCGATCGCCTCTTGGGCACGGCGAAGCTTCGACGCGGCGACCATCTTCATGGCCGCCGTGATCTTCTTCGTGTTCTGGAGGTTCTTGAGCCGGTTCGTCAGCTCCTTGATCGTGGGCAAGGCTCTGTTCTCCTTACGCCTGGAAAGCGGAGTTGAACGCCTTCAGGACCTCTCCGATGCGCTTCTTCAGCTCGTCGTCGAGGGACTTCCTGGATTCGATCTCGGAGCACAGCTCTTCGTGCTTGGAGTGCAGGAATTCCAGGAACTCGCGTTCCCAGCGCACGATCTCCTTCACGGGCACCTGGTCGACCAGTCCGTTGGTTCCGGCGTAGATCACGACGATCTGCGCGGCCACCGACATGGGAGCGAACTGCGGCTGCTTCAGGAGTTCGGTCAATCTCTGTCCGCGGGCGAGCTGCTTCTGCGTCGCGGCGTCCAGGTCGGACGCGAACTGCGAGAAGGCGGCCAGCTCGCGGTACTGGGCCAGGGTCAGGCGCAGCGTTCCCGCCACCTGCTTCATGGCCTTGATCTGGGCGTCGCCGCCCACGCGCGACACCGAGATGCCGGCGTTCATGGCCGGTCGCAGACCCGCGTTGAACATGCCCGATTCCAGGAAGATCTGGCCGTCGGTGATGGAGATGACGTTGGTGGGGATGTACGCCGAAACGTCGCCCGCCTGCGTCTCGATGATGGGCAACGCCGTGAGCGAACCGGCGCCCAGCTTGTCGGAAAGCTTGCAGGCTCGTTCCAGCAGGCGCGAGTGCACGTAGAACACGTCGCCCGGGAACGCTTCGCGGCCCGGAGGACGGCGCAGCAAAAGCGACATCTGCCGGTAGGCCTGGGCCTGCTTGGTGAGGTCGTCGAAGATGATGAGGGCGTGGCCGCCGTTGTCGCGGAAGAATTCCGCCATGGCGCAACCCACGTAGGGAGCAAGGTACTGCAGCGGCGCCGGGGCCGATGCGCCCGCGACGATCACGGTGGTGTAGTCCATGGCGCCGTTGGCGCGCAGCTTTTCCACCACCTGGGCGACGGTGCTCTGCTTCTGGCCGATGGCCACGTAGAAGCACTTGACGTCCTTGCCCTTCTGGTTGATGATCGTGTCGAGCGCGATCGCCGTCTTGCCGGTGCCGCGGTCGCCGATGATCAGTTCGCGCTGGCCGCGACCGATCGGGGTCATGGCGTCGATCACCTTGATGCCGGTCTGCAGCGGTTCGTGCACGTTCTTGCGCGCCATGATGCCGGGCGCCTTCACCTCGATGCGCTGCTGCGCTTCGGGCACGATCGCCGGTCCGCCGTCGATGGGGTTGCCCAGCGCGTCGACGACGCGGCCCAGGAGCGACCTGCCCGCGGGGACCGAAGCCTGCACCTTGGTGCGGCGCGCCACGTGGCCTTCGCGGATCGACTGGATGTCGCCCAGAAGCACCACGCCGACGTTGTCTTCTTCCAGGTTCAGCACCAGGCCGAAGACGTTTTCCTTGCCTTCGAACTGCACGAGCTCGCCGGCTTCCACGGTGGGGAGGCCTTGCAGGCGAGCGATGCCGTCGCCCACGCTGAGGACGATTCCCGTCTCGCTGCTTTCGGCGGAAGGAGCGAATCCTTCCAGCTGCTTGCGCAGCAACGAGGCGATTTCGTCGGGTCGGACTGTGTCGATCATTGCGTTCCTCTTACGCGGAAAGCAGGGCCCTGCGGGCCTGGTTCAGCTGGTTGTTGGCGGTTGCGTCCAGGACGTTGTCGCCCAGGCGCACCCGGAATCCGCCGAGGATGGACTCGTCGCTCTTCTGCGAAAGCTCCACCTTGGATCCGGTGCGCGAAAGGGACTTCTCGAGGGTCTGGATCTGGATGCTGGACAGAGGGCTCTTGGCGAAGACGGTTCCGCGCACGATGCCGCTGCGCAGTTCGAACTGCGAAACGAGCGAAGCGGCGATCTCCGAGATCTCGCCCAGGCGGCGCCGTTGCGCGAGCAGCGACACGAACCGACCCATGACGGAATCCGTCGCCGGGTTCCCGATGGCCGAAAGGAGGGCTTGCGTCCTCTTCTGGACGGGAACCGTCGCGTCGGAAAGCCGCGAGGCCAGCTCCGGAGGAAGCGCGGCCAAGGCCTTGGCCAGCGGAAGCGTCTTCTCCAGTTGGCCCGAAGAAGACAACGTCTCCAACAGGGCCTTGGCGTATCGTGGGGCCGCCTTGGCCATCAGGCCTTGGTCGCCTCGTCGAGCATCCGCTCGGCGAAGTCCTTGGATTCGGCATCGTGCAGCTGGTGGCGCAGGATGCGTTCGGCCACCTTCACCGAGAGTTCCGCCGCGTCGTGGCGGAGGTCGGTGCGGGCCTGGACCTTGGCGGCTTCGATTTCGGTCAGCGCCTGCGACACGATCTTTTCGGCCGAAGCCTTGGCTTCGGCCTCCGATTGCGCCCGGAACCTGGTCGCGAAATCGCGCTGTTCGGACAGGATCTTTCCGGCTTCGGCGCGCGCTTCGGCGAGGATCCGCTGCTGGTCGGCTTCGACCTTGGCGGTCTTGGAGGCGGCTTCGTCGGCCTTCTCCAGCGACTCCTTCAGCTTGCGCTCGCGCTCGGCCACGGACGCCAGGATGGGCTTCCATGCGAACTTGTGCAGCAAGACCACGAGGGCGATGAAGACCACCCAGACCCAGATCATGATTCCCGGTTGCGGGGTCATGAGCTGGTTGGCGATCCCGCCTCCGGGTTCCGCGGCGGTGTGGGCCTGGACCTCTTCAGCCATGGTTTACTTCAGGACGACCAGAAGACAGATCACCGCACCGAGCAGGGCGACGCCTTCGATCAGGGCTGCACCGAGAATCAGGTTGGCGCGCAGGTCGTCCTTGACCTCGGGCTGGCGAGCGATCGATTCGACGGTGGCGGCGGCGGCCTTGCCGATGCCCAATCCAGCGCCGATGGCTGCGAGGCCAGCTCCGATTGCGGCCAATCCGTATCCGATGTCCATTGATGATCTCCTGTGATTAGGGTAGAAGAGAGAGGAGGAAGGAAGACTCAGTGTTCCTGGTGCAGCGCGCCGCCGATGTACAGCGAGCTCAGGAACGTGAAGACGAATGCTTGCAGGATGCACACGCCCACCTTGATGACCAGCACGAACAGCAGGAACGCCAGCGGAAGCGGAGCCATCAAGGTGACGGCCACCGCGTTGGAGCCGGCCCCGAGCATTCCTTCCAGCGAGTGGCTGACCATGGGTCCGAGGATGGTGATCAGTCCGGTGATGACCAGCATCATGATGTGCCCCGCGGCCATGTTCGCGAACAGACGGATGGTCAGCGAGAAGGCGCGGATGAAGATCGAGATGATTTCGATGGGCGCCAGGATGGGAAGCACCCACATGGGGACGCCGCTCGGCACCAGGTTCTTCACGTAGTGGAACGGACCGTTGCGGACCATGCCCGCGACGTTGAACACGACGAAGACCAGCAAGGCCAGCGCGGCGGTGACCGAGATGTTCGCTGTCGCGCCGGCGAACGCCGGAACCAGGCCCATCAGGTTCAGCACCATGATGAAGAAAAAGCAGGAAGCCAGGAACGGCACCCATTTGTCGCCGTCCTTCTTGCCGATGTTGGGTCGTGCGACTTCGTCGCGGATGTACAGCAGAAGAACTTCCACCATGTGTCCGACGGGCGAAGCCGGCAGAAGTCTCACGCGCTTGGTCGCGGTGCGCACCAGCAGGAACGTGAGGACCGCGCCGATCAGGAGCATGAGCACATGCAACGAAAACGGAGCCGGAAGTGGAATCGCAGGGCCCCAAGGCGTAGGATTCCACTCGTGGCTGTCGACGATGTGGTGGAGGATGAATTCCGAGAGATTGCCAGAACTCAAAGTCGTCCGACTCCCTTGGCGAAAACGAAGGTTTCGATAGAGCTGAAAATAATAACCACAATCCCGCCGCTCCACGCGACGATTCTCCGATCTTCCGGAAATTGCCAAAGAATGATGGAGAAGAGGATGGAGCACGCGATCAGTCTGAACGTCATGACTGCAATCGGTATGCCAATTCCTGTTCGTCTCGGTTCATGCCAGATGCGCAAGCCGAGCCAGAAGTGCAGCAGGAACGCGGCCGATCCCAGAGCGATGCCGCGGATCGTCCTTGTGTCGTGGTGGGGGAACAGCACGACCGTTCCGACAAGACCTGCCCAGACTGCGATCGCCGTCCAGACGGACAGGCGGTGCAGTTTCCGCCAGCGTTCGGAAGGTGCGACAGAAAATGTCATGGTTTGGCCGCCGATTTCAGGAAGTGGACCATGGCGTGCGCGACTCCAAGGAGAGAGCCGACGACGACAGGCCATGTCGCCGGAAGGTACCTGCCGAGGAACCATCCACCCATGGTCCAGCCGACCACGATGGCCATGATTTCCGCGCCCAGCGAAAACCAGTTCATGCCCAAGGTGGATCGGGATCTTTGGATGGGGTCGACGGGGAGGACGGAACGTTCCACCGGATCGGACCGGCCGCCATCAGGCGACTCGGACGCGGGGTTCGGCTTGTCGGGACGAGCGGATGGATCGTCCGTTCCAGCCACCGGGAGGATCCTCAGGCCACCAGACCCGATCGGGTTCCCGTCTGCATTTCGCACTTGCCGTGGAACACGGCGCCTTCCAGGATGATCAGTTCGCGGGTGCGAAGATCTCCGACCAGGACCGCTTTCGCTTCCAGGATGACGCGATCGTTGGCGGTGACGTTTCCGGTCACCTTCCCGCCGATCTTGACCGAAGCGGATTGGATCTCGCCTTCGACCGCGCCTTGGACATGGATGGAAACCGTGCCCGTCGCGCGGATGGTTCCCTTGACCGTGCCTTCGATCGAGAGGTCGTTTTCCACCAGCAGTTCGCCGGTGATGACGGTACCCGAGTTCACGAAGGCGAAGCCTTTGCCGCTTGAGGATTTGTCAGACATGGTTAACGCATCATAGCAATCAGAGGATCGATGGCAAGCCCGTTCACCGAGATCCGTACCCGCAGGTGCGACGACATCTCGCCTCCGCCGGGAGTGGCCTTGGCGATGGATTGACCTCTCCGGACGATGTCGCCGGGTTCGACATCGATTCCACCGAGGTCGCCGATCAGGCACTCGGCGTTGTTCGACAGCAGCAATTTGATCGAGAGTCCGAAGGCCGGATCCCATCCGACCGCGGCCACCACGCCGTCGTCCGGACTGGAAACCGGTTCGCCGGCAGGCACGAAGAAGATGCGTTCGTTCATGAACGTGGAGTTGCTGCCCAGGCCGACCGAACGGGGGATCATCCGCCAATCGCTCACCAAGGGCGACAGGTTGAGCGGTTGGATGAGATCGGAATTCGTCAAGCGGTCGAGCTCTCGTTTGGAGCGGTCGGCGACGATTTCCGACAGGAAGAGCTTGCGGGCCTTTTCGTCGAACAGACCCGATTTCTTGCTTTCGGTTTGGGCGACGCCCTCCACCGGGTCGTCCAGGAACGACTGCGTGAGGGCCATCAGCAGCTTTTCGCGCTCGGCCATCCGGGCCACTTCTTCCTGCAACTGCGAGACGCGGGTGAGTTGGCTTCGCAGTTGGCGGTTTTCCGCCGCGATCATTTCCGCCGCCTGGAGCCGCACCGCGATCATGCCCAACCAGGTCACGGCCACCCCGGCCAGGATCACCAGGATCACGAACGAGACGAGCAGGAAACGGAACAGATGAAGGGGAACCCCGACCTGCCAGGATTCTCCGGTCTGGTCCCGAAGGACCAACAACCTGAGCCGTTCGCCTTTCATGCGATGACCCGCTACCCGCCGAATCCGAGGATGATGTCGGCCACGCGGTTGAGGTCCTGGTTATTCAGGACATCGATACGAAGAAATCCTTTGCCCTCGGGATTGGTCTCCATGGTGACCCGGGTACCCAGACGTTGTTCGAGCTGACGCAGGAACGCGACCTGGTTGGGGTCTTCGGGTGCGGACTTTTTCGCGGGCTTGGGTTCCTTCTCGAACTTTGGTTTTTTTTGCGAAACCTCGCCCGATTCGGTTTCCAAGGTGCGGACCGACCAACCTTCGTCCTGGGTCTTGCGAGCCAAGGCGACTTGCTTGTCCTCGTCGATCCCGGCCAGCACGCGGGCGTGGCCCGCCGACAAGGTTCCGGTCGAAACCATTTCCTGGACGGTGGGGTGGAGCTTGAGAAGGCGAAGACTGTTCGTGATGGTGGGCCGGCTTTTGCCCAATCGGTCGGAAAGCTGCTCGTGGGTGTAGCCGCACGAGTTGATCAATTCCTGGTAGGCGAGAGCTTCTTCGATGGCGTTGAGCTGGACGCGCTGGATGTTTTCCAGCAACGCCACTTCGCGCATGTCGCGGTCCGAAACCTGTTCGCGGACCAAGGCCGGGATGGTGTCCTTGCCGGCGAGTTGGCTCGCGCGGAATCGACGTTCGCCCGCGATGATCTGGAAGATGCCGCCCTGCTTGCGAACCAGGATGGGTTGGAACACACCCTTCTCGCGGATGGAGGTCGCGAGGTCTTCCAGTTCGTCCTGGTTGAATTCCTTGCGAGGTTGGTAGGGGTTGGGCTGGATCTGCGAGATCCGCAGGATCTCGACGTGGGATCCGTCGGAGGGGGGAGTGCCTGTATGGTCATCCTTGTGGGCGAGGGTCTTTTCTTGGAAGATCGCTCCGAGACCTTTGCCCAATCCACGAGGCTTGTTCATGGATTGAGTCCCATCACTTCCTGTGCGAGCTTCATGTACGCGACGGCTCCTGGAGTGGCGATGTCGTAGAGAAGGATCGGTTTGCCGAACGACGGGGCCTCGGCCAACTTGATGGTCCGGGGGATCACCGAAGCGAACACCTTCTCGTGGAACGAGGTGCGGACTTCTTCCACCACCTGCTTGGACAGGACCGTGGAACTCTGGTGCATGGTGAGCAGGGCACCCTCGATCTGCAGGCCGGGGTTGAACGACTGCTGCGTCAGGCGGATCGTGTTCAGAAGTTCGGCCAGACCCTGCAACGCGTAGTACTCGCACTGGATGGGGATCAGGCACGATTTCGCCCCGACCAGAACGTTCAGAGTGATCAGACCCAACGAGGGAGGGCAGTCGATCAGGACGAAGTCGTACCGGTTTTCGATGAACTGGACGAACGACTTGAGACGGGTCTCGCGACGTTCGGAATTCACGAGCTCGATTTCCGCACCCGCCAAGTGGTGGGTGGCGGGGACCAGATCCAGGAACGGAAGCTGCGTCTTGAGGATGTACCCGGCGGCGCGTTCCGGAGTCCAAGGTTCTTCTTCCAGAAGAGCTTCGTACAACGTCGGCTCGTCGCCGACGGTGATGCCCACACCTTGGGTCGCGTTCCCCTGGGGGTCGGCGTCGATGAGGAGGGTGCGCCGTTCGGCCATGGATAGCGCGGCGGAAAGATTGACGGCGGTGGTGGTCTTGCCCACTCCACCCTTCTGATTGCAAACCGCGATGATCCGAGTCATGTGTCCGCCTGGTTCGTTAAAGTCTTGGCTGTCACCAAGTTACGGAAGCCGTCCTCACCGGGAAGGCGATACGGAACATAGGACGGTGCAAAGTACCCGTCAATTGTCTCGACGCGTTCCTGGTGTTTGAAGGTCACGAAATGCCCACCCGGCACCAAAAAGGGGAACGCCCGCTTGGCATCCTCGGGGATGCTCCCGACCGCTCGGCAACTCACGACTTGGCATTTGGCTTTGATGTCGGGGAAGGTTTGGGTGGCTTCGGCTTTGGCGCACAGGATCCGGACATTCTTCAGATCCAACTCGGTGCACAGATTCTGAAGGTGGCGGGCTCTCAGGTTTCGAGGTTCGACCCCCACGAACCTCCACTGGGGGAGAGCGATCGCCAATGGCAGAAGTGGGAACCCCGCCCCCGATCCAAAATCCAGCCACAGCCCTGGTGTGTCCAAGTTCAGTTCTTGGGCCTGGAGCAGGGGGGCCAAGGAATCCTGCACGTGACGGGCGAAGAGGTGGGGGAGGTCTTCTTCGCTCACAAGGTTTTGTGTCTTGCA
Source organism: Fibrobacterota bacterium (assembly GCA_029557215.1). GTDB lineage: Bacteria > Fibrobacterota > Fibrobacteria > UBA5070 > UBA5070 > UBA5070. Next base: position 1,312 of record JAKPQQ010000149.1, on the reverse strand, counting down.
TGCCTTGCGAATCAAGTTGTCCAACCTCTTGAGCAGAGGGAGATCGGCAGGGGGAAGTGGGGGCTCAGGATGTTTCACGTGGAACCAACTCGAAAAGGTGACCGCCAAACGGAGCGGGAAAGATGATCTCGTCTCGACGGTTTGACCACCTTGTTCCGGTGGGCCGCCTTCCCTTCGATACGATTGGCTTGCGCCAATCACTCAGGGTGCGGCGGGTTGGGTGCGGTCTTGGCATTGGGGGTGGTGTTGTTTGTTGCCGTTGTAGGGGCGATTCATGAATCGCCCCTACGGAGCGGCAAACAAACGGCGTGTTTGCGATGGTGGCGTGCCGCAGGTCTGACGGCCGAGGGTCGCTGTATCGAAGGGCGCGGATCTCTCGGCAATCATTCCGCGATGTTTCACTTGGAACGTGTGGGTCGTCCGTCCTTCGGTGCGGGGTGGTGGTTGGGTGGGGTGAGCGAGGCATGCAGGTGATTCGCGAATCGGTCGTACGGATCGTTTTTGGCCGCCGACCCTTCGATACGATTGGCTGCGCCAATCACTCAGGGTACGGCGGGTTGTGTTGATGGTGGTTTCGGATGTGATCCGCTCCCTGAGCGGTGGGCTGAGTTGGTCGAAGCCTGGCGACCGAAGGTCGCTGTATCGAAGGGCGCGGATCTCTCGGCAATCATTCCGCGATGTTTCACTTGGAACGTATTCGCTGTCCATCCTTTGATGGGGTACGGTGGGTTGGGTGCGGTCTTGGCATTGGGGGTGGTGTTGTTTGTTGCCGTTGTAGGGGCGATTCATGAATCGCCCCTACGAATCGGCAAACCAACGGTGTGTTTGCGAAGGTGGCGTGCCGCAGGTCTGACGGCCGGAGGCCATTGTATCGAAGGGGCGAACCTCTCGCCAAACCTTCCGGCATTGTTCCACGTGGAACAAGTCGCGGTTGAGGCTGATCGAATTGCAACAGGGGAGGGCGTCGATCACCCTTTCATGGTCTTCCGGGTTTCGCCGGAGGAGGCTCGGCCTTCGTCTCGCTCCGTCAGGCCTAAACGCTCGACTTCGGCCGATCCTCCTCCGTCGAGTACGCGGGTTTGTCTTTGCTCGCCTTCGCGTCGTGTTGCCGTTGTTGTTTCCGTTGGGGCGAGGCACTTGTGATGAGCGAAGTCGAATCATGCCTCGCCCTCGCCCTGGATCTCGTCAGACCGTTCTTCTCCGCCTACCCTTCGATACGAATGGCTTGCGCCAATCACTCAGGGTACGGCGGGGTGGGCGCGGCATTGGTTGAATGTGTTGTAATTGTACGGGCGATTCGCGAATCGCCCGT
>JAKPQQ010000146.1 GCA_029557215.1 Fibrobacterota bacterium | reverse complement strand
GTCACCTGGATGCTGGTGCCCGGGTGCTTGGCCATGTAGGATTCGGCCCAGCGCTGGGCCATGATGACCATGGTGTCCGAGCCCTTGACCGTGATGGTCTGGCCGCTGGTGGCGCCCATCAGGAAGGCGGCGGCGCCCAGGGTGGCGAGGATCTTGAGTTTGGAGAGTTTCATGTGCTTGGTTCCTTTGTGTCGTGTTGGAACGGGATGTTCTGGATCAGAACGCGAACTGGAGCTGGGCGGTGACGACGTCGTCCTTGACTTCCTGGCTCAGGTTCGAGCCGCCCTTCTTGGAGCTGGCCAGCTTGCTCGATGTTTCGTTGGCGTACAGGTCGTAGCCGAGGGTGAATTTGGTGTTGCCGTTGATGAAGTAGTTGACGCCGAAATACCAGTTGCTGTAGGCCAGGTCGGTCTTCGAAGTCTTGGTGCCCGAGGCGCCGACTTCGTCGTCGGAGACGTTGGTGTTGGGGTCGTACACGTCGTAGCGAACCACGCCCTGGAACGACTTGCCGATGTTCTGGACCAAGGTCACGTACCAGCCCATGACATCGCGCTGGTAGAGCGTGTCGGTGGCAAGAACCGATCGCTCCAGGTTCGAAGCCGTGGCGATGGAGTTGCCGGTGTAGAGTTCACCCATGATCTTGGCGCCCGCGAGGAAGGGGACGAACGACATGTCGACCGTCACCTGGGCGTCGACACCGATCACCGTGGCCGAAAGGTCCTTGTTGGCCGCGCCGGTCTTGCGGGGCGAAGTCGAGCCGTCGACCTCGTAGTAGGCGCCACCGGTGAGGACGCGGCGGCTGTCGGTGTAGAACGATCCGCCCAGCGCCAGGCCGACGCCCGCCTCGGGAAGATTCTTCTTGAGATTCAATCGACCGATGAAATTGGCCGGATCCTGGAGGGTGGTCTTCATGCCGTAGCCGTTCAGGTAGGCGACCTTGAGCGACAGTTCGTCCAGGCCCGACACCTTGGGCTTGGCGCCCAGGATGATGCCGATGTCCTTTTCGTCCTTGAACATGGTGTGGCGCTCGAAGTAGGAACGCTCGAGCATTTCCATGGTGCTGGACGAATAGCTGATCTCGTGTCCGAAGGGAATGTCCTGCAGACCCATCTGGATCGAGAACAGCTTCAGGTAGGGTTCGCTCCACTTGACGTAGATGTCCTGGGGAGTCAGGCCGGTGGGACGGATGTCGTACTGCATCACCCATTCGGATCCGTTGCCCGGAGTGTAGGTGGCCTTGAGCCGACCGCGGCGGACGAACATCTGGCTTTGGGTTCCAGGATTGGTCCCCGAGATCAGGTTGGTATCGGTCTGGTAGAGCATCCGAGCCTGGACCAATCCACCGATCTTCAGCTTCTTGAGGTTCTTGACATCGGTGAGGGTCTCCAGGTAGCTCTCTTCCAGTCCGGTGAGCTTGCCGTCGATCGCGTCGACCTTCTCCTTCACGCCTTCGGCGGTCTTGGCGGCTTCGGAAGCCTTGGTATCGGCGGCGGCTTTCTGGGAAGCGGCGGCGGCCTGCTGGCGAGCCGTGGCGTCTTCCGCGACGGGGGTCTGGGCGCCGGCGATTCCCGCGAGGGCGGCCAGGGCGATGGACAACTTCTTGGTATTCATCTCGTCTCCGTCATTGGAATGGAGTGGTTCGGTTCGACAGAGCAAAAGATCGACGGCGGGTGTTTCCGGGGTGTTTCACGGAAGTTGCCGCCGTGACATCCGCCACCTCGTTCGGGCAACTTCGCTCGGGAGCGACTGGTTTCGGGTGCAGGCATCCATGGGTTGTTTCGGCCTTGTTTCACGGCGCCTGGTGTGGCGATCGAGGTGGTGGCCGTGCTAGATTGACGTCCATATGGCAACCGAACGAATCCTGGTTCTGGAAGACGACGCCGACATCCTCGATCTGGTGGTCCACGCCTTGAAGAAGGCTGGCTTTCGTCCCTTCGGCGCGAAGAACGGCTCGGAAGCGCTATCCATCCTGGCCGACGAGCGGATCGACCTCGCGGTGCTGGACGTGATGCTTCCCGATCTTCCCGGGACCGAAATCTGTCGGCGCATGCGCGAGTCGGATCGCCACAAGGCGGTTCCGGTCATCTTCCTGACCGCCCGCACCGAAGAACACGACCGCATCTACGGATTCTCCGTGGGCGCCGACGACTACGTGGCCAAGCCGTTTTCGCCGCGGGAGCTGGTGGCGCGCGTCCAGGCGATCCTGCGGCGCACCACGGGAAGCATTTCCGGCGAGAAGGTGGAAGTCGGCGAACTGGTTGTGGACCTGGATCGCCGCCAGGTGCGCCTGTCCGACGCGGTGCTCAACCTGACCTTCAAGGAATTCGAGGTCCTGCGCGCGCTCGTGGTGGCCAAAGGGCGCGCGGTGGAAAGAATGCATCTTCTGGAGGAAGTCTGGGGCATGGAGAGCACCTCCGGCCCCCGCTCGGTGGACGTGGCGGTCACGCGTCTGCGCGAGAAGCTGGGAGCCTACGCCAAATGCGTGCACACGGTGACGGGGCTGGGCTACCAATGGGATCCGGATCGATGGAGCGAAGATTGATGGAAATCCACCTCAACGGCGAAGACAGGACGATTCCCGACGCGCTGACCGTCATGGGCCTGGTGCGGCATCTGGATCTGGAGCCGGGTTGGGTGGTGGTCGAACGCAATCTGGAGGCTCTCGACCGGGCGCTTTGGGATTCCGTTCCTCTGGCGTCCGGCGACCAGATCGAACTCGTGCGATTCATGGGAGGCGGCTGAGGCCCTTGCGCCTGCTTTTCCTCGCGCTGCTTTCGCTTGCCGTGTCCGTGGGGGCGCTGCCCGACTACGCGCCTCGCCACTGGGTGGCCGGGCGCCTCAAGTGCGCCGGTTCGGAAACGATGGATCTGGTGGTGGCTCGCTGGGCGCAGGCCTTCTCGCGGATCCATCCGGCCTGGAGTCTGCAGGTCGACGGCAAGGGCTCGCGCGTCGCTCTCCGGGTGCTCTCGCGTTCCGGCGCAGATTTCGCCGTGTTCAGCCGGTTGCCTTCGGATTCCGAACTGGCCGATGCCGGGATGTCCGCGGCCCGCCGTCCACGGCTCGTGGTGGTGGGACACGACACGCTGCGGTTCGTGGCCAGGCGCGGGCGGGAAATCGATTCGGCGAGGTTGGCCGGAGCGTTCGCCGGACGCTCGGGATCCCTGCGCGCCTATGGACGGAATTTGTCTTCCGGGACCCGGGCGTACGCGGTTTCGGCCATGGGAGGCCGCGATTTCGGAGCCGGGACCCGCTCCCTTTCCTCGCCGTCGCAGGTGGCGCAGGCCGTGTCGGTCGACCCTTCGGCCGTCGGGTATTCCGGCGCGGGAAGCCGTCTGTCCCGCGTCGAAGCGACCGGACCGGTCCTGGGCGTCCGCCCGCTGGTGGTGGCGATCCCCGCGCACGCTTCCGGAGCCGCGCTCCGCGAATTCATGTCCTTCGTGCTGTCCCGCCAAGGGGCCGACATCCTGAGGGCGGACGGATTCCGTCCGATCGGGGAAGATTCGGTCGCGGTCTGGCGCGCGAGGCTCGGGCTCGATGGCTGAGTCGGTCCGCAGGAAGGTCCCGGCTTCGGCCCGCCGGGCCGACCGCCTTGCGGGGGCGCTGCTCGGAGCGGGCGGTTCGTTCGCGCCCTTCGCCCTGGTGTCGGCGATCGTGTGGTTGTTCTTCCAGGCGCAATTGTTCGGGGGCGGCGGCGATTGGAACCGCGTGCTGGGATGGTTGCGAGGATCGGTGGCGCTGGGCGCCGGCGCTCTCGCGCTCGCCGCGCCGCTTTCCGTCGCGGGGGCGTTGCTTTCGCGGGGGCACCGGTTGGAGCGCGCCCATCTGCGGGTCGTCGCCTCGATTCCGCTGGCCGTTCCCGCGTTCCTGCTCCTGCACCTGCTCGCGCCTTGGGCGAGCCAGGAACTGGGCGTTCCGGCCCAGCACCCCAACTGGGCCGTCCTGGCCCTGGCGATCGGCATGGTCGCGCCGCTCTGGAGCATCCTTTCCGACGCGCTGGAGCGCAACGACGAGCTCGCGTCGGCGGCGTTCGCCCTGGGAGCCACGCCGACGCAGGTGATGCGGACCCTGGTGGTCCCGGCGTCGCTTCCGGGGCTTGGCGCGGCGCTCCTGCGCGGCTGGTCCCGCGCCATGGGCGAGACCATGGCGGTCCTGCTCGTGTCGGGCAACTACGAGAGCGCCTGGGGCGGTGCCGCGGGCGCGGCGACGGTGGGCGCCGCTCTGGTGCTCGACCTTCCCGAAGCCGGGGCCGGATCCGGCCTGTGGGTGGATCTGATGCGCGGCGGATTCCTGCTTTCGGTCCTGACGGTCCTCGGGTACGCGTTGTCCGATCGCATCGAACGGAGCATCCGATCGGGGCGTGCCGCGTGAAGAGCCTGGCCCCGGCCTGCGCGAGGGTCCTCCTCTGGATCCTGGTCGCGATCCCGGCCGCGCTGCTCCTGGCCCGGACCGTCGCCTTGGCCCGGCCCGAGGTTCCGGGCGTCGCGATCCTGCGCGATGGAAGACAGATCCTGTCGATTCCTCTGGAGCAGGACGCCTTGGAGCGGGAATCGGGCGAACGGCGCCATCTGCTCGCCGACGGTTCGGTGCGCGTCTTCGCCGCGGCGGAAATCGTCGGGCGCCGGGATGCCCCCGACGCGTGGATCGTGCGGACCGAGGACGCCCCTCCGCGGATGGGATGGATCCGCGCCCTGGTGGTCGGGGTTTCCGACACGCTGCGCGGCGCCGAACTGGAACGCCGCCTGGCCCGGCTCAGGGAAGGACGGCGCGCGGATCGCGAACGCCTTGTCCAGGCCGTGCGGGCATCCAGGGGAGGGGAGGGGTTCGCGCTGGCCATGGAGCGTTGGAACCTGTTCCGTCGCGAAGACGATCGCGTGGGCGTGTTGCTGGAAGACGGCGAAGGCGGGGTCTCGTTCGTGCGGTTGTCTTCCGTCCGCGAATTTTCCCGGGCGCCGCAGGGCCCCGTCCGGTACGCCTTGGCCTGGGCCGGGAATCTCGGGCGGATCGTGTCGGACACGCCCGACGCCTGGGGCGTGGGCGGCTTGAGGGAAGTGTTCGTCGCCACGGTCGTCCTGGTCGTCCTGTCGGGTTGCATCGGCGGGACTCTCGCGATCCTTGCTGCCTTGCTCCTGAACGAAAGGCTGCGATCGGGAAGGTGGGCCCTGGTGGTCCGCAGGTCTTCGGAATGGCTCGCCGCAGTGCCCGGTGTCGTGTGGGGAGCGGTCGGGTTCGGGTTCCTGGTTTCCGTGGTCGGGACGCAAATCGACCACCTGCTCGGCGGGGGATTGCGGTGGGCCACGGGAGGTCTGCTCTGGGCGTCCCTCACGCTGGGGATCCTGGCCGTGCCGCTTTCGCTCAAGCGAGCCCTGGATTCGCTGGACGCCGTGCCTCGACAGTGGCGCCTGGTGGCCCGTTCCTGCGGAGCCACGCGCTGGCAGGTGTTGCGGATGGTGGTGTTCCCCGTGGCTTGGCCCAGCCTTCTGGGAGCGTGGTTTTCGGCCTTCGCGCGCGCCGCCGGCGAGACCGCCCCCCTGATGCTGGTCGGAGCGCTCCATTCGGTGAGCGGCGATGTCTTCGGGTCGGGCGCCCAGTTTCCGTCCTTGTCGGGAGGGTTTCCGCATCTGGGGGTGTTGGCGTGCGATCCTCCGTGGCCGCCCATCGAGGCCGAACTGGGACACCCCGCCGCGTTCCTGTCCCTGCTGAGCCTGTCGTTGCTGTGCGTGGTGTTCGAACTCGCGGCATCCATGTTCCTGGCCAAAGGGCGCCGCGCGATCGAATCGGAGGCGCCCGCTTGATCGTCCCCGCCCTTCATCCCGCCGATCCGGGCGACAAGACCCACCTGGAATTTCGCGGTTGGACGGTGCGTCTGCGTGGACGCGAGCAGTTGCGCTGGGTCGATCTCGACGTCCCCAAGGGCCGGATCGTCGCGCTGGTGGGGCCCACCGGTTCCGGCAAGAGCGCGCTCATCGCTTCGGTCAACCGGATGCTCGCGCTGGAGCCCGATCTGGAGGTCTCGGGGAGGGTGCTCCTGGCGCAGCGCGACCTGTGGGGGAGCGGCGTCGACGACCTGGCCGCCAGGCGCTGGACGGGAACCGTCTTCCGCGACACCGCGACGCTTCCGGGAAGCGTGTGGGACAACGTGGGTTTCCCGCTTCGCATCGACGGCGAGACCAGATCCCAGGTCCTGGACCACGCGGTGGAATCCGCCTTGCGCGCCGTCTCGGGGTGGGATCCGCTGAAGGATTTCCTGCACCGGTCGGCGTCCGCCCTGCCGGCGGG
>JAKPQQ010000286.1 GCA_029557215.1 Fibrobacterota bacterium | reverse complement strand
CACGAAGTCCTGGGGCTTGAGCCTCACCGAACAGATCGCATCCATGTAGGCCAAGTACAGCTTGGCCTTGGTACGTGGGCCTGCGATACCATCGACCTTCAGGCCGTTGTCGGCCTGGTAGGAACGGATCGCTTCGTTGGTTTTTGGGCCAAGGATTCCATCCACGGTCCCCGCGTAGTACGGCGCTCCCGATCGATTTTTCAGGATGGCCAGGGCGGCTTGGATGGTGTCCAGGTCCCACGGATCGAACTTCGTGCCTTGGGAGAGCTTGAGCCATCCATCCAGGTCGCGGGTAAGCATTCCGTGCACCGCCCGGGCGCGTCGGTCGGAAAGTGTCTTGTTGTCGGCGGGTTGGGGCATCTGGTCGGCGTGCCCAAAAATGGCCGCGACCGCATTGGGGTTCTGTTCGTACAAGGCCTTGAGCTTGTCGACTTCCTGGCACGACGACGGAAGCGGGAACGACGACCCGAACGCGAAGTGGGCCGGGCCCAGCGACCAGATCGCCAACGGCTTGGGCGGCTTGTGGGCTTCCACCTGCACCTTGGGACTGTCGAGTTGTTCCTTGGCATTGGGATGCCGGGCCACCACATGGTATTCCAGCAACGTGCCCGGCTTCACGAGCGTCTTGGGCGAAAACAGCTTGCCCGTCGCGGTGGCCTTGCCGTTCTTCACGGGTCCGTCAAAATTTGCCGACTGGTCTTCCGTGGTCGTGGTGCCGTCGGCTTTGGGTATCGTGCAGAACAATCGGAACGAGACGGATCCTGTCGTCGCTTCGGCGGACCCTTGAAGTTCGACCTCCATGGCGAACGGCTGGTCGGTGGCGAGCTGGGCTGCGTCGGTCGTGATGCGGCAATTGGTCAGCGTGACCGTCGCGCTAGTCTCTTGGGTTGCCGGATCGGGATTGTCTTCGCGGCATTCCTTGAGGTAGTTGGGATTGACTGTCCCTTGGCCGGTGGTCGCCCCTTTGCCCGCCTGGCCCGATTTCTTTTCAAAGACCGATTTGTCCAGACTGCCGGGGTGGGCGGTGGACTGGTCGAGAAGCATGGCCCCAAGCGAGGGGTTGTCGGCGCGATGCGTGGTCATGTGCGGTAGCCTGAAGAGGGTGGTGGATTTTGGGGGGATCCTCTTCAGGATCACTTGCCTGTGCCTCCCAGGTCCAAGGGGACGGTGGTTTGGCCAGAGCCGTTGTACCCCCACGCCACGACGGTGCCGTCGTCCCGCAAGGCGAGGCTGTGATGCGCACCTGCGGCAATGGCCACGACCTTGCCATTGTTCAAGGTGGCCGGAACAGTGGCCTGGCCGTAGATGTTCCATCCCCACGCCACGACGGTCCCGTCGTCCCGCAGCGCGAGGCTGTGAGTCGACCCTGCAGCAATGGCGACGACCTTGTCCAATCCGGTGGGAATGGTGGCTTGACCGTCACGGTTCCATCCCCACGCCACGACGATCCCGTCGTCCCGCAGCGCGAGGCTGTGATACGCACCTGCGGCAATGGAGACGACCTTGTCCAATCCGGTGGGAACGGTGGCTTGGCCGAAGCTGTTACCTCCCCACGCCACGCCG
>JAKPQQ010000278.1 GCA_029557215.1 Fibrobacterota bacterium | reverse complement strand
ATCTTGTCGAGCATGTTCAGTCCTGGTCCTTCCAGCGCGGCGCGATCTCCGAGGGCAGCCCCAGCAGATCCAGGACCCGGGCCAGGACCCCGTCGACCAGATCGTCGATCGAGGTCGGCTTGTTGTAGAACCCGGGACTGGCCGGCACCACGACGGCTCCGGCTTCGGTGATCTCCAGCAGGTTCTTGAGATGGATGCGCGACAGCGGCGTCTCGCGCAACAAAACAATCAGCGGACGCCGCTCCTTGAGGCAGACGTCGGCGGCGCGCAACAGCAGGGTGTCGGCGGTGCCCGCGGCGATGCGGCCCACGGTTCCCACCGAGCACGGGGCGATCACCATGCCGCCGTGCCGGAACGAGCCCGACGCGGGAGCGGCGAAGAAATTGGCCTCGTCGTGGCGCACGACGGATCCTGCCAGCCCATCGGATCCGGCCTCGACGTTTCCCGGCAGCGGATGGCCTTCGAACCGGCAGACCTTTTCCGCGGTCTGGGAGGCGACCAGGTGCGTTTCCGTTCCCAGCGAGCGCAGATGCCGAAGCAATCGCGCCCCGTAGATGGAACCGGAAGCCCCCGTGACCCCCAGGACGATCCGCTTGGGAGCCAGGTCGGTCAAACGAAGTCCCTTCTGGAAAACCAGATGGAAGACAGGGCCATCAGGAACACCGTCCAGCCGATGCCATGGGCGGTGGCCCAGAACAGGTACATGTCGGGAAGCGGCAGGCCGTGGACCACCACCGAGCGGATGTTGAAGATCTCCAGGTCGGGCAGGATCCAGCGCACCGTCTTGGCGGTCCATTCCACGTAAGACGGCAGCGGCGTGGCGCCGGGGATCTTGCCAACGGCCTTCTTCATGGTCTCCAGGTATTGCAGGATGCCGCCCGAAAGGTGGCTGGCCAGGAACACCGCGAAGGTGAGCAGCGAACTGACCACCGGCGTGGAAAACGACGAGAAGAACAACGCGACCGCCGTGATGACGGCCATTTCCCAGAAGGTCGTGTACGCGGCCAGAAGAAGCCGCGGATCGAACGGGAAGCCCGACAGCTTGAGCACCAGCCACAGCGCGGCGGTCATGACCAGGATATTGATGACCAGCACCATGACCAGGCCCAGGTACTTGCCGACCAGGAACTGCCACCGGTGCACGGGCTTTGACAGCAAGGTGAGGATGGTCTTGCGCTGGATCTCCTTCTGGATGAGACCCACGCCAATGAAAATGGCGATGGCAAGGCCCCCCAGGCTCATGACGCCCAGCGAAAAGTCGGTGACCACCTTCTGCTGCGAGAACACGGACCATTCGCCCAGCAGCATGGAGAACGCGAACAACAGCAGCACGAAGAACAACAGGGTGTAGAGGATCTTGTCGCGAACGGTCTCGCGGAAGCTCGACAGCGCGATCCACATGAGCTCACGCAAGTTCCACCTCCCGGGCCAGGATGTCTTCCAGTTTTTGTCGGTGGTCGGGATCGGCCGGGTCGTTGAGGATGTCCGACAAAAGCCCCTCCACCCGCAAGGTCCCGCGCACCACCATCGCCGCGTGGGTGCAGACCTCTTCGACGTCGGACAGGACGTGCGACGAATAGAAGATCGTGGTCCCGGCCTTGTGGAGCTCCAGCATGGCCAGGCGCACGTCGCGTCGGCCCATGGGGTCCAGCCCGCTCATGGGTTCGTCCAGGATCAGGAGCTTGGGCTTGTGGAGCACGCTCTGGGCCAGGCCCAGGCGCTGCGACATCCCTTTCGAATACGTGCGCAACCGGCGCGAAAGCCAGGATGCGTCGACCTTGCACAGCGCGCAGGATTCCTCGATGCGCTTGGACAATTCCTGCCCGCGCAGGCCGGAAAGCCTGCCGTAGAACATCAGCAGTTCCATGCCCGTCAGGTAGTCGTAGAAGTACGGCTGTTCGGGCTGGAACCCCACCTGCACGCGGGACGCGGGGTCCAGAGGATCCCTGCCCATGAGCTTGACGGTTCCCGACGTGGGCCTCAGAAGCCCCATGAGGGTCTTGATCGTGGTGGTCTTGCCGGCGCCGTTGGGCCCGATGAACCCGTAGAGTGCGCCTTCGGGAACCGACAGCGAGATGGACTTGACCGCTTCCACGGTCTTCATGCCGTGTTCGATTCCCAGCCGGTAGGATTTGCGGAAATCCTTGATCTCGACGAGATCCACCCTACGCCTCCTCGGAAACGGCCTTGATCCGGGCCTCCAGCGCGAGGCGCTTGGACCGCGTCTTGGCCGCGAACTGCAAGGCCCTTCCCAGAACATACAACGTCCCGCCGACCACGATCCACGGGAGCAGTTCGGCCCTGGTCACGGGGTTCGGCGTGCTCAGACGGCTCGCGAACATCCAGACCGCGTAGATGATCACGAGCTGGCCCGCGACCCGGATCCAGAGCGACCACTTCCACCATTTCAATTTTTCCAGATTCACCACGACCTCCGTCCGAACCGCAACAGGTCCAGCACTTCGCGCAAGGATTCGACGATCTCTTCGCGATCCAAAGCCTGGGATTCCTGGTCGGAATCCGGCGCTTCGGGATCGAGAAGCAAGAGTCCCAACTGTCCAGGATTTTCCTGCCGTTTGGTTTCTTCCGCAAGCTTTTTCCGGGCGGCCTGGATCGTGAGGTGCTCCTGGTAGAGCAGTTCCTGGATGCGCTGGACCAGCTGGACCTCGCGTTCCCGGTACTGGCGGTTGCCCCCCCGGACCTTGCGCGGGCGCAATTGCCCGAACTCGCTTTCCCAGTAGCGCAGGACGTGCGCCTCGAGCCCGGTGAGCTCGCACACTTCCTGCAAGGTCCACCAGGCCTTCACCGGCCCTTACTCCTGCTCGGCGCGGGCCGCGCGGGCCATCAAAGCCTCCACCGAATCGCGGGCGGACTTGCCTTCGAACAGGACGCCGAACACCTGCTCGGTCAGAGGCATGTCGACCTTGTGGACCTTGGCCAGCTCCCGCACGCCGGCGACGGTGCGCACGCCTTCGGCGACCATGGTCATGCCGGCGAGCACGTCCTTGATGTCGCGCCCCTTGCCCACCTGTTCGCCCACGAACCGGTTGCGGCTGTGCTTGGACACGCAGGTGGTGATCAGGTCGCCCATGCCGGCCAGCCCGAAGAAGCTGTCGCGGCGACCGCCCATCTTCTCGCCCAGGCGGGACATCTCCACCATGCCGCGGGTCATGAGCGCGCCGCGGGTGTTGTCGCCCAGGTCCAGGCCGTCCAGGATGCCCGAAGCGATCGCGATCACGTTCTTGACCGCGCCGCAGAGCTCCACGCCCGCGACGTCGGTGCTGCGGTAGGTCCGGAAGTACGGCGCCAGGAAGAAGATGTCCTGGAGCGTGGCGGCGGTCTCCTCGTCCCGGCTGGCCACGACCACGGTGGTCGGAACCTGTCGGGCCACCTCTTCGGCGTGCGACGGGCCGGAAAGGACCGACACGTTGGCGGCGGTGGCGCCGGGCAGGACCTCGGTGACGATTCCCGTCATGGTCTTGAGGGTCTTCTCCTCGATGCCCTTGATGAAGCTCACCCAGTGGCGTGCGGCCACCTGCTCGGGGGTCAGGATCGCGGCCATGTTCCTGCACACGCTGCGCAGCGTGTGGGAGGGCACGATCAGGCAGACCACCGCGGCGCCGTCCACGGCCTGGGCCAGGTCGGAGGTGATCTCGATCGAATCGGCGATGCGCACTCCGGGCAACTTGTCCGGAAGCTCGTGCGTCTGGCGCAACTGCTCGGCCACCTGGGCGGAATATTCCCACATGGTCACCTTCAGACCCTTGGCCGCCAGGATCTGCGCGATGGCGATGCCCCACGAACCGGCGCCGATCACGGCGATCTTGTCGGGATCCAGTCCCGCCGCCTTGGCGTCGCGGGCGTAATCCGCCTTGGCCCGCTCGACATCCACTTCTTCTTCGTCCTCGTCGCGGGCGCTGCCGAACCGGTACTCGGTGCCGTTGCGCAGCCGGGCGATGTTGGCCCGGTGCTTCCAGACCACGAACGCGGCGGTGATCCAGGACAGGATCAGGAGGTTCATGTGGCCTTTGGCGACCAGGGTGGACACGAGGGTGGACCAGCCGAACCCGGCTTCGGAAAGCGCGATCTCGGCCGAGACGTTGATCGCGTGCATCACGAAGACGACGGATTCCGCCATGGCGAAGAACCCGGCGGCCAGGATGGAGGCGAGGGACACGTAGCCGGAGCGCTTGAGCACCAGCCCCCAGAACGCGAACGACACCAGCGCGGGAACGGGCGTGACGGCCACGAACACGCCCAGCGTGGTGAGCACCCCTTTGCCGCCGCGGAATCCGGCGAACACCGTGAAACTGTGCCCCAGCACCGCGGCCACGCCGCAGGCCAGCGCGAAGGTCTGGTGTCCGTGGTCCATGTTCCAGGCGTGCCTGGACCAGGCAAGCCCCAGCAGGACGGCCGCCAGCCCCTTGAGGAAATCGATCAGAGCCACCGGCACGGCGGGCTTCCATCCCAGGACCCGGTAGACGTTGGTGAGTCCGGCGTTGTGCGAGCCGTGTTCGCGGATGTCGATCCCGGCGAACAGCCTGGAAACCCAGACCGCCGAAGGGATGGAGCCGAGCAGATAGCACAAGAGAAGGGCGAGCCAGATGGTCATGGTTCCTCGGTCGAAAGAGAGTCAGCGGTCCAAAAAGTACCACCGCAACACGGGTTTCCAGAGGGCAAGCTCGGGCACCCGGCACGGGGTCGGATCGCGTAAGACGTTTGACATGAACGACTTGGACCGGAATTTGGCGGTGGCGATTTTCCGATCGGGAAACAAAAAACCCTCCTCCCGACGAACGGAAGAAGGGTCGGTGGCGAACAAGGCCCCGAACGGGGGCCCCGCGGCGATCAGTAACGGCCGGCCGAACCGAGCACGTTGGCGTTCTTGTCCATGATCATCTTGACCAGCTCTTCGCGAGCCGGGCCGAGGTACTTGCGCGGGTCGAATTCGCCGGGGTTCTTGGCGAAGGTCTCGCGGATCTTGGCGGTGAACACCAAGCGGCCGTCGGAGTCGACGTTGATCTTGCAAACGGCCGACGCGGCGGCGCGACGGAGCTGCTCGGCGGGGATGCCCACCGCGGCGTCGAGCTTGCCGCCGTTCGCGTTGATGAGATCCACGTATTCGGGGATCACCGACGACGCGCCGTGCAGCACGATGGCGAATCCGGGGATGCGCTTTTCGATTTCTTCCAGGATGTCGAAGCGCAGCGGCGGGGGCACGAGAACGCCCTTGTCGTTCTTGGTGCACTGCTCGGGCTTGAACTTGAAGGCGCCGTGCGAGGTGCCGATCGAGATGGCCAGGCTGTCGACGCCGGTCTTCTTCACGAAGTCTTCCACCTGCTCGGGCTGGGTGTAGACGTGCTCGGCGGCCGAGACGTCGTCTTCGATGCCGGCCAGCACGCCCAGCTCGCCTTCGACGGTGACGTCGTACTTGTGGGCGTATTCGACGACCTTGGAGGTCAGCTCGACGTTCTTCTCGTAGGAGTGGTGCGAGCCGTCGATCATGACCGAGCTGAAGCCCGAATCGATGCAGGACTTGCAAAGCTCGAAGGTGTCGCCGTGGTCCAGGTGCAGGGCGATGGGGATCTGGTAGCCGGCTTCGCGAGCCATGGCGACCGCACCCTGGCCCAGATAGCGCAGGAGGGTGGAATCGGCGTACTTGCGAGCACCCGACGAGACCTGGAGGATGACGGGCGAGCCCGACTTGCCGCAGGCGTTCACGATGGCCTGGAGCTGCTCCATGTTGTTGAAGTTGTAGGCGGGGACGGCGTACTTGCCTTCCATCGCCTTCTTGAACATCTCGCGGGTGTTGACCAACCCGAGTTCCTTGTAGCTGACCATTTTTAATCTCCTATGGTCGGAGCTGCCCGAACTGGGGCGATCATCCGACAAGCGGATCCAAAAATAAAAAGCATCTTTGGTCCTGTAATCCCTTATGCTGAACCGATTCAAATGAGTTTTGATCCCAAACCACTTGTGAACGGGCCCGTTATGGGCCAAACTTCCACAATGGCTTCTCGTTTGAAGGGGGATCTCCCCATCCGCAGGGTGGATTGGCAGTCTTCCCCCACTCGCAAATTGACCTACCGCACGGAAGATCGCACCTCCGACCTGGTCGCCGTGCTTTCCGCGGCCGAAGAACTGGTGGGCGCACCCGATGTCGACACGCTGTTGCGCCGCACGGTGGAGATCGCCCGCGATATCATCGGCCTGGAACGCGTTTCGATCTACCTGGAAGACGAACAGGGGCGCGTGATGCGCGGCACCTGGGGTACCGACCTGGCCGGAACCACCACCGACGAGCGTCAGTACGCCTACGCCAAGGGGGAACCCGAAGAAAAGGCCCACCTGGTCCACCAGGAAGGCAAGGGGCGCTGGCTGGTTCTGGACGACGCAGCCCTCATGCTTTCCGAAGACGGCGAATCCCACATGATCAAGCGGGGCTGGCTGTGCCTGACCCCCATCCGGTCGCTGCGCGGGCCCATAGGGCTGCTGTTCAACGACGCGGCCCGCACCGGCGCGGCCGTGGACGTGGCCAAACAGGAATTGACCGCCCTGTTGTGTTCGCTGGCCGCCAACATCATCGAGCGCAAGCGGGCGGAAGAACTGCTTCTGGAACGCGCGATGTTCGACGACTGCACCGGGCTTCCGTCGCAGGCGCTGTTCCTGGACCGCCTGCACCGCCGCAGCATCCAGGCCGACCGGGACGAATCGTACGCCGTGGCCACGCTGTCGCTGGACCGCTGGACCACCATCTCGGAGAGCTATTCGCCCCACTTCCACGAGGCGCTGCTTTCCACCGTGGCGGGCCGCTTGCAGGCCTGCCTGCGCGCCAGCGACACGATCTGTCGGCTGTCCAACAACGAGTTCGCCATCCTGGTGGACCCCGTCGCGTCGGAAGACGAAGCCGCGAACCTCCTGGAAAACGTCCTCAAGGAGCTGTCCAAGGCCCTGCACGTCGAAGGCGAGACCATCCACACCACCGCCTCGCTGGGGTTTTCGCTGCAACACGCCGGCGACCAGCGCCCCGCCGACGAACAGCTCCAGGACGCGCGCGCGGCCCTGGTGCGCTCGCGCACCCAGACCCCCGGACGCGTCGCCGCGTTCCAGATCGCCGACCGCGACCACCTGCTGAGCGGCTACCGGCTGGAGAACGAACTCCATTCGGCGGTGGAAAACGGCGACTTCATCCTGCACTACCAGCCGATCGTGTCGTTGAGCGGGGGCGAGCTGCACGGGTTCGAATCGCTGATCCGCTGGGTCCACGCGACCAAAGGCGTCATCCACCCCGGCATGTTCATCCCGCTGGCCGAAGAAAACGGCCTGATCGTGCCCATCGGCGAATGGGCCCTGGCCGAATCCTGCCGCCAGGCCAGCCAATGGCGCAAGGACCTGGGCGGACGCGCCTCGGGGATGTCGATTTCCGTCAACCTGAGCGTGCGCCAGTTCGGGCAGCGCGACCTGTTCGACCGGATCGAACGGATCCTGGACCGCTCGGGCATGCCACCGCGCCTGTTGCACCTGGAAGTCACCGAATCGGCCGTGATGGAAGATCCGGAACACGCCCGCGCGGTGCTTTCGCGCCTGAAGTCGCTGGGCGTCCTGCTTTCGCTGGACGACTTCGGGACCGGCTTTTCCAGCTTGTCCTACCTCACCCGCCTGCCGCTGGACGCCCTCAAGATCGATCGATCGTTCGTGATCCGGCTGGGCCAGGACGCCCGCACGGAGGCCGTGGTCCGCGCGGTGTGCGACCTGTCGCGCGACCTGGGCATGGAAGTGATCGCCGAAGGGGTGGAAACGCAATTGCAACTGGACGCCCTGCGCAGCTTCTCGTGCCAGTACGTCCAGGGCTTCCTGGTATCCAAGCCGTTGGATCCCGACGACGCGGGCAAACTTCTGGGCTCCGGAGGCGCCGAACCGGTCCCCGATCCCACGCGGCGCTTCACGCGCCGCATGCCGATCCTCGAAGTCGACGCCTAGGTCAGCGAATCACGCTGGCCGAGAGATCTCCCGCACGCACCACGAACATCCCCTTGCCCTCGAACGGAATTTCGGCCACGCCTTGGGTGTTCATGGTGGTCGATGCCAACCGGTTCCCGCGAAGATCGCGGATCTCGACGTTGCCGCGGTAACCTTCCAGGCCTTCGATCCGCAAGCCGGTTCCGGTCGCACGAGCGTGCAGCGTACGGGCCGGGGAGGCCGCCCCCTGCACCGAAGTGGATCCGGAGTATTTGTTGCCCGTGGGATCCACCGGCAGGTTCCCGATCACTCCTTCTTGGCCGGGGCGGGTCAGCGCCAAAACCAGGTAGCCGTCCTGCGTCACGATATTCGAAGGATCGAACTGGGCTTGGTTGGTTTCGAAGGTCCAATCGCCTCCCGCCCAACGCTTGGTGTCGAAGCGATCGAAATCGTCCAACCAGGAGAAGGTGAAATCGGATCCGTTTTCTCCCGTGCCGGGGGTGTAGCTGGAATAACGCATCCAATTGACCACCTGGAGGATCGGCAGCTTGGACAGGTCGAGAGTCCCAACCCAATCCGAAATGCTGCTCGACCAGAGATTCATCCGGTAGCTCTGCTTCTTGTCGCGCAGCTCCAACACCTGCGGATCGGTCGCGTCGTTCTTGCGCACGGTCTTGCCGTTCACACGCCACACGACGGAATCCGGAGTCCAATCCAAGGTGAACGTCTGGAATCCGCTGCTCATTCCGTTGACGGTATGGTGAAGCTCCGAGGTGATTTTCCCCTTCTCCGGGTCAGGCAGGGATTTATCGAGCCATCCCGTGATGATGTTTGATTGGAACGAATTCGGCTTGTGCCCCACCACTTCGATGTCGATTTCGCGCCAAGGCTCGGGTTTTCCCCTCCAGGAGCTGTCGTAATAGGTGAAGAAAGATGAAACCGATCCAGGAGTGGCGGCTGGCTTCATCCGAATCTCCCACCGACCGTACTTGACCCCCTGGGTAGGCTTGGAATACAGCTCCGCGCCAGAGCAAATGATCGTTTGAGCCGAAAGGCTTGCGCCAGTACCTGCCGCCAGCAGCAGGGAAATCGTTCGACTGAATGTGGCCATCTTGAGGTTCTCCGACATTGGATTGAAGGGACGAGCACCGTTTTGTACTCACCCAATCTGTCGGAAAACAGGTGAACCAGATCCATCGTTCAAACACACAAGAGCAGAAAGTGTTTTCCGTTTTCAAATCAATCAACCCCAAACCCCAAACCTTGTGCTCGACGTATCGAGCACAAGGGGGAACAGCAATATCGTGAGTTGTATTTGGATTAGTTCATAAGACAACGGACTGGGATATTTCTCGACTTCATCATGCCGAAAAAGCTCTCACTCTCGGTCA
This sequence comes from Fibrobacterota bacterium, assembly GCA_029557215.1. Classification (GTDB taxonomy): domain Bacteria; phylum Fibrobacterota; class Fibrobacteria; order UBA5070; family UBA5070; genus UBA5070. Next base: position 15,798 of record JAKPQQ010000278.1, on the reverse strand, counting down.
CGCCGAACACTCTAGCCTGGCTCGCCTCCTCGGCATGGATCGTCCACCACTTGCCCGACATCGTACAGCCGCTGCCAGAGCAATCCGGCGATCTGGGCCGGAGATTGAATCCGTACAGGTCATCTCCATTCCAGTCTGTAACGATTCCATAGGAACTCCGGATCCAAGCTGTCGCGGATTTGAGGTGGATGATTCCAGCGGAATCGACAAGAGTCTGCCATTCCTTGTTGGACGGCAAGTGCCAGCCCTTGGGGCAGACTCCTTGGATCGTCGCCGTCGTGTCCACCAAACAAACGACACGGTTGCAGGAATCGGGAAGCGCCATCGCTTGGGCCCAGTTATAGAAGGAGTCGACGTAAGTGTCATTGGCCGAGTTGGGACGAACCGCCAGCTCCTCGGCCATCCAGATTTTGCCATCGGGCATCGCAAGGATGTGGTAGGACTTGCGGTCCCGAGAATCCATCAGCTTGCTGGTCCACCAAACCGTATCGGCCAAGGTATTGCCTGCGCGGTCGATGGCTTGAACCACGATGGAGAACCTGCCGGGTACAGCGGGAACGCTGGCCGTGTAGACGTTCTTGGAGCCTTGGACCACCTGACCCTGGATCTTCACCGACTTCAGGGAGTCGTTGTCGGTCACCGTCCAGGAAATGGAACCTGTGGAGGGATACGACAGGACCTGCTCCGACGCTCCGGTGGCGCGGACGATTTTTGGCATCACCGTGTCGCGCAATCTGGTGATCCTGAGGGTGTCGACCGCGCGGTTGCCAGCCTTGTCCCAGGCCTGGACCACGATCTTGTTGAGGCCGGTGACCAGGGTCGCCGAATCCGAGGCGGCATCCAAGGCGCGGACAACTGTTCCGATCCGGATGGAATCGATTCCGTTGGCGTCGGAAGCCTTGGCCGAAACCTGGATCCTGGCGACGTCGAAGGCCACGCTCGAGTCCTTGCTCGGGCCGGTGAAGGTCAGGACCGGCGCATCGGTGTCGGCAAGACGGACGATGCGCAACGTGTCCAGGCGCTTGTTCCCGCGCGCATCCTGGGCGGCCACCCGGAAGACGTTGGTTCCGATCGCGAGACCGACCGATTTCTGGTAGCTGCCGGCGCTGCCGGTCCAGAGCGTGTCGTTGAGCCAGACCTTGGAAAGAAGCGAATCGTCGACGATCGAGCAGGAAAGCTCGAAGGTCTTGGTGCTCCAGGCGACCGTGGTGTCCTTGCCGGGGCGAACATGCACGATGACCGGAGCCGTCGTGTCTCCGGGGGATGCCGCACGCTCGATCCGCACGGTGTCGCGCCGCTCGTTGCCCTTGGCGTCGGTGGCGACCAGCACGAAGACGTTCCTTCCGATCGCGAGTTCGACTTGGGCCGGGTAGTGTCCCGAGGCACCCGCCAAAACGTCGGAACCGAGCGCCACCCGCGAAACCAGCGAGTCGTCGGTGATCGCCCACGACAGGCCCAGCGACTTGGTCGCCCACGGAACCGACGTGTCGCCCACCGGCGAAATCCGGACGATCTTGGGTGCCGTGGTGTCGCCCAACGGCCTGGCCCTGTGAATCCTGGCGGTATCGGTCGAGACGTTGCCGAACTTGTCCCAGGCCTGCACCACGATCCGGTTTTCACCGACGCCCAAGTACACCGTGTCGAGGTACGGCGCGACCGCGCGGGTGGTGTTGCGGATGCGGATCGAATCGATGCCGCTGGAATCGGTCGCCATCGCCTCGACCACCAGGCTGTAGGTCTCGTTCGGGACCGTGGTGTCGGAGCCGGGACGGACCAGGCGCAGCACAGGCCCGACCGTGTCCCGGGGAACGACCCGGAAGATCGCCCTGGCCTCGACGGAATAACCCGAGTCGCTGGAAAGGACCACCAGAAGGGTGTCGATTCCGGGAACGGCGCCCAGAGGCGCGGAAATCGACACGTTGTCGGAAAGCGACCAGGAGGTGTCGGCGCTGGACGGCCAATTCTTGGCGCTGGAGACGAAGCCCGGATCGGCGCCGTTGGACGTCTTCACGGTGATCGTGGGGGAGGAAACGATCCGGTCCTTGTTCCAGGAGAACGCTCCCGACAGCGGAACCGCGGCACCTCCAGGCACCAGATCGCCGGTCACCGACAAGGGCCGCAGCACCCGCAACGGATGGCGCGGGAAGAGCGAAAGGGTGTCGGCGTCGGTGAGCTTGCCCGCGACGAACAGTTCGATCGCGAAGACGCGGATGGACGACGAATCGAGCCCAAGGCCGAGATCGGCCAGTTTGGACCAGGTCAGATCGAACCCCGGCCCCAGCGCGACGATCGCGCGCTTGACGGAATCCGTCGTCATGCCGACGGGGAGGATTCCCGGGAAGCCCGAGTAGCCGGGCGCGCCCGACAGCACCTGCAGCGCGTAGAAGGCCACCAGATGGGACGGCCCGACGGTTCCGATCTTCGCGAAGGAATCCGAACGGGCCCGCTTGAACTCGAGGAACTCGTCCAGGACGCGGATCTCGAAGGAGTCCTTGCTCACGGTGTAGTCCAAGCTCGTGGAACGTCCCTTCTGGCTCAGCTGCAAGGTCGCGATCCGGATCCCCAACGACCAGAGCCGCAACTGGGCGCCTTCGGCACCCAACGCATCGCGCAGCCGCAAGGTGTCAGTGCAGTAGCCGCCGGAACAGGTCAGCCCTCCGGTGCCGGATTGCTTGGAAGACGACCATTCGGCGCTGTCCGGATAGTGGTCCTCCGTCGCGGCGAACCTGACGGTGGCGACCATGGGGCCCGTCGTCTCGGGAACCGGATCGGTGGCGGTCTGGCACGAAAACAACGCGGAACAGAAGGCCGCGAATCCGGCCGAGCGAACAACAGACAGGCTACCAGGTTTCATGAACAAACTCCAGGACGAGTTCGGCGCAAGGGAGAGGAGTCGGGAGACGCGGAACGATCCGCGGAACATGCAGAGCACGCAAAAATGTAGGAACACGGCCCCGAACCACCCAAAACAGGAAACACCTCGCGGGTTGCCGCGAAGGTGTTTCCTGTCCCGACTGGCAAAAGCGGTCGATCCCGTCTACCGCGGATAGTTGCGCCCCATCGGGTCTTCCGGGAACATGCCGCGCGCGTAGCCACAGCCGATGCCTTCTTCGCCTTGGCGCGTGAGGGCCAGGATCGCCATGCCGGCCCGCACGTCCAGGTTGGCGGGAGTGAACATGGCGTAGTTGCCCTCGAAGCCCCACGACCCTTTTCCCCAGCGGGTGTCGTCGAAGGTGTCGAAATCGTCCACCCAGACTTCGGTCCAATTGGATCCGCCGGGACCTTTCCTGGGGGTGTACTCCGAAAACCGGATCCAGTTGATCATCTGGCAGGTGGGCAGCGACTTGACCTCGAAGGGGCCGCTCCAGTCGGGCCAGGCGGAAGCCCACAGGTTCATGCGCCAGGATTGCGGCTTGGAGCGAAGGTCGATCACCTGGGAGTCGGAAGCGGGGTAGGTGCGAATCCGTTTTCCGTCCAGTTCGTACACGATGGAATCAGGTGTCCACTCCAGCACGTAGGTGTGGAAGGTCTTGGACAGGTCGGCTTCGGTCGGGTGGAACTTGTCGGAAGTCTTGCGCTCCTTGGCCGTGCCCGTGATGAGGTTGGTCTGGAATCCCTTGGGGTTCTTGCCCAGGATTTCGATGTCGATCTCCCGCCACGGCTCGATTCCGCCCTCGTGGGAGTTGTTGTAGTAGGTGAAGAACGAGGACACGGTCCCCGACTTGGCTCCGGCGAGCATACGGACTTCCCAGCGTCCGTATTTCACGGTCCCGAGCGAATACAGTTCGGCGCCCGAGCAGGCCTTCTTGGGAGACGCCATCGCGACACCGGCGCCAAGGGCGAGCATCGTCAACAGGGTTCGCATCGTTTTCATGTCCAATCTCCTTTTGCCAATTGACCTGTGGGAGACAAGCCCCACACATGGTGCCATGACCGGGGGAAGCCGCGCCACCTTCGCGATGCCTCCGCACTCCCCCCGTCGGCAGCCCGAATGGGATCGACTCCGATCGCTTCTGCTAATCTGGAATAGTCGTTTCCAACACGACTTCGGGATTGCATCCTTAACATTGATGGAACGATCTTCGTTTTCCGCTTTCATTGCCGCCGATCCGTCTGGCGACCTGCGAACCCAGCTCGTGCGCTGGCTCGAACGCCACCCCCGGCAGCGGCTTCCGCCGGTGCGCGAGATCAGCCAGGCGCTGCACGTGTCCAGTCGCGACGTGGTCGCGGTGCTGGACGCGCTCCGGCGCGATGGACTGGTGGAAACCCGCCGCGGATCTGGATCCTGGGCGCGTGGAGGCCTGCCACCTTCCGTGGAGCAACCCGTCCAGGTCCGCCGGTCGCCTTCCGAACTCGCGGATTTGCTGCGCGAAGAGATCCGCGACGGCCTGCACCCCACCGGCACCGCGCTGCCTTCGGCCAAGACCCTGGCCCAAAGCTGGGATCGCCACCCGCAGACCGTGGCGCGCATCCTGGACTCGCTGGTGGCCGCCGGCGTCCTGGAAAAGTCGGGGCGTTCCTGGATCGTGGCGCGGGCACGATCCACCGCCACCAGCCACCAGCACAGGATCCTTCTGGTGGGGGCATCCGACGACGACGGGGCGCTTCGCATGGATTCCGACCGCGAGATCGAGTTCTGGCGCGACATCTACCTGGAGGCATCGCGCAACGGACTGGAGATCTCCCGCCATCCGTGGACCACCGGTTCGATCCCGGTCCCGCCCGACACCCTGGGGCTGGTCGTGTCCACCTGGCACGTCCCCAACGTCCAGGAGCTGCTGCGCGAAACCGCCCTGACGCGTCTTCCGGTGTGCACCTGGATGGAAGGCCTGGACGGCCGCGACGCCCCGGGGATCGCCGAACACCCGCGCCTTCTGGTGCACGAGGTCGCGCACTCCAAGCGGGCCGGGCAGGAGATGGGACAATTTCTGGCCAAGTGCGGATTCCACCGGGTGGCGTGGATCTCGCCGTTCCGGGAAGCGGCGTGGTCGCGCTCCCGCGAGGACGGACTGCGCGAAACGCTCGAATCGGCCGGACGCGAATGCGCGAGCTTCGGGATCGACGCGTTGTCGGAATGGGATTTCCTGGCGCCGGCCTGGAACGACCCCCGGCTTTGGAACGCGGTTCCGCCCGACGCCATCGACGCGATCACCGACGGCCGGTCGCGGGCGGTGGTCGCCATGGCGGCCAAGCAGATGGGCCTGGGTCGGCTGGCCAAGGCCCTGGCTCCCGCGCTGGAAGAAGCCCTCGCCTGGCGGCCCGACGCCTGGGTGGCCTGCAACGACCTCTCCGCCACGCTCGCGCGGGAATGGCTGGTCCGCAAGGGGGCGTGGGATCCGCGCCGGACGGCCCTGGCGGGGTTCGACGATTCGTCGGAGGCCTTGCGACAGGATCTGACCAGCTACCGGTTCGACACGGCGTCCATGTCGCGGTCCATGGTCCTGCAGATCCTGTCGTGGCGCCGGGACCGCCGCGGCAGCGCGCGGATCTCGCGGCACTCTGGAGCGGTGGTGGTCCGCGGGTCGACCCCCCGGCCCTCCCGGGTCACATCAGGGTGATGCGCTCCAGCCTCTGGATCCCGCCCGAGCGGATGCGCAGCAGGTAGAGCCCCGGAGGCAGCTCGGTGCCGACCCCCAGCACGGTTCCCTGCGGGAGCCTGCCGTCCCAGAGGGTTTCCAGCCATTTTCCGTCGGGCAGGTGCAGGCTCACCGACACCGAATCGTCGGCTTCGACCATCACCAGCCGGTCGCGCGCGTTGAACCACGCCAGGCGAGGGTTGGCCTGGGCGAACAGCGGCACGACAAGCAGCGCGAGAATCAGGATGGAGGTCCGGGCGAACCGAAACGGCATGAGAGGGAATCTAGGCCCGCCGGCGGAGTTTTGCTGCACGATTGGACTCCGATCCGGTCACGCGTCCAGCACCAGCAGGGTGGATGCCTCGACGACCAGGTGAAGATCGCCCCACCGGAGATCTTCGTCGCCGTTTTGGGCGCCGGAATCGAACCGGAGCCGCCAGGCGCCGGGCGGGAGCCGGAACGAACACGCCTGGGCCGACGCGTTGGCCACGATCGCGCGCATCCGGTCGCCGGCGCGCAGCAGCACCCCCACCGCCTGGTCGTGCTCCTGCGGCGCAGCGATCCATTCCCAGGATCCTGGAACCGGGAATTCGGCGCGCAACGACAGGATCCGGCCAACCCACGCGGGATCGGGCCAGGGATCCGGGTCTTCCCAGCGCACCCACGAGATCGCGTTGTCCTGGCAGTAGGCGTTGTTGTTCCCCGATTGCGTGCGCCCCAGTTCGTCGCCGGAAAGGATCATGGGCGTGCCTTGCGCGAACACGGCCGACGCCAACAGATTCCGGACTCTGCGGGCGCGGCGCTCCAGGAGCTGGGGCTCCATGGAATCGCCCTCCTGGCCCAGGTCGTCGGAGTGGTTCCAGTCCGAACCGTCGCGGTTGTCCTCGCCGTTGGCTTCGTTGCGCTTGGACGTCCAGGTCGCGAGATCCCTGGCGGTGAATCCGTCGTGGCAGGCGGCGTAGTTCACGGGCGTCCCGTGGGGGCGGTCCACGAAGATGTCGGGACTGCCGGCCAGCCGCAGACCGAACGCCCTGGCCGAGCCCTGGCCTTTCCAGAACAGCCGGGTGTCGTCCCGGAATCTGTCGTTCCATTCCAGCCAAGGCGACGGATAGCGCCCCAACCCGTAACCTTCGCGCGTGGCGTCCCACGGTTCGGCGATGCGCAGGGTGGAACCCAGCACAGGGTCGCGGGCCATCTCGGAAAAGAACGGCGAGGTGGGGTCGAATCCGCGTTCGCCGCGGCCGTGCACCGAGGCCAGGTCGAACCGGAATCCGTCCACCCGGCCCTGTTCGGCCCAGTGCCGCAGGCTCTGCAGCACGAACCGTCGCACGTTCCGGTCGGAAAAATCCAGCGAATTCCCGCAACCCGCGAGGTCCCGGAATCCCCCGTGCTCGTCGCGCAGGTACCATTTGCCGAACCCCCGCAGGCTCACGTCGGGACCGTCGATCCCGCCTTCGCAGGAATGGTTGTAGACCACGTCCAGGACGACCTCCAGCCCGGCGCGGTGCAGCTCGCGGACCATGGTCCGGAATTCGTCGAAGGCGTGGCCGGGACGGCTGGCGTAGGCCGGATGCGGCGCGAACCACGACAGCGTGGAATAACCCCAGTAGTTGGTGAGGCCGCGTTCGATCAGGAACCGGTCGTCCATGTGGGCATGGACGGGCAGAAGTTCCACCGTGGTGACCCCGAGATCCACCAGGTGGCGCACCACCGAAGGATGGCACAACCCCAGATAGGTGCCGCGCAGCGGTTCGGGAACGTCCGGGTGCAGCATGGTCATGCCCTTGACATGGGCTTCGTAGACCACGCGCCGGGATGGGGGGACGACCGGTTTTTCCACTCCCTGCCAATCGAAGCGGCGATCGGCGACCCGTCCCAACGCCCCCACCAGAAACGGCGAATCGACATCCAGCTCCCAGTGCGGCAGGCGGCCGACTTCGATGGCCCAAGGGTCCAGCAGAATGTGCGACGGGTCCATCCGCTCGTGGGGCCTTCCATCGCGGGGCCCCTGCACGGTATAGCCGTACAGGTCGCCGACGCGCGCGCCTTCGGCCACCACCGTCCAGATTCCGTCGGGATCGCGGACCAGTTCCAGCCTGCGCGAGGCCCTGGACGAAAACGCCGTGGGGAACAGGTGGAGCGACACCTCGTCGGCATCGGGAGCGAACACGCGGAACCGGACCCCGCCGTCCACGGGAACCGCCCCGAGCTGCTCCAACCGTTCCGACTTCACGGCCACCTCCCCAGCCGGTGTCGGGCAGGTCGCTCCGGAACCCGGTCGCAAGCAAGAAGATCGCCTCGCATCGCGTGATGATACACCGTCCAGGCCAATCTTTCCTGCCCGACGGGCCGCGGATGCACCCCGTCGTAGGTCCATTTGACCTCCGGCCGCGCCCGGACGGCGGCCTCGAACTCTTCACCGGTGGGCACCAGCAGGGCGTCGTGGTCGCGGGCCGCCTTGGCGCACGCGGCACGGTATTCCTGCATCTCGGTGTTCCAGAGATGGTCGGGGTCGGTGTGCAACAGGCACGGGGTCAGGATCCACACCTGGTCGGTGTTCCGCGAACGGGCGATCCTGCAGATCTTGGCGAGATTGCGTCCGTAATCGTCGGAATCCACCGCGGCCTGGCCGTTCCAGGGCACCCAGCGCCGCCAGAGGTCGTTGGCCCCCGCCAACACCGCCACGGCGTCGAACCCGGTCCAATCCGAGGCCGCGTAGGATTCGAGCACGTCCACCGATCGCGCCCCGCCCACCGAGCGGTTGGTCACCGTCAAGGCCAGCCCCGACGCCCCTGCCAGGCGCGAAAGCGCGGACGGCCAGGCCGACCCGATCCCGTCGGGATCGCGAGCCCAACCTCCGTCGGACAGGCTGTCGCCCAGCACCAGCAGCTTCACGGCCCCACCTCGAAGTAGGTGCGGTCCGATCCTCCGGGGCCTTTCATCACATCCACCTCGCGCCCGCAAACGGGGCATTTCACCGTGGTCTTTTTTCCTTCGGGGGGGACCACCACGCGCAGATAGGCGTCGTGGCACGAGAACCGGATCCCGATCCAGTTCCGCACCGGTCCCGCGGGACGCCTTTGCGGGGACGCCTCGCTCAGATCAGAGCTTGTCCTGGCGGGCTTCCTTCGCTTCGCGAAGCTTGCGCGCCTCGAACTTGCGCCGCGATTTTTCCACGAACTTTTCGGTGATGGCGATCCGTTCGCCGAACAACGCCGCCTTTTCCTGCTCCATCTTGGCGGTTTCCAGCTTGAGCGTGTCGAGCGTTTCCGTCGCCCGTTCGAACTGGTCCAGCATGGCGTAGGCCTTGGCCATTTCCATGCGGGCCACCGGCACGCGCTTGGACTGCGGGAATTCCTTGAGCAGAAGCTGGTAGTAGATGGTCGCCGCCTGCGGTTCGTCCATCTTCAGGTACAGGCGGGCGGTCTCGTAGCGCCGGTCGGCCAGTCGTCCGATCAGGTCTTCGCGGAGGTCGCGGGCGGAATCGGCCTGCTCGCCGGTGCTGTAGTCGGCCAGGAATTCTTCCGCCTTCATGAGCGCCGATTCGATCAGGGCAGGGTCGCGATCCCAGGACGGGGCCTGCTGGTAGGCCGAGTGCACGATCTTCCATCGCGCCTCGTCCAGGTGCTTGGAGCGCTCCCAGTGGTCGACCAGGATCTGGAACTCGGTCTGGGCCTCCATCCACTGCTCGGTGCGGTAGTGGCTTTCGCCCAGCATGTACTGGGCTTCTTCCGCGTAGTCGTAGGCCGCGCAGTTGACGCTGATGTCGCGGAGCTTTTCCTGCGCTTCCGGATCGCGCCCCTTCTCGAAGCTCTTCTTCCCGGCGTCGAACTTGGCCCGACAGACCTTGTCCGGGGCCTCGGCCGCGGGCTTGATGGAAGAACAGCTGGCGAGGGCGAGAGCCGCCAACCCGAGGGAGGCGGCGCGAAGGCGATTGGATGCACGCATAGTTGCATTGGAAGATAGCATCCGATCCGGCGCTCGCACACGAACGGCGAGCATGGCATGCCGGAACGGATCGCCGGATTCCGTCGTCAACGGATCTCGCCATGGGCGCGTTCGAGGTCCTCGCGATCCAGGTTGCCCGGGATGCAATCGCGGAAATCCCGCTTGAGCGCGATGGCGACGAGTTCGGGATCGCTCCCCTCGAGGTCGACGCGGACGGATCCCGGCAGACCCAGTTCGCCCTTGATCTCGATGTTCTTGAGCTCGATCGTCTGGCCGGTCCGATCGGTCGGATGGGTTTGGAGATCTGGCGCGGTCTTCTGGGCGAAGGCGGTGGCGGAGAGAATCGCGGCGGTGGCGAGGATCAGGGAACGCATGGGACACCTCCTGTGTTCGGAGCTTCCGTGGCCGACCGGCCCGCAAAGCCCTTCACACAAACGTTCGCTTCCGGACGCGATCCGTGCCGGTCACTTTTTGGTCAGTGGGACATGACGGAAAAGTGACCCGCGAACACCATGCGAAAAACCCTCCGAGGGGTTACCTCGGAGGGTTTTCAGTGCGCGGAAGAGGACTTGAACCTCCATGACCTCTCGATCACTAGAACCTGAATCTAGCGCGTCTACCAGTTCCGCCATCCGCGCGGTTGGAGATACAGAAAGATAGGGATCAAACTGTATCTGTCAAGCCCGGAATCACTTGAGCTGGAGTTTGACCTTGATCGTGGCTTCGCGAAGCACGGTCACGTTCTGGCATCCGCTCTTGCCGCCGGCCGTGGCGCACAGGATGTGGCCGCCGTCCTTGACCTTGCGGATGGTCATCGGGCCGCCCTGGGTGCTGCCGATGGGGCGTCCATCCAGAGTCACCGAGGCCTTGCCGGGAATGGTGGTCAGCTCGATGTCGCCCTGCGGGAGCTTGAGCTCGATGCTGAGCGAAGTGGTCTTGTTGGGCCAGACGTTGACGCGGCTCTTGTAGAGGTTGTGGCCGTCCAGGTCCAGCGAGAGATCGTCGCGGCCGGAGGTCGCTTCGATCACGATCGGGGTCTTGCCGCGGTATTCGTCGGCGTAGTAGACCTCGGCACCCGACGGGCGGGTGATGATTTCCAGCTTGCCGGGCTGTCCGCGTTCGGGCTTGCCGACCGACGGGGTGAAAGCCGTGTCGTCGGGATTGATGGGCGGGAACGCCTCGCGCTGGGCTTCGGAGGGAGCCGAAGTCTCTTCCGGCGGAGCATCGGGCACCTGGGCGGCTTCGCCGGCGTCGGCGGCCACGGGGGCGTCCTTCTTCTTGGCCTTGGCGGCGAAAGCCGGAGTGGCGACGAGTCCCAGGGCGGCGAGCACGGCAACCGCGGTGAAAATCTTGATCTTGCTGGTCTTCATGGTCGTTTTCTCCATGGATGGTCTTTGTGGGGCTGTCTGGAAGATAACTCGTCCGGCCAAAAACGCGCGCGGCGGTTTTGGTGTGCGCTAAAAGACGGACACCACAGTGACACCGCTGCGACCGTTCGACCAGCTCGGAACCACGGCGGTGCGCGCTTGGTGCCGCGCGTTCCAGTTGCGGACCAACCGGCTGCTCAGGAATCCGATCCCCGCCCCCGCGACGACGTCCGACATCCAGTGGTCCTGGTCGTGGACCCGCGAAAGCGACGTGGAAGCCGCCACCGCGTACAGCGAAGCCGCCAGCCACGGGCGGTCGGAAAACTCCATGGCGTAGGACGACAGCATCGCCCAGGCGACGGAGGAATGCCCCGAGGGCATCGACAGATTGCGGTCGGACAGCGTGAACCCGTGCCACCTCCGGCTCGAACCGTCGACCGGGGACGGACGCTCGCGATCCAGCGAATACTTGGCCACCTGGACCACCAGCCCCGACAGCAGCCACGATTCCAGGCCGTCGCGCGAAGCGCGGGCCAGGCGGGGGAACCGCCCGTCGGCACCCAGCCACCACAGCCCCGCGGCGACGGGAACCGTCACGTAGCCGTCGCCGATGGGCTTGGCCATGGCCGCGAAGCCGCGACTGGCCTCCGAGCGGGCTCCGTCGGCGGCATCCCGGATGCGCTCGTCCAGGGGCATGACCGCCAGGGCCGCGACGACGGTCCCCGCCGCGATGGCGGATTCCGTCGAGGTCCAAAGCGAGGTATCCGGCGCACCACCGCCCGACGCGATAAGCAGGGCGGCGGCGATCGCGATCACACCGACTCGAGGCCGAGCAGGTCTTCGATGGTTTGGCGGCGACGGATCAGGCGGGTGGCCGCGCCGTCGATCAGGATTTCGGGAGCCATGCCGCGACTGTTGTAGTTGGACGCCATGGCCGCGCCGTAGGCGCCCACGTCGTGGATCACGGCCAGATCCCCCACCGAGGTGTCCGGAAGGTCGCGCGGGGTCACCACGCCGCCTTCTTCCTGGGTGAAAACGTCGCCGGATTCGCAAAGCGGCCCCGCCACCAGGGTGGGACGGATTCCGTCCTTGCGCACCGCGCCTTGGCCCACGAACGAGATCTCGTGCCAGGAACCGTACATGGACGGGCGCACCAGGTCGTTGAACCCGGCGTCCAGCAGCACGAACCGGTTGGCGCCCTGGTCCTTGACCGCGCGCACTTCGGCCAGGAGCTTGGCGGATTCGGCCACCAAAAACCGGCCCGGTTCGATCTCCAGGTTGACCTTGTGCCCCAGGTGGGATTCGATCTGCTTGCGGGCCGCGTCCCAAAGCCGGTAGTATTCGTCGCAATCCACGTGGGCGCCGTCCAGCTTGTAGGGAATGGGCAGGCCGCCGCCCGCCGACACGGCTTCCAGGTCGCATCCCAAGGCCTTGACCTGCGCGACCATCGCGTCGCAGACCGACTTGAGGTGCTCGAAATCGGCACCGGACCCGATATGCATGTGCAGGCCCACGAGCTCGAGGCCGAACCGCTCGATCAGATCCATGGCCTCGCCGAGGTTCTCGTGCCAGATTCCGTGCTTGGAGCTTTCGCCGCCGGTGTTGGTCTTGCGGCTGTGGCCGTGCCCGAACCCCGGGTTCACGCGCAGCCACACCCGGTGGCCGGGCGATCGCTCGCCCAGCTGGCGGAGCATGTCCGGAGACCCCGCGTTGACGGGGATCTTGAGCTCCACCACGCGGTCCAGGGTCGCGCGATCGAAGACGTCGGCGGTGAAGACGATCCCCGAAGGCTCGCCCGATCCGGTGAAACCGGCCTTCAGGGCCCGTTCGATCTCGCCGCCCGAGACGGCGTCGACCACCACGCCCTGTTCGCGCATCAGGCGCAGGATGTGGACGTTGGAGCAGGCCTTCTGCGCGTAGCGGACGGTATCGAACGCCTTGAGCCGGGAGATCCGCTCGCGGATCACGGAGGCGTCGTAGAGGTAGCAGGGGGTGCCGTGTTCGGAGGCGACCCGGGAGACCAGAGATGCGTCGACGTTCTTCATAGGTGCGGCAAAGATAACGTCCATGGCGCCTCGCATCATGGACCCGAGGGTCCGTTTTCCGGGAACCCGCGGGACAGAATGTGTGGTATGTTTCCTGCTCCGATCCCAAATTTCTCATCTGCGGATGGAGTGCCACTCCTTTGAGCAAGAAACTCGTCATCGCCGAAAAACCCTCCGTCGCCCGCGACATCGCCAAGGCCCTGGGAGGGTTCACCGCCCGAGGCAAGGTCTTCGAGCGGGAAGACATGATCGTGTGCTCCGCCGCGGGCCATCTGGTCGAACTTTGCATGCCCGAAGACCTCGACAAGAAGAAATACGGCTTCTGGCGGCTGGACGCCCTGCCGATCGTGCCGGCCAGCTTTCCGCTCAAGGCCAGCCAGGAAGACGCCAAGTTCAAGGCCCGCCGCAAGAAGAAGGAAGAGGGCGAAGAAGAGACCGAAGGCGGATCCGAACTTCTGGACATCATCGAGAAGGAAGCCAAGCGCAAGGACGTGACCGCGCTGGTGAACGCCTGCGACGCGGGTCGCGAAGGCGAGCTCATCTTCACCTACATCACCAAGTTCCTGGGGATCGACAAGCCCGTGGAGCGGCTTTGGCTGCAGTCCATGACGCAGTCGGCGATCCGCGAGGGGTTCCAGCACCTGCTGGACGGCGACCAGAAACTGGGACTGGCCCACGCCGCCATGTGCCGGTCGGAATCCGACTGGCTGGTGGGCATCAACGCCACCCGCGCCTTCACCGTGCGCCTGTTCGGCAGGGCGGGCAAGGAAACCGCCAACCTGGGCCGCGTGCAGACCCCCACCCTGGCGATCCTGGTGCGTCGCGAGAACGAGATCCAGAACTTCAAGCCGCGTCCGTTCTGGACGGCCAAGGGCATCTTCGAGGTGCAGGGCGAGACCTACGAAGGCATGTGGATCCGCGAGGACTTCAAGAAGGGCGACGACGTCGACGACCGCGCCGACCGCATCTGGGACAAGGCCCTGGCCGACCTGGTGCGCGAACGCTGCAAGGGCAAGCCCGGGCAGGCCGTCGACAAGACCCGCGAAAGCCGCGAAGCCCCGCCCACCCTGTTCGACCTCACCACGCTCCAGCGCGAGGCCAACAAGCGGTTCGGCTACAGCGCCCGCACCACCTTGGGCGCCGCGCAGGCCCTGTACGAGCGCCACAAGGTGCTCACCTACCCACGTACCGACAGCAAGTGTCTTCCCGAGGATTATCCTCCCGAAGTCGTGCGGATCCTGGGGCAGCTGGGCAACCCCTACAAATCGCTGACCGCCAAGATCGGCGATCCCACCCGCGCCACCAACGCGCGCAAGATCTTCGACAACGCCAAGATCTCCGACCACTTCGCGATCATTCCCACCGGCGAACTGGCCAGCTCCGCCCTGACCGCGGTGGAAGCCAAGGTCTACGACCTCGTGGTGCGACGGTTTTTGGCGGCCTTTTTGGACACCGCCATCTGGAAGATCGTGGAGCGCACCACCCGCGTGGGGCAGGACGCGTTCCGCACCACCGCCAAGGTGCTGGCCACCGCCGGTTGGCGCGAAGCCTTCGGCAAGGAAGAAGAAGAAAACGCCGAAATCGGGATCGCATCCCGCCTTCCCGGCATGGGCGGCGGAGCCGTGGCCACCGAAACCGTGCTGCTGGAAGGCTTCGAGACCAAGCCCCCGGCGCGCTACAACGACGCCACCCTGCTCGGCGCCATGGAAAACGCCGGCAAACTCCTGGACGACGAAGAACTGGCCGAGGCCATGAAGGAACGCGGCCTGGGGACTCCCGCCACGCGGGCGGAAACGATCGAAAAACTCGTGGGTGCGCGCTACGTGACCCGCGACCGCAAGGACCTGGTGCCCACCGCCAAGGCCATGCAGCTGGTGCATCTGTTGTCGAGCATCCCGGTGCAGGAACTGGTGAGCCCCACCCTCACGGGCGAATGGGAACACAAGCTCCTGGAGATGGAAAAGGGCAAGATCCGTCGCGACGAGTTCATGAAGGAGATCGGCTCGTTCACCGAATCGATCGTGGAGAAGGCCAAGGCGTTCGACCACGAAACCGGATTCGAGGAAAGCGAACCCTTCGGGAAGTGCCCCGTGTGCGGCAAGCCCGTGAAGGAGAAGCTCAAGGCCTACGAATGCACCGGCGGCCCCGAGTGCGAATTCAAGCTCTACAAGACCATCTCGCAGCGCATGCTGACCCGCGACGAAGCGGCCCAGCTCATGGAAACGCGCGAGATCGGTCCCCTGGACGGGTTCTTCTCGTTCAAGACCCGCCGGACCTTTTCCGCCAAGGTCAAGCTCACCGACGAATGGAAGACGGAATTCATCTTCGAGGAACGCAAGGTCGGCGCCGACGGCCAGCCCGAGGTGTCGCAAGGCGGTCCCACCGATCTTTCGATCGGGTCGCTGCATCCCGAGTTCCCGTGCCCCAAGTGCGCCGGCCCCACCAAGCTGCGCAAGGGCCGGTTCGGGCCGTTCCTGTCGTGCCCGCGCTACCCCGACTGCGACGGAATCGTCAATTTCCGGATCGTCGACGGCACCATCACGCCCCGCGTGCCCCGCAAGAAGAAGGAAGAGGCGTAGTCCTCCCATGGACGAGGTCGTCTGGCAAGGCAACTGGCTGGAGATGGTCCGACGCGACCGGTGGGAGTTCGTGCGCCGCCGCAAGGCCACCGGAGTCGTGGCGGTCATGGCCGCAACCCCGCAGGGCGAACTCCTGCTGGTGCGCCAGCACCGGGTGCCGGTGGGCGTGGACGCGATCGAGCTGCCCGCCGGACTGGTGGGCGACCACGGCGAACAAGAAGACCCCCTGGTGGCCGCCGCCCGCGAACTGGAAGAAGAAACCGGCTGGAAGGCCGGCAAGCTC
>JAKPQQ010000273.1 GCA_029557215.1 Fibrobacterota bacterium | reverse complement strand
CTCGGGTCGTCGTCCTCTGACCCACTCCTCCGCTCCGGCTTCGTCCGACTCGTCGGTCGATTCCACCCCCGACGCCTTGGCTCCTTCCAGCTTGGCGCAGCCGGTGACCTCCGACGCTCCCATCCGCCACGGCCGTCGCGCGCTTCCCAAGGTGAAGCCCCGCTTCGACGACGAAGGCGACGATTCCTCGTCCGACGAGAAGAAGGAAATCGCCGCGATCTGATCGCGCGTTCCTCGATCCTCGACGATCGATTCGAACCCCGGGGAATCTTCCCTGGGGTTTTTTCGTTGGATTTTTTCGGGCGCCTCCCCGGGGTCCCGGGGCCGCCGGCCTACGGGCTTGCGCTGTCGCGCGCGGCCACGGGCGCTGTTGTCGGGTCAGGCATGCCTGACCCCTACAACGATTTGCCCGTGTCCCGCCTGCGGCGGCCCTCCGGTCGGCTGGCGCGGTGGTGGTGCCGGTTCTTGTCATGCGGCTTTCGCGCTCGGCTCCCGGATCAGGTTCTGGCTCCGGTCCGGCAGGCGGTAGGCGGTGGCTTCGGCCAGATGCGCCAGTTCCACCTTGGGCGAGCCGTCCAGGTCGGCGATCGTGCGGGCCACACGCAGGATGCGGTCGTTCGACCGCGCCGAAAACCCGAGGCGACTCGCCGCGCGCGTCAAGAATTGGATTTCCTGCGCCCCCAGGGCGCAGGCGTCGGTCAGGCTCTGGCCCGCCAGCGAGGCGTTGGGGATGTCGCCTTGCCGTGTTTGCCGGAACGCCACGGCCGATTCCACCAATCCACGCAGGGTCCTGGTATCCTGGGTGGGCTCGCGGGACATCAAGTCTTCCGGCGCCAGGGCCTGGATTTCCAGATGGATGTCCAAGCGATCCAGCAGCGGCCCCGACAGGCGCGACTGGTAGCGTTCCCGGGCGAACGGCGTGCAGGTGCAGGGTCGGGTCCGGTCCCCATGGTGCCCGCACGGACAAGGATTGGTCGCCGCCAGCAATTGGCATCGGCATGGGTAGCGGATCGTGTGCATGGCCCGGCAAACCATGACCTCGCCGTCCTCCAGCGGTTGGCGCAGCGACTCCAGCACGTGGCGCGGGAATTCGGCGAGCTCGTCCAGGAACAGCACGCCGCGGTGCGCCAGGCTCACCTCGCCGGGTCTCGCGTAGGGGCCTCCTCCCACCAGCGACGCCATGGACGCCGAGTGGTGGGGCGACCGGAACGGGCGCGTCGCCAGCAGGGGGTGGCTGGCGTCCGAGACTCCCGCCACGGAATGCACCCGGGAAGCCTCGAGGCGTTCCCAGTCGCCGAACTCCGGAAGGATTCCCGCGAACCGGCGTGCCAGCAGGGTCTTTCCCGATCCTGGGGGGCCTTGCATCAGGACGTTGTGTCCTCCGGCCGCGGCCACCACCAAGGCGCGCTTGGCGGCTTCCTGACCGCGAACATCCGCCATGTCGGGCCCCGCCGTGGGCACCTCCGGCGGTTTGACGATTTCCGAAATCCTCACCGGGACGTCGCCGTCTTCCAGGAGCCGCACAGCCTCCTTGAAATCGGAAAGGCACACGATGTCCATTCCCGGCACGACCTCCACGTCGCGAAGGTTGTCGGCCGGGATCGCGATGCGGGTCAGCCCGGCTTCGCGCAGGCCCATGGCCAACGCCAGGGCGCCGCGCACCGGACGGATCCTGCCGTCCAGGCCCAGTTCGCCGATGAACACGCGGTCGGCGTGCGTCGGTGCGGGGGCGATCTGTTCGCAGGCTTCCAGTACCGCCAGCGCCAGCGGGAGGTCGAACCCGGTCCCCGCCTTTCGCAGGTCGCTGGGCGCGAGGTTGGCCGTGATGCGGCGCGGCGGGAGCCTGAATCCGGTGTGGCGCAGGGCCGACAGGATCCGGTCCCGGCTTTCGCGGACGGCTCCGTCGGGAAGACCCACGATCGAGAACGCGGGAAGGCCGCTGCCGGCTTCGCACTCGATGAACACGGGGATCGACGAAATCCCCACCAGGGTCGCGGATCTGCGGTGGGCGATCATGCCGCGATCCTCGCCAATTCCTGTCGGGTCTGGCGCCATTGCGCCACGACGGCCTGCACCACGAGGTTGCGCAGCAGCGGGGTCAAGGACAGCGGGCTCGTGTTTCCGGTTCCGATGGGAAAGAGCACCAGCGGGCCGTGCCTGGCGGGCCAGACCTGGATGCCGGAAATGCCGATTCCGCCTTGGAACAGGACATGGGCGGAGCTGGGGTGGCCGGGGACATGATCGATGGCGACATGCGATACGGTGAGCGGGCGCATAGGCTTTGCTCCTGGGTTTTGGGGAAAGGGAGGGGCATCGACGGTGGATGGTGGATGCGAAAAGGGAAAAGACCGCCTCCGACTTCGCCGATGGCGGGGGCGAAGTCGGGCGGCGGATCGTTTTCGCGGGGGGAGTGCGCTCAGATGGCCAGGGTCTGGAATCTCGCGAGGACCTCGTGCTGGATGCGATCGCCCAAAGTGCGGTCGACCGGGTGGAACAGCGGGAAGAATTGGTCGGTGCCCGGCTTCTTCTCGGATGGGTAGGCGAGGAACAGGCCCTTCGAACCCTCGACGATCCTGCAGCCGGTGACTCGCAAGGCACCGTTGAAGGTGATGGCGGCCATGGCCTTGATGCGCGAGGCTTGGGGGTTGCGAACGGGCCAGATCTGGACCTCGGTGAGCGACAACGCGTCGTTGAGGACCGGGGTCTGGCTGCCGGAGGTGGTGGTGCGGGTCATGGGTGGTCTCCTGTGTTTTGGGGAACGCCGGGTTTGATCGGCGGACGGTGGGGCGTCGTTCGGTGGGTTCCGAGGCGGGATCGCTCGGCTCGTTCGACATCCATGAACCATTGAGAACCTTGTGCCAAAGTTCAGGTGCACGCGCGACGTCCATCCTTGGGATGGACGCGTGCGCGTACGCGTGAGGGCAAAAATGCGGCGAATAAGAGGAAAATCAGATTCCCAAAAAGGAACCAATATTCTCTTTTTGATAAAATTCCACAAAAAACGGGGCCGAGGGATGGACGCAGGTCCTTCCAGCCCATAGCTTTTGTCCAGCGTTTCGAAAGCGGGCTGGCGTCCTTTCGGCCAACTAGAGGATTAGCCTGAAGGTCCGCGATCGGTGCGAAACCACCATTCACGTGTCGTCGGATAGGAGTCAGAAATGACCGCTCGCCAAAAGGCAATCGAAGCGATTTCCTCCCACAAGGTCACCAGCACCCAGAACTACCTGGAGCATGCCGGCGAGGACATCTACGGATCGTACGTGTTCCACGAAGCCGCCCAACGCCAGTTCCTGGCCAAGGCCGTCTTCAAGAAGCTGCGTCGCACCATCGAAGGCATCGAGCCCTTCGATCCGGCCATCGCCGACGCGGTCGCCCAGGGCGTGAAGGAATGGGCCATGGCGCACGGCGCCACCCACTACACCCACTGGTTCGTGCCCATGACCGGCGCCACCGCCGAAAAGCACGACTCCTTCCTGAACCCGGCCGGCGAAGGCCAGACCATCGCCGAATTCTCGGGCAAGGTCCTGCTCCAGGGCGAACCCGACGCGTCTTCGTTCCCCTCGGGCGGCATCCGCGCCACCTTCGAGGCCCGCGGCTACACCGCTTGGGACGTCACCAGCCCCATCTTCCTGCAGGTCGAGCCCAACGGCGTGACCCTGACCATCCCGACCGCCTTCGTGTCGTACACCGGCGAAGCGCTCGACCACAAGATCCCTCTCCTGCGTTCGCAGGAAGCTTTGGGCAAGCAGGCGTTGCGCGTGCTGCGCTGGTTCGGCAACTCCACCTCCAGCCGCGTGTTCACCAACATCGGACCCGAGCAGGAATACTTCCTGGTCGACCGTCGTCTGGCCGAGCAGCGCCCCGACATCCTCCTCGCCGGCCGCACCTTGTTCGGCGCTCCCTCGCCCAAGGGCCAGGAACTGGAAGACCAGTACTTCGGCGCCATCCGCGAACGCATCCTGGCGTTCATGATGGATCTGGACCGCGAACTCTGGCGCCTTGGCATCCCCTCCAAGACCCGCCACAACGAAGTGGCTCCCGGCCAGTTCGAAATGGCTCCCGTGTACGAATCCGCCTCGGTGGGTTCCGACCACAACATGCTCGTCATGAGCGTCATGAAGCGTCTGGCCCCGCAGCACGGGCTGGCCCTGCTCATGCACGAGAAGCCCTTCAAGGGCGTCAACGGCTCGGGCAAGCACAACAACTGGTCGATGGGCACCGACGACGGCGAGAACCTGCTCGAACCCGGTCGCGATCCGCACGCCAACGCCCAGTTCCTTGCCGTGTTGGCCGCCATCATCCGCGGTGTCCACACCCACGCCGACCTGCTGCGCGCCACTGTCGCCGACGCCGGCAACGACCACCGTCTGGGCGCCAACGAAGCGCCTCCGGCCATCGTTTCCATCTTCCTGGGCGAGCAGCTGGAAGACGTGGTCATGCAGCTGGAATCCGGCGTGGCGTCTTCCTCCAAGAAGAGCGGCAAGATCGAGCTGGGCGTTTCGTCCCTGCCCGTGCTGCCCATGGACGCCACCGACCGCAACCGCACCTCGCCGTTCGCCTTCACCGGCAACAAGTTCGAGTTCCGCGCCGTCGGTTCGTCGGCTCCCATCTACTGGCCGCAGACCGTGCTCAACACGATCGTCGCCGATTCCATGGAGAAGCTCGCCGACGATCTCGAGAAGCTCGCTCCCAACGACATGGCCGGGCTCTCCAAGATCCTGTCTGCCATCGTCAAGGAGCACAAGCAGGTTCTGTTCTCGGGCAACGGCTATTCGGAAGAATGGCACGCGGAAGCCGCCAAGCGCGGTCTTCCCAACAACAAGAGCACCGTCGACGCTCTCCCGGCCCTCGAGACCGAGAAGGCCAAGAAGGTGTTCTCGAAGTTCGGCGTCCTCTCGGAGCGCGAGCTCGCCGCTCGCGCCGAGATCAACTGGGAGCGCTACGTCAAGGTCCAGAACATCGAGGCCAACTGCGCCATCGAGATGGCCAAGACCATGATCCTGCCTGCGACCGCCAAGTACCTGGCCGAAATTTCCGTGGCCGCTTCCGTCTCCAAGGGCGTGAAGCAGGTGTCGGACAAGGTCGCGGCCCTCGCCGACAAGCTCGTCGACGGTATCCATGCCCTCGAGAAGGCCCATCACGGCGCCCACGAGGCCGGCTCGCTGCACGCCGAAGCGAAGACCTACAAGGAAAAGGTCATTCCCGCCCAGGAAGCGCTGCGCGAAGTGGTCGACGAGCTCGAGACCCTGGTGTCCGACGAACTGTGGCCCTTGCCCAAATATCGCGAACTCCTCTTCCAGTACTAAAAAATCTGCTGCGCCGGGCCATACTCGGTCGGTTTCCCTCGACGTCCCGAAGCGGACGCCTTCGGGAAACCTTCCATCGTCTGACTCCGGCTCGCGAGATTTTTGGGTAGGAATTGGTGTGACAGGTTTTGGCCTCCCTTGCCTTCGGCATTGGGAGGCCTTTTCATTTCGTGGTTGGTCGGATCGAAGGTCGGGGCGACTCTGCTGGATCCAATCGCAATCGTCCGACTTGAAAATTGATATTGCTCATCTGTGTAGTATTTTGTAAATTGGATGATGTCGGTGCGGTTTGCTCGACGTTTCACATGTCCCCTCAATACGGAGTGCTCCACATGTTTCGTTCGCTTGCCGATTTCGGTGCCCAGTGGTCCATGGAGACGGAGAACACCTTGCGCGTGCTGCGCAATCTCACGGATGCCTCGCTGGCCCAGCGCGTGACGCCGGATGGGCGCACCTTGGGCAAGCTTGCCTGGCACCTGGTGGAAACCCTCCACGAGATGCTCCCGACGGCTGGGGTGGCCTTCGAGCACGGCTCGTTCGATCCGCATCGCGTTCCGGATTCGGCCTCCGTCATCGCGGACACCTATGCCGCGGATGCTCCCAGGCTGGGCCAGGCCATCGCGGCCCAGTGGACGGATTCCGACCTCGCTGTCGAGGTTCCCATGTATGGCATGAGCTGGGCTCGCGGGTTCGTGCTCCAGGTGCTGCTCATGCACCAGGCGCACCACCGTGGACAGATCACCGTCCTGATGCGGCAAGCGGGTTTGGCCGTTCCTGGAGTCTGCGGTCCTTCCAAGGAGGAATGGGCTGCCATGGGAATGACCGCGCAAGACTGATCCCGGCCCCACTGGACAAGGTGCGATCCGTCTGGAACCTGGATGGATCGCGTCGCACCTTTGAGGCAAGGCGGTTCGAGGTGTTGCGTTTTTTGCAACAGCCGCGGGTGTGAAGTTCGTGTGTGGCTTGGAATCGTCGCGTAACCTAAGTGAGAAATTCGGAATTCCGGAAACCGGGTTCCGTGATCGGCGAAGGTGTTCACCCCCCTGGCCCGATGCACGACAGCGGAAACCACTCTCCGCGGCCGGTTCCGTTCCATTGCCTCACCCGTCAGAAGGATCAAGCCATGCCCATGACTCGTCGTTCGCCGCACCCTGGTCGATTCCTGCCGATCCACCGATCGTCGCTCGCGATCGTCTCGCTCCTTGTTCTGGGTAGTGCGCAAGCCTGGGGCGCCTGGAGCGCGGCGGGAGTCGTCAAGAGCACCAGCGGCACCGTGCTTCCCGTCGTGGAAGTGACCGTCAAGGATTCGAGCACCTACAAGACCACGACCAACGACAAGGGCGAATTCAAGCTGGAATCGTCCGCGAGCGTGGGCTCGTTCATCCGCTCCTCGAAGTTTTCCATCCAGCGCTCCGGTGATGTCCTGATGATCGGATATCCTGGCGAAGGCATTCTGGAAGTCTCGCTTCTGGATGCATCGGGATCCGTTCTTTGGAACGAACACGCCGCCTTGGTGCAGGGAGCGGCACGTGCACGGGTTCCCGCGCGCGGTCGCGATCTGGGGGCGATCCTGATGGTCCGTCTGGGATCGGAGGTGCATTCCCAGGTGGTGCCTCTGGGAAATGCGGCGGGTTGGAACTCGATTCCCGCGATCGCCGCGCGTTCCATGGCGGCTCCGTACCCGACCTTGGTTTTCAAGAAGGCCGGGTATGCCGACACCACGTTGGCGCTGACCAGCGACATTTCCAACGGTCTGGCCGTGGTCCTGCGCGACACCACCACCAAGAAGACCGACTTCGTGGAAGACTACCGTTCGGAGTGCACGATCCCCACCCTGCCCGCCGTGTCGGCCTTGACGAACAACGCGTTCCTGCCCGATCCGTTCAAGATGCTGGACGGCACGGCCGTCACGACCAAGGCGCAGTGGAAATGCCATCGCGAGATCGTCGCGGCCATGCTCGAGAAATACATCCACGGCGAAAAGCCCCGCAATCCGGAAAAGGTGGAAGGTTCGTTCAGCGGAAACAAACTGACCGTGAAGGTCACGGACAAAGGCAAGTCGATCAGCTTTTCCGTCACGATCACCAAGCCGTCTTCCGGAACGGCTCCGTTCGCGGCCGTGATCGGATGGGATGGAGGCAGCATCGGCGGGTTCAACAGCCTGCCGGTGGCCAAGATCAGCTATCCCATCACCACCATCGCCTCGGAAGGAAGCGGGCGCGGGAAGGGTCTGTTCTACGATCTCTACGGAAGCAACCACTCGGCATCCGAACTGATGGCGCACGCCTGGGGACTTTCCCGGATCATCGATGCGCTGATGGTCACGCCGGCGGCGGGGATCGATCCCAAGCGGCTCGCGGTCACCGGTTGTTCGCGCTGGGGCAAGTCGTCGACCATCGCGGGTTCGTTCGACCGTCGCGTGAAGCTGGTCATCCCCCAGGAATCCGGCTCCGGCGGCGTCGCTTCCTGGCGGATCATCCCGGCCTTCTCCGATGCGCAACCCATCAAGAGCACCTACGACGAGCAGTACTGGACTCGGCAGGACTTCTGGCAGAACTTCGGGTCGTCCATCAACAAGCTCCCCGTGGACCACCACCAGATGATCGGGATGATCGCACCCAACGGACTGCTGGTCCTGGACAATTCGATCGCCTGGCTGGGACCGCAGGTGGGCTACGGATCCTCGATGGCCGCCAAGGAGATCTTCACCGCCCTCGGTGCGACCGAATCCATCACCTACTCTTCGGTGGGGGGCCACACCCATTGCGCCCAGCCGACTTCGCAGGACCACTGGGTCAAGAGCTACATGCAGAAGTTCCTCCTGGACGGAACGGGCGAGCCCGCCAAGATGGAAGCGCCTTCGGACTACAAGTTCGATCGCGCGAAGTGGATCAACTGGACCACCCCGACGCTCAAATGAGGTCAAGCTGAGACGACCGCACCAGAGCGGTCGCTCTCTTCGAGTTCAGCTCCACTTCCGCATCGAGTTCGGGGGTGGAGCTTTTCGTTTGGCGTCCATGCAAAAAAGGGGCAGGCGGGAATTCGTGAGTGGTCCTTGCAGGTCGGATCGTCGGGGAGGTATGCAGGAGCGTTCCTCGGAGTACTACACTGGAAGCCGACACATGACTTTACGCAAGGACCCGATCCTTTGGTTGGCGCTGGTGGCGCTGTGCGTGGGGATCGCCGCGGCGGTCGCGTCCGGCGCGCTCCTGCTCGAAGTCGTGTTCCGCAGCCTGTGTTCCGCGGCGGGCCTGGCCGGGAGCGTCCTGATCTGGCGCAACCGCCGGGGGCTTCCCGACAAGGAACGTGGGGCCTTGCGACTCCTTTCCCTCAGCACCGCGGCGTGGGCGATCGGGATCGGGGTGCATCTGGTCGATCTGGGAGCCGGGAACCTGGCGCGGACCTATCCTCCCGCCGACGTGTTCTTCGTTTTCGCCGCCGTGGTCGGGGTCGTGGGAATGGCGCGTCTGCCAACAGGTCCGGCAGAACCCGGAGCCCGCAAAGTGATGCTGATCGACCAGGCCATCGCCGCGCTGTCGTCGGGGGGCGTTTTCTGGCATCTTGTGCTCACGCCGAACATCGGAGGCTGGGCGGAGTGGTCGGGTCCGCGTCTGGCGCTGACCCTCCTGTATCCGATGCTGGAGTTCGTGATCTTGCAGATGGCCATCGATCTGCTGGTCCGGGGCCCTTCCCGCAAGGAATTGGATGTCGGGTACAGGTGGGCCGCCGTCGGCATCGTTTCGCTCCTGGCCGGCAGCGTGTTCGTCGAGTTCGGCTATTGGCGCGAACATGGCCTGGAACGGCATCTCCTTCACTTCACGAATCTGGGATTCGGTTTGGCGATGCTCCTGGCCGGCAACGCGCTGGGGCGGAACCGTTCCGCGCTCGGGAAGGCGCCTTCGGCCGGTTGGCTGGCCTTGCGCGAATCCCTGGTGCCGTTGGCGTGGGTGGCCCTGCCGAGCTTCGCCTACGCCTGGATCCTGCTTTTGGGAGGGGGCGAAGCCTCGTGGGATCTTCTCGCGGTCCTGTGCGTCCTGGTGGTGCTGGTGGTCGCGCGCCAGCGGATCGCGGAAAAACGTCTGGTCTCGAACCTTCGCAGCGCCCTGCTGGCCTCGCTGCTGCCGGTGACGCTCGGGTTCCAGCTGGTGGCCATGGTGGTGGTCTGCCTGATCCTGAGCGTTGCGTTCCAGAAGGCCGCGTCGCGTTCGGCCCTCATGGAAACGATGCGGATGGCGCAATCGCCCGCCTCGCTATGGAGCGAACGGACGGGGGGCGGTCCCCGGCTCGAACGCGAAGCCCGATGGATCCTGGTCGACGACGCCGTTCCCGCGCTCCCCGAATCCTTCGGGTTCCTGATCGACCGCGAAATGGGCAGGATCCGGTCGGAGGAGACCGGGACCGCGATCGGGCTGCCGGGCGACGCGCTGTTGCCGGATCTTGTCACCTGGGCGCGGCTTCCCGGAGGTTCCCGCAGGACGCTCGTGGTGGTGTCGCCCATGAAGAACCATCTGGCCGAGGCCCAGTTCGCAGGTGCGGGCATCATCGCGCTGTTCCTGCTCGGCGCGATCGCCACCGCCTGGATGATCTTCCTCAAGGCCAGGAGCCTGGCGCGTCCGCTGGAAAAACTGACCACCGTGGCGTCGGAAGTGGAAAACGGCGATCTGTCCGTGCGCACGGGGGTTTCGGGCACCGACGAGATGGGGCGCCTTGGACGCGCCATGGATTCCATGCTGGATCGCCTGGGGCAGACCTTGCGCGAACAGCGGGAAATGGCCGAACAGGCCAAGGAGGCGAGTCTGGCCAAGAGCCGGTTCCTGGCGAACATGAGCCACGAGATCCGCACCCCCCTCAACGGGGTGCTCGGGATGGCCGATCTTCTTTCGACTTCCCAGCTGGATTTCCAGGAGAAGGAGCTCGTCGCGCATCTCAAGACCAGCGCCGAAAGCCTGCGCAATCTCGTGGGCGACATCCTGGATCTTTCCAAGATCGAGGCCGAACGGGTGACCCTGGAATTCGCGCCGTTCTCCCCCAGGGACCTCCTGGACGAGGTCGTGGCGCTGTTCGAGCCCCTGGCACGCGCCAAGGGGCTGGTCCTTTCCTGCCGCTGGACCTCGCCGCCCCCGCCGGGAATGATGGGCGACTCGGCCAGGGTGCGGCAAATATTGTCGAACATCGTGTCGAACGCGCTCAAGTTCACGAGCCGCGGCGAAGTCGCGCTGCGCGCCGGGAGGTCGGAATCCCCTTCGCCGACGCTGGTCGTCGAGGTCGAGGACACGGGCACCGGCGTCGCGCCCGAATCGCGAGACAGGATCTGGCAGGTGTTCTCGCAGGCCGACGAATCCACCACGCGCAGGTTCGGCGGGACCGGGCTCGGGCTTTCCATCTCCAGGAGCCTCGCGCGGCTGATGGGCGGCGACCTGTTCCTCGCGAGGTCGGAACCGGGCGAGGGCAGCGTGTTCGTGTTCCGGACGCCGCTCTTCGAGACCGACGAACCGGGATCCTCTGTGGCCGATTCGTCCCACGGCCAGACGGGCGATCGCCCGATCGGATTGAGGGTGCTGGTGGCCGAAGACAACCTCGTCAACCAGAAGGTGACCGTCGGGTTCCTGCGCAAGCTCGGGTGCAAGACGATTCTTGTCGAGGACGGCGAGGCCGCGGTCGAGGTCGCGATGCGCGAACGTCCGGACATGGTCCTCATGGACGTCCACATGCCGCGAATGGACGGACTCGAGGCGTCCAAGGCCCTGCGAAACGCCGGTTACCAGGGCCGGATCTGGGCGCTCACGGCCAGCGCGCTGGGAGAGGAGCGGGAACGCTGCCTGGACGCCGGCATGGACGGGTTCCTGGCCAAGCCGATCGGGCTCGCCGACCTGCGCTCGATGCTTCTCAAGGTCTTCGCGACGCCGGACTGATTCGCGGCGGGGCGGGATTTCGATGGCGGCCAGGAACGTCGTCGAATGCCCGATCCGTTTTTGCCGGAACGTGTCGAAACGACGCCGCCGCGCTCGGGTTGTCGAAGGTGGGCGATCTACCGGACAGAAAAGGACATCCATATCCTTAGATCGGGGGAGGAAAGCGTTGCTATTTTTCCCGATCATCGAAAGGAAACCCTCCACCATGGCAGCGGAGACGATTTCGCCAGCGGCAGGAACCAACGGGATGGCGCAGCCTCCGGTGGGGGCGCTGCACCAGGATGCCGGTCTCAACCAGAGCATCCTCACCACTTCGGTCGACGCGCTCGTCGGGTGGGGACGCAAGAACTCCTTGTGGCCCTTCACGTACGGCACGGCTTGCTGCGCCATCGAGTTCATGGCGCTCGCCGGATCCAAGTTCGACATCTCGCGGTTCGGCGCCGAATTCATCCGGTTCTCGCCGCGCCACTCCGACCTCATGGTCGTGGCCGGGACCATCACCTACAAGCAGGCGCCCATCCTGCGTCGCATCTGGGAGCAGATGGCCGAACCCCGCTGGGTGCTTTCCGTTGGCGCATGTGCCAGCACGGGCGGCTTCTACGACTGCTATTGCACCTTGCCCGGCATCGACGAGGTCATCCCCGTCGACGTGTACATCGCCGGATGCCCACCGCGTCCCGAAGCCTTCATCGACGCCATCCTGCAACTGCAGGACAAGATCCAGGACGCATCCTACATGCGCGACCGTGCCAACCGCACGCACGAGAGGATCCACATCGGATGACTCAGCACCCGACCGCTCTCGGCGAGGCTCTCGCCCCGTCCACCCCCGAGCAGGCCAAGGAATTCCAGACACGCGCGTTCCAGGCGCTGTCGGAACGGTTCGGCGCGACCATGGACCCTCGCGATCGTTGGGGGTTCACCGCCGTCGTCGCCGCCGACAAGCTGCGCGCCGTCCTGCAGTTCTTGCGCGACGACCGCGATTCGCTCTGCGACACCCTGCTGGACATCACCGCGATCGACTACCTGGGCTACCCCGGCCACGACCAGGCGCGCTTCGCCGTGGTCTACAACCTGCGTAGCCAGAAATTGTCGGGACGTCGCCTGCGCGTGAAGGTGTGGGTGGAGGAGGAATCCCCCTCGGTCCCGTCGGTGCACGACCTCTGGAAGATCGCCGACTGGCAGGAACGCGAGACCTGGGACCAGTACGGCATCGTGTTCGATGGCCACCCCAACCTCAAGCGGCTGTTGAACCACGTCGAGTTCGTGGGGCACCCGCTGCGCAAGGATTATCCGGCGCGCAAGCGGCAGTGGCTATCCACCAACGATCCCATGCTGGACCAGCTCGAAGCCCGCCTCAAGGCCAAGGGTTTCGAGATCCTGGAAAGCCCCCTGTTCAATTCGCCGTCGATCGAAGAAACACAGCTTCTGGGCAAGCCGGCCAAGATCCAGATCAACAACGTGGGGAGAGCGTCGTGAAGGTCATCACCCCCTCGGGCGAGAAGATCGACCTTCTCACCGTCAACATCGGGCCGTCGCATCCGGCCACCCACGGAGCGCTGCGCGCGTTCGTGGCGCTCGACGGCGAGACCGTCGCCGCCGCCGCCCAGGAGATCGGCTACCTGCACCGCGGCTTCGAGAAGATGGTCGAACAGGGCACCTACCAGCAGGTGTTGCCCTACACCGACCGCCTGAACTACTGCTCGGCCATCCTGAACAACATCGGATTCTGCCTGGCGGCCGAACAGATGTTCGAAATCGAGGTCCCCGAGCGTTGCCAGACCCTGCGGGTGCTCCTGTCGGAGCTGTCGCGCCTGATCGACCACCTGGTTTGCGTCGCGGCCGCCGCGGTGGACCTCGGCGCGCTCACCAACTACTGGTACCTGTTCAACCCTCGCGAAGAGGTCTACGGGATCTGGGAAAAGCTTTCCGGCGCGCGCCTGACCAACACGTTCTCGCGCATCGGCGGTCTGTACCGCGACACCTACGAAGGCTTCGAGACCGACGTCGCCAACGTGCTCGTGAGCATCGAGGCGGGCCTGGACGACGCGTTCAAGCTGCTGGAACACAACCGCATCTTCATCGAGCGCACGCGCGGCGTGTGCCCCATGACTCCCGACGCGGCCGTCGCCTGGGGTTGGACGGGCCCGTGCCTTCGCGCCACCGGCGTCGATCGCGACCTGCGCAAGGACGATCCCTACCTCGGGTACGATACCTACGATTTCCAGACCGTGGTGGGCACCACGGGCGACACCTACGATCGTCTGCTCGTGCGCATGTACGAGATGAAGGAGTCGCTTTCCATCTGCCGCCAGGCGCTCAAGCGCCTGCGTCCGGGCAGGGTGAACACCTCCGATCCCCGCTTGATCCTGCCGGGCCACGACAAGGCCTACCACGACATGGAAGCCTTGATCAACCACTTCAAGCTGGTCTTCGAAGGCGTGCGTCCTCCCGCCGGCGAATTCTATTCCGGCACCGAGGCTGCCAACGGGGAACTGGGATTCTTCGTCGTGTCCGACGGCACGGGCAAGCCCTGGAAGATCAAGGTGCGGCCGCCCTGCTTCACGCAGTTCGCCGCCTATGCCGACCTCATCGAAGGTGGCATGGTCGCCGATTCCATCGCGTGCCTTTCGAGCATCAACATCATCGCCGGCGAATTGGACCGCTGAGGGGAACCATGGGTCACTGCCACAAACATGTCGACCAGCCCAAGGCCGAGGAGATCCTTCCGAAGCTGGAGGTCCCGTCGGTCCTTTCGCGCGTCGAAGAGCTCATCCGCCGCTATCCCGTGCCGCGCTCGGCCCTGCTCCAGGTGCTTTGGCTCGCCCAGGAGACGCTGGGATGGCTTCCGCAGGAAGCCATCAAGTGGGCCGCGGCCAAGTGCTCCGTGAGCCCCGTCCACGCCTACGGCGTGAGCACGTTCTACACGATGTACAAGAAGGAGCCCACCGGACGGTTCTTCCTGCAGATCTGCCAGAACGTGTCGTGCCACGTGCTGGGCGCCGAGGACATCATCGCCCACGCCGAACGCACGCTGGGGATTTCCAGCCACGGCGGCACCACTTCCGACGACCTCTTCACGCTCCTGCGGGTCGAATGCCTGGGCGCTTGCGGGAACGGCCCCGTGATGCAGGTGAACGACGACTTCGCGACCGATGTCGTCGACGGCAAGCTCGCCATGCCCGCGGGCGTGGCGCTCACGGCCGAACGCTTCGACAAGATCGTGGCCTGGTGCCGCGACCGCGCCAAGAGCCTTTCCAAGGAGCCCAAGCGCGACGCGACCGGCGGCATCTTCGAAAGCAAGGGGCATCCCGGAGCCAAGGGGGCGGTTTCGCAGGCGCAGGGATTCTACGCTCCGGTTCCGCCGGCGCTCGGAGTCGCCGCGGTCCGCACCGACGACGGCAAGGTCAAGCTGACTTGGCGCGCGGCTCCCGAGACCACCACCCTGCACATCGAGAAGAAGACGGGATCCGACTTCGCGGTCGC
Organism: Fibrobacterota bacterium; assembly: GCA_029557215.1. Classification (GTDB taxonomy): domain Bacteria; phylum Fibrobacterota; class Fibrobacteria; order UBA5070; family UBA5070; genus UBA5070. The sequence goes on along the minus strand of JAKPQQ010000273.1, from coordinate 42,173 downwards.
GGCCTCGATCTCCGGCAAGGAGAAGGAGTGGCTCGACGACGCCGCGGAAGGGACCGAGTACCGCATCGTGACAGAAACCGCCCAGGGGCGGGGCAAGGCGTCCAACGTCGCCAAGGCCCCCGCGGCGAAGGGAGCCTGAGATGACGACGCTCACCGTCACCCAGAACTTCGGGAAGGGCGCGAAGGACATCGCCGTCTACCGGAAGCTCGGCGGGTATTCCACCATCGGACAGAAATTGTTCGATCTCTCCCAGTTCGAGATGATCGACCTCGTGCAGCGCTCGGGCCTTCGCGGCCGCGGCGGCGCGGGCTTCCCCACGGGCATGAAGTGGAGCTTCGTGCCGCGCGGCGGCAAGCCGGTCTACCTGGTCGTCAACGCCGACGAAGGCGAGCCCGGCACCTTCAAGGACCACGTCCTGATGCAGGAAGATCCCCACCGCTTGATCGAGGGCATGATCCTCTGCGGCTGGGCGCTGGGCGTGCGCACGGCGTACATCTACGTGCGCGGCGAATTCCTTCCCGCCATCGAGACCCTCAACGCCGCGATCAAGCAGGCCTACGAGGCCGGCTTCCTGGGCGAGAACATCCAGGGGTCGGGCTACAGCCTCGACATCTACGTGCACCGAGGCGCGGGCGCGTACATCTGCGGCGAAGAGACCGCATTGATCAATTCGCTGGAAGGCTTCAAGGGGCAGCCCCGCCTGAAGCCGCCGTTCCCGGCCGTTTCGGGCGCCTGGGCTTCGCCCACGTGCGTGAACAACGTCGAGACGCTGATGGCGCTCCCTTGGATCTTCGAAAACGGCGCCGAGGCCTACGCCGCCATGGGCACCCCCAAGTCGACGGGCACCAAGGTCTTTTCCGTGTCCGGCGACGTGAAGCGTCCCGGCGTCTACGAAGTTCCGCTGGGCACTCCGCTCATGGAGCTGCTCGAGTCCGACAAATATTGCCAGGGCGTGGTCGGCAAGCTCAAGGGCGTGATCCCGGGCGGCTCCTCTTCGCCGGTCCTCACCGTCGAGGAAGCCGCCAAGGCGACCATGGACTACGAGGCGCTTGCCGCACTCAAGACCATGCTTGGCTCCGGCGCCGTGGTGGTCTTCAACGAGACCCGCAGCGTGGTGGGCATGCTCGCTTCGCTCACGCGCTTCTACGCCCACGAGTCCTGCGGACAATGCACGCCCTGCCGCGAAGGCACGGGATACGCCGACCGCATCCTGAAGACCGTGGTTGCGGGCAAGGGGCGCGACGGCGACCTAGAAAACATGCTGTCGCTGGCCGACAACTTCAGCTACACGACCATCTGCCCGTTGGCGAGTGCCGACGCCGGGCCGATCCAAAACTTCATCGGGAAGTACCGCGCGGAATTCGACGCCGTGGTCGCCCGGAACCCGGAGCACGCCGATGAGCGCGTGACTCCCGCCTTCCGCCCGGGAGCGTTCTGGTAATGAGCAACTTCTACCACATGCCGGTGCTGCCCAAGCCCGACGCCAAGAAGGTCACGATCAACGTCGACGGCGCCGACGTCGAGGTCCCCGAGGGCACCAACCTCGTCGAGGCCTTGAAGACGATCGGCATCGATACGCCCCACTTCTGCTACCACCAGGACCTGCCGGTTTCCGGCAACTGCCGCCAGTGCATGGTGGAGACCGACGGTCCTCGCGGCATGGGACTGGCCATCGCCTGCTACACGCCGGTGCGCGCGGGCATGAAGGTGGCCACCGACCGTTCCTCCGACAAGGTCAAGCAGGCGCGCCAAGCGGTGATGGAATTCCAGTTGGCGAACCATCCGCTGGACTGCCCGATCTGCGACAAGGCCGGCGAGTGCAGCCTGCAGGACAACTACATGGCCGCGGGCCGCCACGAATCGCGCATGCGCGAGGACATCGGCAAGCTGTACAAGGGTTCGCCCGAGTTCCGCCACGAGGACGCCAAGGGCCAGGAGCGCGGCGGCAAGCACGTCGACCTGGGACCCACCGTGATCCTCGACCAGGAGCGTTGCATCCTGTGCGACCGCTGCGTGCGCTTCATGCGCAGCGTGGCCGGCGAGGAGCAGCTCTACATCAACCAGCGCGGCGACCACGCGTTCCTCTCCACCTTCCCGGGGATGGAACTCAAGCACGACTACGATCTCAACGTCACCGACATCTGTCCGGTGGGCGCCCTCACCGGCAAGCACTTCCGCTTCCGCCAGCGTGTCTGGAACCTTTCGAAGACCGAGACGATCGATCCCTTCGACAGCCTCGGCGCGAACATCACCGTGGAGCACAACGACGGACAGGCCTGGCGCATCATGCCCAGGCGCAATCCCGAAGTCAACAAGTCCTGGATCTCCAACCGCACCCGGCTGGAGTACCAGAAATTGTCCAAGGATCGCCTGACCGCCGGATCTTTCCAAAAGGCCGAAGTGCCGCTCGCGCAGGCCGTCGCCCGCGCGGGCGAACTCGTCCGCGGCGCCCGCAAGGTCGCCGTGGTCGCTTCCGGGACGCTTACCCTGGAAGACAACGCCGCGTTGCAGGCCCTGGTGGCCGGGTTGGACAAGAAGGCGGAGCTCTTCTCCGGTTCCTGGGCCAAGGTCGGTTCGCCCGACGGCATCGCGCAGTCGGGGGATCCGGTCGGAAACCGTCTGGGCCTCAAGCTTTTGGGCATTTCCGAGAATCTCGACGAGCTCGTCGCCAGGGCGAAGGAATTCGACGTCCTGCTGGTTGCCGGCCACGACCTGTGGGCCCTTGACGCGCAGAAGGCCAAGGCTCTGGAAGCCATTCCCGAGCGGATCGTCCTTTCTCCCTGGCACGATGCGACCACCGCGAAGGCGACGCTTTCCGTCGGCGTGCGCGCATGGGCGGAAGTCCGCGGAACGATGGTCAACTGCCAGGGACGCATCCAGATGCTGAACGCGGCGCCGATCCTGCCGAGCCCCGATCTTGAGCCCGTCTGGCAGGTGGTTTCCTCCATCGGCAAGCTGGGCTGGACCAGCGAGCTGGACGCCTACAAGGCCGCCCAGGCCGGAATTCCCGCCCTCGCGGGCATCAACTACCGCGGCATCGGTTCACAAGGCCGCCTCCTGGAAGGAGTCGTGGCGTGATCGAGTTCGATCTCCCGTTCATCCTGCAGTGCGCCAAGTTTCTGCTGGCGTTCGTGCCCTTGTGCTTCATCCCGATCCTGATCTGGGGCGAACGCCGCGGCGCTTCGCTGATCCAGGATCGCCTGGGACCCAACCGCGCCAACATTCCGCTGCTCGGAGGTTTGCGCCTGTTCGGTCTGGTCCAGAACGCGCCCGACGGGATCAAGCTCTTCACGAAGGAAAGCTTCATCCCCAAGCACGCGCACAAGTTCTGGTACATCGTGGCTCCCATGATTCCGCTGTGCATCGCGTTCCTCACCCCATCGGTGATCCCGTGGTTCGCGCCCATGGCCGTGGAAGGCGCCAAGGGTATCGCCAACGTGTCCGGACAGATCCTGGACGCCGATGCCGGAGTGTTGGTCCTGTTCGCGTTGTCGGGGCTTTCCGTGTACGGCGTCGTGCTGGGCGCCTGGGCGTCCAACTCCAAGTACGCCCTGATGGGCGGCATGCGCGCCAGCGCCATGATGATCTCCTACGAAGTCAGCATGGGGCTTTCCGTCGCGGGTATCTTCCTGATCGTCGGGTCGTTCTCGCTCACCAACATCGTCGAGTGGCAGGCCGCCCACGTGTGGGGCATCGTCGCGCAGCCCCTCGGGTTCGTGATGTTCCTGACCTCGCTGTTCGCCGAAACGGGGCGCGCGCCCTTCGACGTCGCCGAAGGCGACTCCGAAATCGTGGCGGGCTACTTCCTGGAATACTCGGCCATCCGCTTTGGGCTCTACTACATGGGTGAATATGCCCATATCGCCATCGCCTCCGCGCTGGTTTCCACCGTTTTCCTGGGCGGTTACCACATGCCTTGGCTCGGGACGGAAGTCATCCGCGCCAATCTGGGGCTGGTGGGCGGGGGACTGCTCGCCGCGATCGCTCTGCTCTGCATCTGGATCGCCTACGCCTCCAACCGCTGGTCCAACATCTACGCCAAGATGAACGCCACCGATGCGGCCCAGCGCAAGCTGGAATACCGCGTCATGACCGGCTTGTTCTCCGGTCTGGCCGTGCTGCTGCTTGTCGCCGGCTCCGCCCTGGCCCTGTTCGTGCATCCGCAGCAGGTGTCCGTGGGCGGGACCGAGATCTGGCCTCTGTGGGTGAATCTCGGCACGGCGGCCATCCAGCTCGGGATCGTCGTGGCCAAGACCCTGTTCATCTGCTGGGTCTTCATCTGGGTGCGCTGGACGCTTCCGCGATTCCGCTACGACCAGGTCATGGGCCTGGGCTGGAAGATCCTCCTGAACATCGCTCTCGTGAACCTGCTCGTCACCGCCGTGGTGGCCAAGCTGGTGAAAGGCTGACCATGGCTCGCATCGTTCCGCGGACCGAAATGACGCTGGTCGAGAAGGCTTACATCCCGGAAATCGCCAGGGGTCTGAAGGTGACCATGGGCCATTTCCTCAAGGGGTTCTTCAAGCCGGAATCGATTCCCGTCAAGCATTATCCCGAAGTCGAACCGTTCGTGCCCCGCGACTACCGGTCCCGGCACCGGCTCATGAAGCGCCCCGACGGCGAGCCCCGTTGCGTGGCCTGCTTCATGTGCGCCACGGCCTGTCCGGCCAACTGCATGACCATCGAGGCGACCTCGTCGGACGACGACCGCATCGAGAAGAAGCCTTCCAAGTTCGAGATTGACCAGCTGGTGTGCGTCTTCTGCGGTTTGTGCGTGGAAGCCTGCCCGGTGGACGCGATCCGCATGGACACGAAGAAGATGGCCTTCGCCGCCGACAAGCGCGAGACCTTCAAGGTGGGCCTCGAGGATCTGATGGATTGGGACCCCAAGGATTATCCGGAATCCGACATCCAGAGCCAGAAGGCGCCGGGCGGGACGCTCAACGCCCAGGCCCGCAAAGAATGGGGTTTGCAATGATCGCCCAGGTGTATTTCTGGATCTTCGCCGCGATCGCCGCGGCGTGCGCTCTGGGTGTCATGCTCTCTCGGCATCCCATCAACGGCGCAATGAGCCTGATCGGGACCATGGTCTCGCTGGCGGGCATCTTCAGCCTGATCGCCTCGCCGTTCATGGCGACCCTGCAGGTGCTGGTCTACGCCGGTGCGGTCATGATGCTCGTGGTGTTCGTGATCATGGTGCTCAACTGCGCCAAGGACCACTCCACGCCGCTGTTCGACGGGGCCGGGTTGTTCGGCGTACTGCCGGCGGCGGCTCTGGGCGCCCTGCTGGTGCGCGTGTTCGTGGGGCTCGACAAGCAGGCCACGGTGGCCATGAACCCGCAGGCACCGCGCGGCGACGTCGATGCGATCTCCAAGACCTTGTTCGGAGCCGGACAGCACACCGGTGGCTGGGCCTTGCTGTTCCTGGCGGTGGGGATCCTGCTGTTGACAGCCATTGTCGGCGCGGTCCTCCTGGCCAAGCGGCATCTCGATTCGCCCTCCGAACCCGCCACCATCGAGGGAGGACACTGATCGTGGACACCATCCCCCTGATCCATCTCCAGCTGCTGTCGGCGTTCCTGTTCGTCGCGGGGCTCGCCACGGTGCTCCTGCGGCGCAACCTGTTCTTCGTGCTCATGGGCGTGGAACTCATGCTCAACGCCGCGAACCTCTCGTTCCTGGCCTGGTCCCGGGTGCAGTCGGGTGCCAGCACCATGGAAGGCCAAGTGTCCCCCTTGTTCTCCATCGCCATCGCCGCGGCCGAAGCCTGCGTGGGTCTGGCGATGCTCCTGGCCGTGTTCCGCTCCCGCGAGAGCCTGGACACCGACGCCTACTCCCGGATGAAGGAGTGATCGAAGTGGAACGTTTTCTTTGGCTCGTACCGGCGCTGCCGGCATTGGGATTCATCATCAACGGCGTCCTTTCTCTGGCGGGTTCCCGCACAGCGAACGGTCCGTCGCGAGGGCTGTCGGGCTTCTTCGCGGTCCTGTTCCCGCTGGTGTCGTTCATCCTGGTGGTCAAGCTCCACCTGGATCTGCAGGCCGCGCAGGAATCCGTCCGCTCCATCAACCAGAACCTGGGGCTGAACCTCGCGGTTCCGACCTCGATCACGCAGGAACTCTGGAGCTGGATCGCCACCGGCGACATCAATCTGTCGTTCGGATTCGCGTTCGACGGGCTGACCTCGGTGATGCTCCTGTTCATCACCGGGATCGGTGCGCTCATCCACCTGTATTCGATCGGCTACATGGCCCACGATCGCGGGTTCGCCCGGTTCATGGCCTACATGAACCTGTTCCTGGCAAGCATGATCGTGCTGGTCCTGGGCAACGGCCCCGTCGTGACGTTCCTGGGGTGGGAAGGCGTGGGGCTTTGTTCCTACCTCCTGATCGGATTCTGGCACCACGACAACGCCAACGGCGACGCGGCGCGCAAGGCGTTCCTTGTCAACCGCGTGGGCGACCTTGGATTCCTGTTGGGATTGTTCCTGCTCTGGCAGATCGTGGGCGCTTCCACCCCGCTGACCTACGAGGCCATTTCGGCCTGGTTCCGCGATCCGGCCAACGCCACCACCCTCGCGACCGGCGGCGTGGCGGCGATGCTCACGCTCGCCACCTTGCTGTTGTTCCTGGGCTGCACCGGCAAGAGCGCCCAGATTCCGTTGGTGACATGGCTTCCCGACGCCATGGCCGGTCCCACACCCGTGTCGGCGCTCATCCACGCGGCGACCATGGTGACTTCCGGCGTGTTCCTGTTGGCGCGCATGTCCGACGTGTTCGCGCACGCTCCCATCACCATGCAGGTGATCGCATGGGTCGGCGCCGCGACCGCGGCCTGGGCTGCCATCACCGGCCTGTTCCAGAACGACATCAAGAAGATCCTGGCCTATTCCACCGTTTCGCAGTTGGGGTTCATGTTCCTGGCGGCCGGTGTGGGCGCGTTCGACTCGGGACTGTTCCACGTGTTCACCCACGCCTTCTTCAAGGCGGTCCTGTTCCTTGGCGCCGGCGCGGTCATCCACGCGCTGGGCGGCGAGCAGGACGTGCGCAAGATGGGCGGATTGGTCAAAAAGCTTCCGCTCACGTTCGCCGCGATGTTCGCCGGCTGGTACGCGATCACGGGCTTGCCGCTGGGTGCCGGATTCTGGTCCAAGGACCTGATCCTGGAAAAGGTCCTCGCGCAGGGCGGGCCGGTGCTGTACGGCATCGCCTTGGCCACGGCCGTGGTCACCGCGGTCTACATGACGCGCCTCATGATCCTGACCTTCTGGTCGCCCTCGAGGGTGGACCACGAGGTCGAACACCACATCCACGAAGCACCGCTGTCCATGCAGGTGCCGTTGTGGATCCTGGGAATCGGATCGCTGTTCGCCGGGTTCGTCTGGGCGGGCATGATGCCCGGCTGGGATTGGTTCCCGCGCCAGTTCGCCTACGTGGTCCAGCCGGCCCAGGATCTCCTGGTCCACGGCGAGCACCACGGGCCGAGCGTCCTGCTCCTGGCGGGCGTGGGCGTGGGTGCCGCGATCGCGGGCATCCTCCTTGCCTTCGGGCTGTTCAAGGCGGGCAGGTTCGGCGAACACGGCACCGGCGAACTGTCGGGAGCCGCCCGCGCCTGGACCCTGCTGTGGGACCATGTCCACACCGTGTTCGGCATCGTGCCCACGCGCATCGTCTCGTGGATCCTTGACAAGATCTGCCAGCCCCTGCTCAACGGGATCGTGCGCCTGCTGGCCTATCTGGTCGAACTCGTCGGGCTGGTGGTCCAGTGGCTCCAGCGCTCCCGGCTCCGCGTCAACCTGGCGATGTCCGTCTTCGGGCTGGTCGCCGTCCTGATCATCCTCGCGAGGGACCTCCTGTGAACCTCCATCTGGTCCTGGCCGCACCGTTCGTCGCGGCCATCCTCGGATTCTTCCTTTCCGGGACCGACGCGAAGTCGGCCCAGCGCACCTCGCTGGTGCTGGCGTTGATCATCGCCGGGATCTCCTTCCCGCTGATCGGCGCCGGAATGATCGCCACCAAGGCGGTCACCTGGTTCTCGGTGCCGGTGGTGGGCACGGAAATCAAATGGTTGCTGACTTCCGACGGGGTTTCCGCCTGGCTCGTCGCCCTGCTCGCCGCGTTGGTCCCGGCCACGCTGCTGGCCGCGCCGCGGATCGTGGGCGATCGCATGCGCGAATTCGCGACCCTGGTGTTCCTGATGCAGGGGTGCATGACCGGCGCGTTCCTTTCCGGCGATCTGCTCATGTTCTTCGGATTCTTCGAAGCCATGTTGATTCCCTCCACGGTGCTGATCGCCCTGTTCGGCGGACGCGACCGCCGCCGCGCGGCGATGACGTTCCTGCTGTTCTCGTTGGCGGGTTCGGCACCCATGTTCTTTTCCATCTGGTGGATCGGTCTCAGCTGCCAGACCACCGAGCTTTCCGTGGTGGCCACGCGTCTGACCTCGCAGCTGGATCCCGTCTTCCGGCCTTGGCTGTTCGGAGCGATCGCGCTCGCGTTCCTGGTCAAGCTCCCGGTGGTACCGTTCCACCTCTGGCAGGCCGACGCCTACTCCGAAGGCCCGGCTCCGGCATCGGCGCTGTTGACCGGCGTGATGGCCAAGGTGGGACTGTTCGGCGTGGCTCGCATCCTGATCCCGCTGTTCCCCGTCGAGGCGGCCCGGTTCGCTGGCGTCTTCGTGGCGATCGGTCTGGTGACGGTCCTTGTCGGCGCCTTGCTCGCCTTGCAGCAATCGGAAATCAGGCGCGTCCTGGCGTTCTCGTCGCTTTCGCACCTGGGCCTGGGGCTGGCCGCGCTGTTCACCTTCCGCCCCGAAGCGATCTCCGGCGTCCTTCTGCTGATGGTCGCGCACGGGCTTTCGGCGGCGGCGTTGTTCTTCCTGGCGGGCATCGCCGAAACCTGGACCAAATCCTCCCATGTGGACGATTTCGGGGCGCTTGCCTCGCGATCGCCGCTGTTCGCCGTGCTGTTCTCCCTGGCCGCGTTGGCGTCCATCGGATTGCCCGGAACGGCCGGGTTCGTCGCCGAGCTTCTGCTGCTGGTCTCGGTGTTCAAGGTCTACGGAATCTGGGTGGCCTTCGCCGCCGGGATCACGCTGATCCTGTCGGCCGCCTACACCCTGCGGCTGGTGCAGCGCATGCTCTTCGGGGCTCCCGCGCTCCCGTCCACGGAACGTCAGGACCTGTCCGTCTCGGAGGCGCTCGGCGTCGCGCCCATCCTGGTCGCCCTGGTCCTCTTCGGTTTCTATCCGAGTCCTGTCCTGAAGGCGGCCCGCGCCGATCTTCTCACCCGCTTGCCGGTCGCCTCCGCGGTCGCCACGGAGGATGCAGCCCATGTTGCCGGCCGTTAACCTTCTGCCCTTGATGGGCCCGGTCCTGGTTCTCGTCCTGGGGGCGCTCGCCACCCTCGTCGCCGAACCGTTCCTTTCCAAGGAAGACAAGCACAGGTTCCTGCCCTGGATCGGCACGGCATCCGTCGCGATTTCCGCCTGGGTCCTGCGCTACACGCCCCAAGGCCACCTGCACGGCGTGTTCGCGATGGACGCGGTCCGGGCCGGACTGGTCCTGGTCCTCCTGTTCGTGCTGTTCCTGGGGCTGGCCGCCTTGCAGCGGAATCTGTCGTCCGACCGGTTCGAAGGCGGCGAGCCCTACGTTCTGGTTCAGCTCGCCACCGTGGGCGCGGTCCTGATGGTCATGGCCAGCCAGTCCATCGCCTTGTTCGTGGGCATGGAGATCCTCAGCCTGGCCATCTACCCGATGGTGGGATTGCGTCGCAAATCCCCCGACAGCGCCGAAGCGGTCCTCAAGTACTTCGCGATGGGCGCGGTCTTCTCCGCGGTCTACCTGTATGGGGCGTCGCTCTGCTACGGCGCCACGGGAACGGTGATGTTCGGCGGAATCGTCGCCGAGGGGCGCCTGGGAGTCTTCAATCTCGGGTTTCTGCTGATGGCGGTCGGCTTGCTGTTCAAGATCGGCATGGCTCCGTTCCATTTCTGGAGCCCCGACGCCTACAACGGCGCTCCCTCGGGAGTCACCGCGTTCATGGCGGGTGCCGTGAAGGTCGCCGCCATCGCCGCTCTGGGCACCCTCTGGCTGAACTACCTGGTTTCGCGCGCCGGATTCCCCCTCCAGTCTCCGATGTCGCTCAAGATCACCATTCCCCCGATGCTGTTCTACCAGATGACGCCGGAGTCGTTCGAGGCCCTCAAGAGGGTCGCCCTGGTCGTCTTCGGGGGCTTGGGCCTGCTTTCCATCGCCATCGGGTCGCTTTCGGTCCTTGGGCAGACATCCGTCCGCCGCCTGTTGGCGTATTCCGGTGTCGCCAACGCGGGTTTCATGGGATTGGGCTTCATGCTTCCCAGCTTGGCGCGCGGCTATGTGGATCTATCCGTGACCTGGTACTACCTGGCCGGTTACGCCTTGGCGACCTCCGGCGCCTTGGCTTGCCTGGCCGCCTTGTCCGGCCCCGAAGACGCCGGCGACCATGTGTCGGCGCTTTCCGGTGCGGCGCGGCGCAATCCCTTGGTGGGAGCCGTACTCACCTTGTTCCTGGCCTCGCTGGCGGGGCTTCCTCCGATGGCCGGATTCGTGGCGAAGTTCGAACTGTTCCACGGCATGCTGCTCAACGTCTTTTCGGGGATGGTTCCCGGCGTGTCGCCGCAGCTGTTGCTCCTGGTGCCGGGCGTCGCGTTGCTGTTCGCCTTCGTGAGCGCCGCCGCCTACTTCAAGATCGTGATCGCGGTCTGGTCGCAACCTGGACCGGCTTCGCGCGAGGCCGAACCGGCACCCGTGCTGCTGGGCTGGACGGTTTCCGTGGCCGCCTTGGCGCTGGTCGCCCTTGGCGCGTTCCCCAAGGAACTGTTCGGAGGCTAGAACCACCCGGGCCGGAATCCACGGCTCGAGCCAACATTCGTCCCCGACCGGGGGACCACGGCGGAAGGCGCGAGCTTTCCGCTTTCGTTTTTGGCCTTCAGGAGCGTCAGAGCTTCTGGCGGTGGTCGGGATAGATCGCCGTGGCGTTGCCGTCGGGAGTCAGCTCCAGGGCGGCGAGCCTGGCGCCATAGGCGCGTCCGATCCCCACGTCGATGCAGAACAGGCGGCCTCCGGCCAACGACAGGACCTGTCCGGGCGATCGCGCGTCGATGAGGAAGGTGGGGGTGTGTCCGACCACCATGCGGTCGATCTCCCAGTTCCCCAGGGTTTCTTCCAGCTCGGCCTTCAGGACTTCCTGCGACTTGCGCATCGCGATCCGGTACCAGTGCGGCCCGTCTTCGGCGAGGGCGGGGGATCGGGCGTCGAGCTCGAAATACGGCTGGTAGCGCATCATCTCGCGCTGGATCCGCGAGTTGAGTTCTTCCGGTTTCCAGACCGAATACCGGGGGTGCAGACCGCCGTGCACGAACAGGGTCTTTCCCGCGATGAACAGGGTGGGGCGTTTGACGAGCCAGCGCCCGACCATGCCCGTGGGGGCCATGGCGCGGCGGAATTCCAGCCAACCCAGCGGTTCTTCCTGCATGCGTGCCATGTCGAACATCGCCGATGTCCGCTGGGCGTCGCCGCCGCTGGGCGAAGGCAACGCGATCAAGGTGGAGCGCAAGGCACCCTGGTCCAGTTCGGAAGGAGGGGCGAAATCCCGGTATTCCTCCACCGTGGTGTAGGAATGGATATGGTGCATGGACATCGCTTCGTGGTTGCCCAGCAGGAATTCCACGCGTCCGCCGGCATTGCCGGCCTCGCGCATCAGACGTCGCAGCCAGAGGTAGATCCGCTTGGGGTAGCCTCCGCGCCCCACGACGTCGCCGGTCATGACCAGCGTGGTGTTCCCGCCCACCCACGATCCTTTGTGGTCGATCAGGTCGGCGAATCGCAGGATCTGGACCCAACCTTCGAAATTGCCGTGGATGTCCCCGACCGCCACGACCCGTCCCGGGGGCTGCATCCGGCAGGTCGATTCGGATCCGCCAGGAGCGGAGGCGACGTCGGAGTTGATTTCCATCGAACTCCAGTCTCCCATTCCCGACACCGGAAATGCAATTTCCGATCGTGTCCATCGAACTCCACGAACAAGAAGCCGTCCCCGTCCTGCGCGAAGCCCTGGGGTACGTCGCCCGTTATCGAGGCGAGGTTTTCGTCATCAAGCTGGAAAGCGGCCTCCTCGACGTGCCGAGTTTCGCGGGACTGGTCCGCGACATCGCCTCGCTGCACCGCATGGGGATCCGGGTGGTGGTGGTTCCCGGCGCGCGGCGCCAGATCGACTCGTTCCTCAAGACCTGGGAAATCGACGCACCCATGGTCGACGGCGTGCGGGTGACCACCGAAGAGGCGTTGCCGTTCGTCACCATGGCGGCGTTCGACGTCTGCAGCCGGATCATGACCCTGATCGCCGAATCGGGCGTGAACGCCCTGATCGGCAACTGGGTGAAGGCGCGTGGGTTGGGGGTCCTTGGCGGGACGGACTACCAGCGGACCGGATCGGTCCAGAGCCTGCGCACCGACATCCTTCGCCAGCTCATGGGGCAGGAGTTCGTGCCGATCGTCCCGAACATCGGCTGGAATTCGGCGGGGCAGCCCTACAACGTGAATTCCACCCAGCTGGCCATGGAACTGGCCGTGCAGCTGGGGGCCAGCAAGTTGTTCTTCCTGTGCGACGAAAAGCCGAGCATCGGCGAAGGCATCGAACTGCCCGCCGAGGTGGATCTGCGCGAAGACGGCATGCTTTCCAGTCTGAACCTGGTCCAGGTGGAGCAGCTTCTGGAGCGCAACGGGGATCGGATCGGGAAACCCTATCGCGACTACCTCGCGCGCGGCCTGGAAGCCTGCCGCAAGGGTGTGCGGCGCACCCACGTGCTCGACGGCCTGGAAGATGGAAGCCTCCTGCGGGAGGTGTTCAGCCAGAACGGCCAGGGCACCATGGTCTTCGCCAACGACTACGACAACATCCGTCCGGCGGCGCTGTCCGACGTGCAGGACATCCTGCGGATCCAGGAGCCCTACGTGGCTTCGGGCGTGCTGGTTCCCCGCTCGGTGGAACAGATCGAGGCCAAGATCGGGGACTACGCGGTCCACGAAGTGGACGGATTCGTGCAGGGCGCGGCCGCGCTGCACCTGTTTTCCGACGGTTCCGCAGAAATCGCCGCGGTGGCGGTGTCCGAGCAGGTCCGCCGGTGGGGGATCGGGCGCAAGCTGGTGCAGTACCAGATGCTGCGCGCCCACAAGCTGGGGCTGGACCGCGTGTTCCTGCTCACCACCCAGACTTCCGACTGGTTCGCCGAGCTGGGGTTCGTGCGCGGCGACCTGGGCGACCTGCCTCCGGAAAAGGCCGCGACCTACAACCACGACCGCAAGAGCATGGTGTTCGTCCGGACGCTTCGCAAAGGGGCGTAGGGGGCGGCGGCTTCAGGCCGGCGGCGCGAACAGGTCGAACTGGCTGAGGCCGCCCGGGCGGTCCTCGTGGAACACGCCGTCCACGAACTGGCCGTTTTCCAGGTACGGGCGCGCGACGCGACAGAATTCGTCAACCAGCTTGAAGTGCCGGAACCTTTCGCAAAGCCCCATGCCCGCCTCGAACACGTGCAGGAAGTAGCGGTTGCCCAGCTTGATCTCGCGGGTGGCCACGATCACGAGGTCCATCGCGTCGGCGGCGGCCACGACTTCGCCTTCGCGTTCGCGCTTGGCGTCGCGGGCGTCGGCGGCGTAGCGGTGGGCCAGCTCGTGCGGCAGTTCGTGGAACGCCTCGTTCTCCAGGACGGTCTCCACGATTTCCTCCAGGAGCCGTCCCAGGCGGCCACCCTGGTAGCGGTGCTTGATGGGGTGCGGGATGTCGGACACGATGGTTTCTTCGAAATCGTGCCACAACGCCTTGCGAAGGATCTTTTCCACCGACAGGGTCGTGTCGCCCTCGCGGTCGGCGATCATCATCGCCAGCACGGCCACGTCGTAGGAGTGGTTGGCCACGCTGTCGGGATGCGCCGAAGGCAGCGTCCCGAAACGGCGGATGGCGCTCATGTTCCGGAGGCGTTCGAAGAACCCGGGCAAGCCGTCGGGCGACCATTCCATGTCAGGCGTTCTCCTTGGCGGGGGCGAGCTTGAGGCGCACGCGGGTGCGCAGACCGCCGTCGATCCGGGCTTCCATGGAAATGCTTCCCGTGGCGCGGACGATGGCCTGGCGGGCGAGTTCCAGTTCCTGGTCCAGCTCCATCCGCTCCTTGAGCCACGGCTTGGAAGGATCCAGGATCGAGGGGATCGACGGTTCGTCGGGAGAAGGTGCCGTGTCCTCGAAGACGACTTCCGCGCTGAGGGGGCCATGGCCCATCGCGATCAGGATCTGTCCGTTCTGCTGGGCGCGTCGGGCGTGCAGGCGCACGATCGTGCCGAACGCCTCGCCCAGAGATTCGGGATCGATGGCCAGCGCGGGAGGCGAGTCGGGCAGACGCAGCGACACGGCCGGGAACGACGGTCCGATTTCCTTGGCCACCAGCTGCAGTCGATGGCGGATCGTGGACGAGACCCCCGAGGAGTCGGGCAGGGGGACGGTGGCGGTGTGCCGGACGGGTGCCGGATGCGAGGAACGCTTGCGGATGGTCAACGCCAGGCCCAGCAGCGCGCAAAGACCCACCAGCGCGCCCACGGCTCTTGGAATCCAGGGGTGGACCGGCTTGGAGGTGCGCGATTCGAGCGGAGTGCTCCGCGAGCACACGCCAAAACTGTCGCAGGCGACGATGTCGAGATGGTGGATCCCCGCCGTCAGGGCGACTCCGTCGGAGAACTCGAACGAACCCACTTTGCCCACCGGGACGGGGAAGCTGCGCAGGAGCGATTCGTCCACGAACAGATCGATGCGCGAAAGTCCGCAAGGGGCCTCGATCCGCACCTTCACGGGATGGATGGAGTCGGATACGTCGCGGATCGGTTGGTTCGACGACGGGAGCCACTCGATCCTCACCGGGCCGCTGGGACAGATCGACACGACGGGCGCCTGCGGTTTCGCCGCGGTGTCGGGAGCCTTTTCCTTGGGCGGGACCGACTCGGGGCCGACTTCGGCCGCGGGTGCCGGGAGCGAATCGACCGCCATCATCGATGCGACTTCCGGAGGCGGTTTGCGCAGGTTCGCCAATTCCTGTTCTTCCTTGATCGCACGTTCCTCGCGAAGGCGATCGAGTCGTTCGAGGACGGCCTTGGGATGCTCCGGGGCCGAATCGGCCACCAGACGCTGGCGTGCGAGGGTCTCCAGGAGGATTTCCGTCTGGTCCCGCTCGCCCAGGTTCTTCGCGCGTTCCTGGCTGGTCGCGGCGATCGCCAGACTGTCCAGCAACGCGTCGGAGGGCAACGACGACGCGAGCCCCGCGAAGGCCAGGCAGACCGCGATGGGTCGGCGGAGCGCGCTCATTCGGAATCCGCCGGGAGCAGCTCGCCTCCGAAGACGCGTTCGATCGCTTGGGTCGCGGGGTCCTGGATTTCCAGGGATCCGTCGTCGCAGATGTCGCGCACCACGATGGGGCGCCGGTCCTGACCCGACGAAAGCAGGAATCGTCGACCCGGCAGATCGGTCCTGGACCGGAATTCCCGGGCCAGCGGCGCGAATCCGACGGTTTCCAGCGTGGCGTCGAGTTCCGACCAGGAACCCAGGAATTCGGACAAGATCTGTTCGGGGTCCAGCGCCGATCCGCAAGCGTCGGAAAGCGACACGGCAGGCTGCCCCACGGTCGCCAAGGTGGATGCTGGAATCGACACGTTGATCCCGATGCCCACCAGAAGCGAGGATTTCGCGGCAGCCGTGGCCATTTCCGCGAGGATTCCGGCCGCCTTGCGTCCCCCGATCAGGAGGTCGTTGGGCCATTTCAGCACGATGTCGCGGCAGCCCGATCCGGCGGCCACCCGCGCCAGCGCGAGAGCGGCGCCGATCGAAACCAGCGGCGCCTGCTGGATGGGGCGCGTCCAGGGGATCCGGACGGTGAGGTACAAGCCTCCCTGCGGAGGCGACACCCAGGCGCGATCAAACCGCCCGCGGCCCGCGGTCTGTTCGGAAGCCACCACCGTCACCGGGACGTCAGAATCGGGTTGCTCCCGCGCGACGTCCATGGTGGACGAAATCCGGCCAAAGCGCAACAGGGCGCCGTTGCGGAATCCTGGCCCGACCTCAGGCGTTTTCACGTTCCCTCACCAGCCTCGCGGTTTCGCGCGCGCGGTGCACGGCGGCCTTGACCACTTCGTCTTCCTTGGCCGGTGCGTGCACCAGGGCGTAGTCGTCGAACACGGCCTGGCCGCGCTTGTCGTCGCGCTCGCGGCTGTGGCGCACCCGGCGCACCCAGAGCCGCTCCAGCCCGGGCAGACGTTTCAGGAGTTGTTCTTCGGGGAGATCGGGGAATTCGGACGCCAGGAAGCCTCGGGCCCACGCCAGGGCATCGCCTTCGGTTCCGGCCAGAAGCGCCCGCAGCGCGGCCAAGGTCAGGCATTCCGTGTAGGCGGAGATCGCCTCCTTGCGGTCGGATTCCGTCATCCGCGCCATCCCCAGCGCGGGCAGGCTGGAAGGGTCCCAGGCGTCGCGTCCGGTCGCTTCGAGCAGCGCGGCGCGGGAGCGTTGGACGATCTCCAGCAGCGCGGGGTGCAGAAGCGGCCTCAGGCAGGACTTGGACCGCGTCCGGTCGCGCGAGGCGAGCTTGAGTTCGGCCCGCTCCAGCGCGTAGGCGTTGTGCAGCCACATCCAGCCGGGGCGGGCGCGTGGCAGATCCTGTCCGGGCTCGGAACTCACCAGCGAGAACGGCAGGCGCATGCGGCCCGGAGGGACCGCCGTTCCGGTGGCGACCAGCGTCCACGGCGATTCGGAGAAGTTGGCCGGGAACTTGACCTGCGAGCACAACCCGAAGAACTGGCCTTCGCCGGGCCGCAGTTCCTGGTCGGCGCGGCGGCCGGTGTGGTTGGATCCCAGCGCGGCTCCGTGGCCCACGTTGCCGCGGCCCTCGGGCCAGAGACAGGCGATCAAGAGCGACTGGTGGTGGAACCCGACCAGCGGCCCCAGCAGGGAGCTGGTGACTTCGCCTTCCTGGATCTCGGTGTTGGGTCCGATCACCGCGTCCAAGATCTTGGCGTGGCGCGCGGCGCCCGACGCCTCGCAGAACAGCGCCTTGCGGACCACGGCCATGGTCCGGATCTGGACGCCGTGCTGCAGGACGGCGTGTTCCACCACCGCGCCGTCGCGGATCTGGGTGGGCGCGTCGATGCTGGAAAGCACCGCCACATCCCGCACGAGCTGGGCTCCGTCCACTCGGGCGTTGGGGCCGATCCAGGCGTTGCGCACGGTGGCCGTGTTGCAGATGAGCGCGCCTTCGCCCACGAACCCGGCGGCGTGGCGCACGGTGTCCTGGTGCTGGGCAAGCGCTTCGTCGAAGGCCGCGCGTTCCGGGCTCGGACCCGGATGCGAAGCGAGCCAGGTGGCCAGTTCCATGTCCATTTCCGCGAAGATCGGGACTTCGCGACCGCCGGTCTCCAGTCCCACCTGGACCTTCACGCCGGTGGCGAAGGCCGATGTCGCCGAAGATACGAGCGATCCCACGCGGAACACCACGGCCGCGTCGTGGATCACCTGGCGGGCGATCAGGCCGACGTCGTGGATGCAGCAGTTGCCGATCACGGCGTCGCGAATGTGCGCGCGGCGGATTCCGGTCGACAGGCTCACGTGGCCTGGGAGCATGACGGTTCCGGAAAACCTGGCCAGCGAGACGTCGCCTTCGAAGGTGGTCTCTCGCACCGAGGCGCAATCGAACCCTTCCTGCACCCTCACCCTCGTCCAATCCTGGCAGACGCATCCCTGCCGCTCGAGCTCGAGCGTTTCCGGCGCCGTCAGCGAACGGGTCCGGAACGGCAACGCGCCCGACTCGCGCAACGCCGCGGCCGACGCGAGCAGGGGCGAGCCCCGGACCAGCCGCCGCAGGGCGGCCGAAGGCAGGTAGGGTCGGGTCGGCGCGGCCATCAGAACCTGAACTGGGTCCCCGACATCCGCTCGGCGAACATCTTCATGTAGTCCTTCTCGTCGGATTCCGTCGGGGCCTCGTAGGTCACCGCGAAGCGCAGGTGCGGCCCCACGTCGTCGAACGGCACCGTGACCACGCTCTTCTCGCGGATGAACCACTGGCTGGCGGCCTCGGCGTTCTCGAAGTCCTGGCCGTCCACGATGCCCTTGGGCGCCTTGGCGTACAGGAAGTAGGTGCCTTCGGGCATGTTCAACGTGAAGCCCAGCTTGCGCAGCTCGGTCACCAGCATTTCCATGCGGCGCTGGTACTTCTTCTGGGCGGCCTGCCAAAGGCTGTCGTCGTCGAGCGCGGCGGCGGCGGCCTTCTGGGTGGCCTTGAACTGGCCGGAATCCGTGTTGTCCTTGACGTCGCCGTAGGCCTTCACGATCAGCGCGTTGCCGGCCACGAACCCCAGGCGCCAGCCGATCATGTGCCAGCCCTTGCTCATGGAGTGGACTTCCACGCCCACGTCCATGGCTCCGGGGATCTCCAGGAACGAGAGAGGCTTCTGGCCGTGGGTGAACGGCAGATGCGCCGCGTCCTGCACCACCACCACGTTGTTCTTCTTGGCGAAGGCGACCACCTTCTCGTAGAACTCGCGGGTGGCGACCTTGCCCGAAGGACTGTTGGGATAGTTGATCACGAGCATCTTGGCGCGGGCCAGGATGTCCGAAGGAATGCCGTCCAGATCGGGAAAGAAATCGTTCTGGGGCAGAAGCGGAAGGTTGTACACCTCGCCGCCCAGGTATTTGGTCCAGGTGCTGGCCACCGGGTATCCCGGAACGGTGAACAACGTCACGTCCCCGGGATTGATGAACGCGGCGGGCAGCAGAGCGTAGGCCGGCTTGGATCCGATGCTGTGGATCACCTGCGTGGCGGGATCGAGCTCGACCCCGAAATTACGTTCGAGGAAGCGGGCCGCGGCCAGCTTGTAGTCGTCGATGCCGTTGTCGGCGTAGCCGCGGTTCTCGAGCTTGTCGATCTCCTGGACCATGACCTTGCGCACCGGAGCGGGAGCCATCTCGTCGTTTTCGCCGATGCCGAAATCGACCAGTTTGCGGTCCGGGAAGTCGGCAAGGGCCGCCCGCTTGGCCCGCTTGATCTTCTCGAACTTGTAGATCGCGGTGGATTTCCCGTAGTTCTCGCCGCCGATCCGGTCGGCGAACAATTTCTGGATGTAGGATTCGGACACCTTGCGTCTCTCCTGTCGGGATTGCGGTGGTGAATACGGAAAGATAGAGGTCTTCGCCCGCCTCGGCCTTCCTCCAAAGGCTTTTTTGGCGCCATCGAAGAAACCGAACCCCATTGCTCCGTCCAGGATGCCATTATTTCCATCGCGATGCCCAGACCTCCCAAACCAGAAATCGTCCTGGCCGCCATCCTGGGGACCGGGCCCATGATCGGAATCTTCCTGGGGAGCGCCTTGGCCGCTTCCGCGACCGCCTGGCCGCATACGCTCGGGTTCGACCTCCTCCTTTGGGGCTTGCTGGCCTCGGGCATGTTCCTGGCGATCGTTCCTTCGTCCTTGGCGGCATTGTCCGTGGCGTTGCGCTGGGGTTGGGATGGATTCCTGCCGTACCTCGCCACCATGACCTTCTGCGCGACGATGTTCTTCCTGCTGGTGCGCCGCTACGCCGCGCAGTCGGTGCGCGATCGCATCGAGACCCATCCCAAGTTGGCGCCGTTCGTCCACGCGCTCGACAAACGGGCGCTTCTCCTGCTGTTCGCGATCCGGTTGGCTCCGGTCCTTGTGTACAGCTGGACCAACGCCCTGTTCGCCATTTCCCGACTGAGCCTGGGCCGTTTCATCCTTGGACGGTGCTGGGTGCGATCCCCCGGGTGGTCGCCGGATTCGCCGCCGGACGAGCGGGGCTTTCGATCCTGCAGGGATTCCGCGACGGCAACGCTCCCGCCTGGACCGCGTGGCTGGTGCTCGGTGGCGCGGTGGCGTTCATCGCGATCCTGGGGATCGTGGGCAAGGCCTGGGTCGAATCGATCCGCGTCCGTGACGAAGCGACCGGATCGTCCTAGCTTGGAACGCATGACGGATATCGTCTTGCATCCAGAATGGTCCAAGGTCCGGGTCGCTTCCGAACAGAGGCAGCTTCCTCTGGCGGGGAGCGTGCTGACGGACGCCGTGCTCCAGGTGGCGACCTGGGGATCGCCCAACCCGGATCGTTCCAACGCCATCCTGCTCTGCCACAGTTTTTCCGCGGACCCCTTCGCGGCCGGAACCGACCTCCAGGCATCTCCGAACGAGACGCCGTGGCGCCTGGGAAAACGCGGTTGGTGGGACGAGCTGATCGGGCCTGGCAAAGCGATCGACACCGATCGGTATTGGGTGGTCTGCTCCAACGTCCTGGGAGGCAGCGCCGGCAGCACCGGGCCGAATTCGCTTCGGGCATCCGGCAAGCCTTGGGGAATCGCCTTCCCGAGCGTCTCGATCCTGGAAATCGTCCAGGCGCAGGAACGGCTGCGCGAGACTTTGGGCGTGCCACGCTGGAAGCTCGTCGTGGGCGGTTCGCTGGGCGGCCTGCAGGCCCTCGCCTGGGCGTTGGCCTACCCCGATCGCATGGAGCGGACCATGGCCATCGCGGCCGCGGCCAGGCCGAGCCTGTCGGGAATCGGGCATTTCGCGGCCGGTTGCGCTTACATCCGACGGGAGATCGAATCGGGGGGCGACGGGTATCTGGGATTGCTTTCGTCGTTCGGAACCGGCAAGCGCTATTCCGGTCCGGCCGACGTCGCCGCGGCCGATCCCGAATGGGTGCGCGAATGGCCCCCCGAGCGCTACCACCCATGGACCTACGTGCGTCTGGCCGAGGCGCTGATGACCTTCGACCTCGGATTCGACTGGGGAGCGGGAGATCTGGCGCGCGCCTGCGCGCTGGCCAAGGCGCCTGTCGACCTGGTTTCGTTCCGCGACGACCTGCTGTTCGTCCCGGAGGACGTATCCAGACTGGGCGACGCATTCCGTCGGTCGGGAATCGAAGCGACCTGCCACCACCTGGCGGGCGAGGCAGGCCACGACAGTTTCTTGACGGAGCCGAAGATCCTAGAATCGATCCTGGCGGACCGTCTGCGCAGCTGACCAGCAGGTCGATCCACCAGACGACCGATGCCGTTTCCGACAAGGAAACGGCATGCGAACGGATTGCGACCAAATGCGCTGCGGAATGGGGCGTAGTGCCCATACCTTCTTTTGAGTTACCCGGAGTTCTGCCCTAAAAGGGGGTCGTCATGTCGTTTCCGAAAAATCAGACCTGGCTTGGTTCGCGGCTTTTGTCGCTTGCTTGGCTTGTCCTCGCGCTTTTCGCCGCTCCTTCGCAGGCGCAGAAGACCTTGATGATCATGGTGGACTATTTCGGGCAGCGCGATCAGACCGACACGATCATCGGCATGAACGTGTTCCAGCCTCCAACGGAGATCACCTACCTTCCGGGCGGCGCGCCTCCCCGTCCGGTGCTCACCAACCTGTACGAGACCGAAAAGCTCGGCTGGTGGTACTCCCTGCCGAACTTTTCCGTCGACGACTACGCCATGGGGCGCATCCGCATCAACACGGATTACCTGCGGGGATGGTACCAGTGGGATCTGGACAAATACGTGTCGGTGGGCGACACCTTCGTCTTTCCGGACACGATGAAGTCCTTCACCTACCAGGTCATCAAGACCGGTGTGAACGTGACCGTGACGTTGGACACCACTCTGCCGAAGATCTTCGTGTTCCCCGATTCGGCAAGATTCAAGGCTCCCAAGCTCTACACGACCAAAGGCAATTCCGAAAGTCCCCTGCTCAACCAACGTCCCAGCAACGGCAAGGGCGGCTACGGATTGGGCAACATCGACCGCTGCCTGGACACCATTCCGGGCGACACGGTTTGGATGAGGTTCGGCGCCATCGGGAGTCTTCCTCCCCAAGGACCGCTCGCTTCCAGCCTTCGCTGTTCCGGTTACAATCCGTACTCCACCCGCGCGGCCTTGGTGTATCTGCGCAATCCGTGGCCGGGCGCCGACAACCCGGTGGTGGAATTCAACGGACAGAACGTGCCGCTGTATCCCAGCAGCAACCCCGATTGGCTGGTGGCCGATCTGCGGTATCTCGCTCCTCTTGGAGTGCCGTCCGGACAGATCCGTTTCAAGAAGGCGCCCATCAGCAGCGTCTATTTCGATTCGGCGGGGGTGGAGCAAGGGATCGTGGCTCCTTTCACTCTCCCGTCCCTCAACGGCGGTTCGTACTACTTCGTTCCGCCCGAAGCCGGAGCTCCCGCCGTCGTGGGATCCGGAGCCCCCCCTTCGCCCAAGTACACCGTGTTCGTGCAAAACCCCTGGAAGCCTGGAAGCCCGCGTCTTCTGTGGGAAAGCGACAAGAACTTCCACGTGATGCGTCCCACCCAGAGTTGCGGGTGGTTCCGGTATCCGCTGTACGCCGCGCCCAAAAAGCTCCTGATCTGGCACTCGTTCGAGGATTCCGGATACGGAACCAAAAGCGCCCAATTCCGGGCGGTAGACAACTGGATCGAGATCGATCCATCCATGGTCAACGCCAAGGGGGAGGTCTACATCCAGACCCTCCAAGGAACCTCCCGCATCCCCGCGAAGGCAACGACGACGCCCGTGCTGCAGGATTGTTCCAACGACACCCTCAAGCTGGTCATGGAAGCCTTCGACTTCCTCGGCCGCGGCAAGACGGGGGGCAACCCCGCGTTCCAGGTGGGCGGCGACGCCGACAACATGGGCACCGCGAGCTCCGGTCTGGTACGGGGCATGGTGAAATCCACTCTGAGCGATTCCGGTCTTCCGGTATACACCGGGCGTGATTCCGGATACCAGGTGGGCGGCATCAACGGAATCGGCAAAGGGATCGCGGGTGGACCGTACGGGAAATCCACCCCCAGCAACTGGTTCGACACGGTCGCCTTGAGGGCTGCGGTCCCGGGCATCCAGATCGGGCACGGATGCGTGGAGCTGCCGTTGATCAAGGGGGCCGCGGACGACGGGTACTACAAGTACGACAACCAGAGCTTCTTCCCTCTGGATACCATCACCGACAAACGCGGCTATTCGCCTTTGCTGGCCGCCGACAAGGAAATGCACAACTTCCTGTTCTGCATGCACGGGCACGCCGCGTTCGAATACACCCCTGGTCTGAAATTCGAGTTCCGCGGAGACGACGACGTCTGGGTGTTCATCAACAAGAAGCTCGCCGTCGATCTCGGTGGCACCCATGGACCCGAATCGGCATCGGTGAACCTCGATCGCCTGAAGCTGCGCGAAGGAATGGTGTATCCGTTCGACATCTTCTATTGCGAACGGCAGACCAACGGATCTTCCATCCTGATCCGCACGACCATGGATCTGCAGCCCACCTGGAAGTACCGGGTGATTCCATCCATCGTGGGGAGCGTGATCAAGGCGCCCATCGAAGGCCAGAAAAACTCCAACTACACGCCTTCCTGCGCCGACCTGACCAGCGGCAAACAGCTGCCTTGGGTCCAGACCGACGGACGCATGGTCGTGGTCGGGCCCGAAGGTTCCGATCTCAACGATGTCTACCTCTCCGATGTGAGCCTGTACGGCGGCAATCTGAGCTATTCGGCCGGTCTCATCCAACTGGACACCGTCAAGCTCAAGCAGGAAATGGACTTGAAGTGGCCTGGCAAGTACACCGTGCGCATCGAGTCGCGGCTCGGCGATTCGCTGTACGCCATTTCCTTCACCAAGACCTACGGCGCGGTGAACGTCACGGGAACCGTCCTGGACATGGACGGCGACGGCGTGGCCGACTCCATGCGGATTTCCGCTCCTCGTCCCATCCTGGCAGACGACCCATCCTACCACCTGGCCTGGTTCACCGCCGCCGGCGCGAAGGATTCCGTCCTGCCCACGGTGGCCCAGGTGCGCAAGATCTCCGATTCCAGCGCGATGGCTCCGCTCGCGGGCAAGGTCTGGGGACAGCGCACGCAGATTCCGGCCGGAGTGCGCGTGGACACCATGAACGCGATCCTCACCCATCCCGACGGCCTGGTGAAGGCGATCGTCAATCCCATCAAGCTGGTCGACGGGATCGCCCCGGTGGCGGATTCCGCCTTCCTGAAGTACGACGAATCGGGTTCCGGACAGGATTCCCTGTTCGTGTGGGCGAGCGAGCCTGTCAACAAGAACGCGGTGGCTCCGGCAGGGCTCGCGGGTTGGGCGTTGCTCGGCGGTTCGCAGGCCGCCAGGCTCGTCGCCGGCGAGGCCGCCACGTTGGGCAACGGAGCCAGGTTCGTTCTGGTCTTCGATCCCGCGACGAACCCGGTCGCCGGAGGCGACTCGCTCCGTCTGGGAGGTTGGGCCGCCGACGCGCTGCGCAACGCTCCGGGTGCGCGGTCCAAGTGGGTCCCGGTGCAGAGCAATCCCGTCGCCAAGGGCTGGATGCTCGACAAGAACGGCGACGGAGCCCCCGATTCGGTCGGGTTGGCCTCCAAGGGCGACCTGTCCAAGACGGATTCCGTCCGGATCCAGTGGAAGACCGCATCGGGCGCCGACACGGTGGTTTCGGTGGCCACCCCCGCCGGCGTGGGGACCGGCATCGCCCTTCCCTCGGGCATCCTGGCCAAAGCCACGTTCTGCGCCAACTGCCGCATCGAGATCTACGAAGCAGGCAAGGCATCCAAGTTCCCGCTGGTCGACTCCGTGCCGGCCATCGCCCTGGAGGCCAAGTACCGGTTCGGCAAGGATGCAGACACGCTCGTGGTCGGCGTCAGCGAAGCCGTCGCCAAGGGCGCCGCGACCGGCGAACACTTCTTCGCCCAGAAAGCCGCCGGCGATCCTCCGTTCGGGATCGGACAGCTGGTGATGGGCACGGATGCCGATCTTTCCGCCTCCAAGGTCGTCAAGCTGGTGGTCGCGCCGGGGACCGTGACCGGGGATTCCATCCGGCTGCGCGGCTGGTCGCTGGACCAGTTCGGCAACGTTCCGGGTGCGGTTTCGCCGTTCGTCAAGATCGATTTCGGGCCGCAGCCCATCCGCACGGTGGTGTGGGACCGCGACGGTGACGGGTTCATCGACAGCGTCGCCTACCGACTGACCCGCGGGGCTTCGGGAGTCGGGACGCCCGATGGCTTCGGCCTGGTCTGGGCGGGAACTCCCGCCGTGGTGGGAACCCTGCCGCGCAGCGCCGACGGAAGCTCGTGGACGGGATCCGTCACGGCGTCAGGCTCCGTTCCGGTCACGTCCCCCGCCACGGACGATGCGGGATGGCTGGTGCTGGGCGCCGACAACGCGTCCTACAGGTCCAGGGTGGAGGATTCCGTGCCGCCGGTGGCGCGCAACGCCAAGCTGATCTACGGCTTCGGAAGCGGCGATCCCGACACCATCGTGGTCAACGGATCCGAAGACATCACCCTGGGTGGCGGGGCTTGGCTCATGCTGGGCAAGGACAGCGCCTCGGCATCGCCGACCTTGTTGACTTCCGCTCAGGCGAGCAACTCCGATCCCGCATCGGGCGTCCGTCTCACCATGGTCGTTCCTTCGGGCGCGATCGCCGGCGACATGGGTTGGGTGAGGTTCGGGGCGGGTGTCTCCGACGGCAAGGTTTCCGTCGGCGCTTCGAGTCGTTGGGTTCGACTGGTGGTCACGCCCAGCGGCCGCGCCTACCTGTTCGATTCCGATGGCGACGGAACCGCCGATCGCATGAAGGTGGACGTGAAGGGAAGCCTGGCCACGGCGGTTTCGGCGACGCTGTCCTGGAGCGACGCGGCGGGCAAACCCGCCACCCGGGATTGGACGCTGGTTCCCGGCTCGGGGACGTTCGATGTCCGCCCCGCGGCCGACAAATGGTTCGCCAAGGGTGCCACTTCCTGTCCGGGAACTTGTTCGGTCACCTTCTTCGACGCTTCGGGCAACGCGCTCGTGAACTGGAACCTGATCGACAGCGTGGCTCCGATGCTTTTGCGCGGCACCTACCGGTTCGGCACGACGCGCGACACCTTGCGCGTGGAATTCAGCGAACCGCTGGTTTCGGTGAACGCCGCGGCAGCTTGGCTCGAGTGGGGTGGGCCCGCGGTCGGTGGACCGGTGGTCCATGCCGCGATCGCGCCTTCCGGGGACAAGGCCGAACTCCTGATCGAGGCTGCCAGCGGCGCCACCGATGGATGGGATTCGCTGCGGCTCGCCGCGGGTGCCCGTTCCGGGGCGGCCACCGACGCGGGCGGCGTCAGGACGTGGGCGACCTCGCCTTGGGCGCCGGTGGAATACGGTCTGCCCCCGATGCTCGCCAAGATCACCGATCCTCGCGGAGAGGGCCGTGGCACCGATGTCGAAATCCGTCTGGTGCGGTCGGTTCCCGCGGCGGCGGTTTCCGGGATCTCCGAATTCGTCGTGAACTGGACCAACGCGTCCGGCAACGGGCTGGATGCCAGGACCGTGGCCGCCGGTTCGCTGGCGTTCGCCGACGGCGCCTGGACGGGAACGCTCGCCGAGCCCTTCGCGTTGGGCGCCACCGGGCCGGTCGCCGGCACCGGAGCGGTCGCGACCAAGGGGACGCTGCAGCGGCCCATGGACTTGCAGGACGGCATTCCGCCGAGCCTGGTTTGGGCCAAGTACCGTTTCTCGCTTCCGGCGATCGCCGCCGACACCGTGGTCGTGGGGCTTTCCGAGCCTTGGGAAGGTGGACCGTTGGGCGATCCGAGCGAGGCCTTCGCGATGGTCGGGACCGTCGCCGACGCCATGGCGTTGGCGCCTTGGAAGACCTGGCAGTTGTCTCCCGACAAGCTCCAGTTGACGATGGTCGTGGATACCTCCTGGGGATCCGAACTCGGCACCAACGATTCGGCGCGGCTTGCCGCGGGATCCCGCGTGGTCGACGCCGCGGCGAACAAGGTGGGCGCGCAATCGCGCTGGGTCAAGATCAGCTTCGGTCTGCGGCCCGTGCAACTGGATATCGCGCCGTATCCCAACGCGGTTCTCAAGAACACCAAGGAGTCGGGCGACGCCTGGCCGGAACCCGGTCCGGGAGTGCCCGCGATCGAGCTTCTGGTGCGCGATCCGTTCGACGCCAAGGCGGGCTGGAAACGCGCCGAGACGATGGTCGCGGGGGATCTGGCGACCGGAACGGGATCCGTGAATCCCGAGACCCGCATGCTGGGCATCAAGATCCGCCTGAACCGTCCTCTGGAAGGGACGCTCATCATCTACGACAACCTCGGCGTGGCCGTCCGGCAGGTCGATCTCGGCGTCTTGGCGAAGCTCTGGACCGAGAACAAGGCCGCCAAGGACGACATGCGCGACGTCTGGGTGGCCTGGAACGGAACCGACGCCAACGGCAAGTTCGCGGCGTCGGGGATCTACCTGTTCCGGGCCGTGGTGAAGTTCGAGGACGAAGGCAAGCTCGTGTTCCGCAACCTGGTCTGGAAGCTGGGCTGGCACCGCGACACGAAGTGACATGTCCGCGCATGGACGGTCCCTGGACCGTCCGTGACGGAAAATGACGGGGGAGGCTCGGTGCCTCCCCTTTCTATTTCCGGACCGACACCGCCCAGGACAGGATCTGGCGCAGCACGGCTTCGGGAGCGTCTTGCGCAGACGCCGCGCGAAGGGGCGGATCTCCCGCGAAGACCTCCGCCACCCCGAGGATCCGGGGTTCCTCGAGGTCGTGGCCGGCGCTCACCCAGGCGCGGCGGCAGACGGGGAGCGTTTGGGCGACCATCCCGAACCGCGGAGCGATCCAGACTTCGCCGGGATCGGGCGAAGGACGGTCGACGATCCGCAGTCCGAGCGCGCGCGCCAATAGCCGCAACGGGATCCGCAGGGATAGGCGGCGCGGGTACCAGAGCCAGCCGGTCCCGGGCCAGTGCGCCACGAGCTTGGGCAGCACGGGAAGATCGCGCGTATGGATCGAGATCGCCGCCGATCGCGTCGCGGAAGGATCGCTCGGACACGCGGGGATTCCCGCCCATTTCAAGGATGTGCCCGGCCGGACGTCCCGGAAGCCCAGATCCGAGACCGCCGCGACGCGGCCTGGATCGCCCGTCCAGACGGTGTGGACGGAATCCGTCCAACCGGGGAACAGGAGCGAGAAGCGGTTCCACCTCGCGATGGACGCCGGCCCGTCGCGGAAGGCGGCGAAGGCGACGGGGATCCACCGCTCGGACAGCGCGGCGAGTGTCGCCGGCCAGGCCTCCGCTTCCAGGAACACGGCGCAGGACGGCCGCACCGCGTCCAGGAACGAATCGACCACCGAGCGTTCGTCCAACGGCAGGAGCCCGGAGCGTGCACGGGGCAGCTCCCGACGCAATTTGGCGAGCCCGGCGGACGTGGTGGAGGTCGCCACGACCGAGGCGTGGTCGGCGATCGCTTCGGCCAGGCGGATCGCGCCCTTGATCTCGCCCAGCGAAGCTGCGTGGATCCAGACCGGACCGGCATCGGATGCGGGCCAGGCGGCGACCCGAGGCGAGCCGATCGCGCGGGCGACGGATCGGAGGACTCTGCCCGCGACGGCGTACCAGCGAGGAATCGGGAACGAATTCACGGGGACGACAAGAATTGGAGGATGCACCAGGCCGCGATCTGCGGAAGGGTGGACGCCCATTCCGACTTCCAACGGCCCGAATTCGCGTCGTGGGGCGTCGACCGTTCCGGCGACGGACGCGACCGCACGAAGGCCGACTCGGCCCGGGCGAGGAATACGTAGAGAATCAAAGGTCCCGCGACCAGGAGCGCCGCGCGGCATCCGGGGCCCGCGAGCACCAGCGAGAGCGAGGCGACCACCAGGATGTTCGCGAGGTACAAGGGGTGCGCGAACAACCGGTACGGCCCCGACACGCTCCGTTCGGGGCACGACAACTCCCGTCCACGGCTGTGCGGTCCGATGTGCCTGCGAGCCCAGGCGCGAAGCGCGAGCCCGGCGACCAGGAACGCCACGGATGCCGTGCAGCCTTCCGGAGGCCAGCTCGCGAAGAGCGCCGCCGCGCCCCATGCGGCCAGGAGTTCGCCCCGGAACCGGAACAGGAACGCGGTCATGGCACGCGGACCTGGACCATGCGAGGGCCTTGTCCGCCCGGCCCCGGTTCCCACAGCGTTCGCGCGACTTCCAGCCCTTGGGGGATCGTGGGCTCGGCCAGGATCACCGTTGCCGAGTTCCGCATCGCGAGGAGTCCGGCCAGGATCGAATCCCGCTGGTCGGAAGGTAGCGCCGACAGTGGTTCGTCCAGGAGCCAGACGCCGTACGGGTGCGCCGCGACGGACAGCAGCGCAAGCCGGGCGCGTTCGCCGCGCGACAATTCCTGGCCGCCATGGGGGATCGGGGCGCTCCAGTCCAGGTTGCGGGGAAGGCCGTCGGGGAACAGGAGTTCGATCGCCCCCCCGGGGGCGTTCTCGATCCATTTCGAAGGCGGGATGGGTGGGAGGACGGGTTCCTGCGCCATCCAGCGCCGGGCGGGCGGGATGTGCGCGATGCCGGCGCGGCTTGGACAATTCCTGGCGATCGCCGCCAGCAGGGTGGATTTTCCGCATCCGTTGGGTCCGTGCGCGACGACCACCGCGCCCGGCGGGATCCGCAACGAGACGCCGCGCAGCGTCGGGGAGGACGCGTCCCAGCCGGCCTCGAACCTTTCCAGGACGAATTCCGTCGCCGGTTCGCCCTGCCGGACCTGTTCGCGGCGTTCTTCCAGCGATCGCAGCCGCTCCCAGATCCTGTCCGCCTTCTGGAGCTGGGGCAGGTGGCGTCCGGCTTCGCGGATGGGGCGGTAGGCCAGGAGCGAAACTCCCAGGAACGCGGCGAGGTTGCCGGCGGGAAGCCATCCCAGCTTCCAGGCCGCGAGCGAAGCGGCCGCCAGAAGCCACCCGCCGACATGCGCGCAGGCCTCGCCGAAGGCGCCCCAGGCCAGAAGTGAAGATGTTCGCGAAAGTCGGCGTTCCGAATGGGAGAGCCCGCGTCGGATGGCCTGGTCCGCGACCGCGCCCCCGATGCCGGAAGCGGCGGCCTCGGGCATGGCACGCCAGGCCCAGTCTTCGGCGTCGGCATCGGCCGCGGCCTCCGCGCTTTCCGCTTCGGCGATCCCTTTGCCCGCCCGCGATCGTTTCTGGGAGGCCCAACCCAGGGCTGCGGCGCACGCCACCACGGCCAGCGCGAGCCATGGCGCCAGCCAGACCAGGAGCGGCACCAGG
This sequence comes from Fibrobacterota bacterium, assembly GCA_029557215.1. Classification (GTDB taxonomy): domain Bacteria; phylum Fibrobacterota; class Fibrobacteria; order UBA5070; family UBA5070; genus UBA5070. Next base: position 12,019 of record JAKPQQ010000273.1, on the reverse strand, counting down.
ACCGCCATGGTGGCCACGGCGGTGCGCATTTCCGCGGCGGCGCGGGTTCCGTTTTCGATCCAGTGGCGCCCCTCGCGGGACAGCCAGGAATTGTCGGGATGCGCGGGCGGGTGTTCGCTGGCGCTCCAGAGCCTGCGGTGGAATTCGGCACCGGCCTTGGCGGCCGCCTGTTCCCGCACGAGTTCGCGTCGCCAGGACAGGACCACCCGCAGGCCCAAGCCAAGGCCCAGGGCCGCGATCCACGACCAGATCTTGTCCGTGGTGGCGGTGGCCAGGCCGGGGATCTCCCGCAGCCAGGCCCCGATGCCGGCTTCCGCCAGGGCGGCGGCCAGGGCCAAGGCGGCCTGCCGACGCCACAAGGGAACGACGGTTCCGGCCCAGATGGGAGGGTTCCAGAGCATGAGTGTGGCCCAAAGGTAGAGAAGGCTCGAGGCCGGCTCAGTGCTCGGCGAGCAGTTCCTTCAGGCAATCGGAAGAAAACGCCAGCCGTTCGATGGCCGCGGCGAGCGCCTTGTCCTCGGTTGGACCGGTTCCGACTCCCGACGTCTCGCAACGAGCGTCGCCTCGCGAGAGGACCAATTTGGCTTCCATGCGCTTGAGCTGTCCCGAAAAGCCCTGGATCTCGCCTTTGAGGGTCGTGGAAAATCTTGCGGTGATCCGCGTTCCTCGGATCGAATCGATGCTCCAGCCGCTGGCGGCAAGACGGTTTTTGACCAGGAACGCATGTTCGGGCGCGACGGTGCCGTCCCAATCGAGGCGGACCCTGGTGTCGGAACGCGACAGCCGCACCCACAGTCCCAGCTCCGCCGATGGCCGCACGTCCAGCCTGGGGCGCAGGCTCCAGCGCGACCACCCCGTGGAGGTGGTGGAAGGGTCGGTGGCGGGACGCACCGCCGAGAAGCCGTTGGAATCGGTCTTCGCCGTTCCCAGGATCTGTCCGGTGGGAGAGGCGAGATCGACCTCGATGCCCGCCACGGGGGCGCCCCGGAACCGGACGACCAGTCCCGCGCCGGAAGGCCAATTCCTGTCGGGGCCGGTTTCGACGCTGTCGATCGGGCGTCCCAGCTCGAGCCCTCGGAGGATCTCCCGCCTCAGGGAATCGGTGCGCGCCGCGCCCAGAGAAAAGCTTTCGGAAAGGGCCTCGGGTTCGCCCAACGCCGCCCGTTCGCGACCCGACAGGAACCGTGAACGGGCGATCTCCACCAGCCGCAGGGCCTGCAGGGCCTCGACCGGACGCTTTTTGTCCACGGCCCGGATCGCCTCCGTCCAGCGCGATCGCGCGTCCGATTCCGCTTCGCGCATCGCCGTGCGACCGGGAGCGGCGAAGGCCGAGCGGTCCAGCACGGCCAACGCGTACCAGATCTTGCCGTCCTGGGCGGTTTCGGCGATCTGGATTCCCGTGATTTCTTCGCTGGCCTGGACCTTGGCACCCGACCACGACGATTCCCCTCGGCTGTTCCCGGCCGAGCTGGACGACGCTTCCCAGCGTTCGTCCTCAGAGGTCGATTTCACGCGCGCCTTCACCTGGCGCACGACATCGGCCATGGCGGCCTGCCGTGCGAGGTCGATCGATTCTTCCGACGAGCCCGCCCCCACGACGTACAGGCCTGCGGGGTGGGACGCGCTTTTGCCGGAAATCGCCCATTCCGGGGGGGCGGCCCAAACGGTCGCGGCCGCAAGCAGCGCCATCGGGCCGATCACCGGACTATCCCTCGACCAGTTCGAGGATCAGGAGCTTGCGGTTCTTCAGGATCTCGCGGACCTTGACTCCGGGCAGCTCGAGCTTCTTGCGGAAGGTGCGCGAGATCGCGCTGGTGCCGGAAACGCGTTCCTTGGGAGCCCAGACCTGGAAGTCCTCGGTCTTGTCGGTGGCGATGTTCACCTTGTGTTCGGGGAACTCCTGCTCGATCAGTTCCTCCAGCGCGTCGCTCAGGTCCTGCTTGCGCTCGGCCCCGAAATTCCCGTTGTAGCGAACGATCAGCTTGTACTGGATGCCGCGCTCGGCGTCGGTCTTCCAGTAGTTGTTCACGCGCTGCAGGACCTTGTCGATCGCGTCGTTGGTGGCCTCTTCCACCAGCACGCCGTCGGTGGCGTTGGGGCGCGTCTGCGAATAGCCCGTCTCGGTGCCCAACAGGCGCGCGGAGGAGGTTTCGTAGGCCTTCACCACCAGGCTGGCCTTGCGGCCCCCCGGCACGGACGCGACTTCGCCCGCGAACACCACGTAGACGTCGGCACCGGTGGCCAGGGCGATCTGGTAGGTCTGGTCCTCGTCGGGGCTCTTGATGCTTCCGATCATCTGGACCTGCGCGCCGATCTGTTCCTGCGCGCGGGGCGATACGACCTCGTACTGGCGCTGGGTCAGATAGCTCTCGATGGCGCCGGCGCACTGCTGCGCGAGGGGGTTGGTCTCGAAGACGGCCAACGGCGAGCTGTTCTTGGGGGCGTCGGGGATCACCATGATCATGGGGTTGCCCGCGCCCTTGGCGAGATCCTGGTGCGAGGAGATCACACCCTTCTTCACCAGGAACGCGGTGAGTTCGCCCTTGTTGATGCGGATCATCCGGGTGACCTCGTAGCGGTCGTCGGGAAGGCGGCGCGTGGAGGTCACGCGGTCGGCGGTCCAGGTCACGAACGCCTTGGGGTTGGAATAGATCTCGTCCAGCACCTTCTGGGCGCGACGGTTTTCGTCGTCGGTGTTGACGAGTTTGTCCGACCACTTGAACATCACGAACTGGAGCGCCACCAACGGGATGTCGGATTCGGCGAGTTCCGGTTCCTTGCCGAGTCCGGTGGACTTGATCGTGACTTCCACCGGCGAAAAGCTTTCCACGAAGGAGGCTTCGTTGCCCACCGGGCGAGGTGGCGCCTTCGGCTTCTTGGCGTCCGCGGTGGAAAAGATGCCGAGCGCCGCCACCACGGCGGCGAGAGTGCGGATCCGTGTCGAGGTCTTCATTGTCCGAGCCTGTTCTGGAGGGTCTTGTCCAGCTCGTCGAAGGCGGCGGCCGCGGCGGCCTTGGCCTTGTTCGATTCCACGGCCTGGCGGGCGGCGGCAAGCGCCTGGGCGGCGTCCAGCGAGGCAAGGCTGTAGATCTTGTAAGTACCCTCGCCTTCGCGCACTTCGCGCTTGGTGATGCTGCATCCGGCCAGGTTCATGTCGACGATCGTCTTTCCGACGCTCTGCGAGAATTCCAGGTATTCGGAGTTGGCGCCCTGGCCCGCCTGTTCCTGGAAGTCCTTCACGATTTCCTGGACGCGCTGGCCCAGCTGGCGCGCGACTTCGCGGCAAGCGCGGCTGTCGGCGATGTCCTTGGCCATCTGGAGAGTCTGCTTCTCGGCTTCGGCGGCGCCGTAGAACCGTCCGGCTTCCTTGGGGGGATTGAGCATGAAGTCGGGAATCCCGGTGTTGGGCTTGGGGCCGCAACCGGTGAATAGGACTGTTCCTGCCACGACGAGGAGGGCGATCTTGCGGTGCATGTTGGACTCCGTGAGTATGGGGGCACTCAATAATCAACACTGTGCACCCCTCCAGGTCAAGCGGGAAGATCTCCCGGCGTGACCTGGCTCACAGATGCGACCCAACCGTGACGAAACGGTGAATCACTTCGGGTCGCATTCCCCGGCGATGCTTCGTTCGTCGACCCGAAATTGCTGGCCAAGAAAATACCCCGCAGTTTGGTGCGGGGTGGCTTTCTCAGTCTTCTTCTTCGGCGTTGGCCGACTTGCGCGACGCTTGCAGGCGGGTCCAAAGCGCCCAGGTTTCGCGGGGGCGAGGCCATGCCAAATCGTGTCCGGCGTGCGTTCCCCACGGGTCGGAACTGTCCATCCTTCCCGCCAGGAACTCCATCATGCCGTCGCGGTGCGGCGCCAGGTTGCGGTCGCGGCAGTGGCGCAGCCATTCGGCGATCAGCATCGCGGCGGCGCGCAGGCTGTCGTCTTCCGCGAAACGGCGCGGCAAGCGCGATTCGGCCGACGGTCCCAATCGGACAAGCCCGTCCTGGACGCGGATCTTGGAGACCGAAAGTCCTGCCAGGTCCTTCCATTTGTCCATGAGCTGGTCGGACAGCGAACGCGCCCAATCGGCGGGTTGGGGCTTCTTGACGGCGATGCCGGCTTCTTCGACCACGGCTCGGGCCTTGGCGGTCGCGTCGAAGGGTTGGAACTCGGAAAGGACGATCACCCGGTCGGCCACGGCGAGCCATTCCGAAGACGCCCCCGCGACCACCACCAGCGACACGCCGCGCTCGGCAAGTTCCCGGGCCCGCGCGACCAGCGGCACCACGCTTTCCCCCTTGGGGAGGAGCGAGGCCATGCGCGGGTCGCGGGTCAGGAAGTTGGCGGCCGAAGCGTCTTCGTCCACCAGAAGGAGCTTGGCGCCCGAAGCAAGCGCCTCGTGGAGGTTGGCCGCCTGCGAAGTCGCGCCCGATGCCTCGTCCACCGCGAACTCGGTCGGCTCCTGTCCGGGGAGGGAGCGGAAGAACGGCGAAAGGTCGCAGGTGGCGACCGATCGGTTTTCTTCCACGCAGACAAATTCCGTCTGCGCGACGGAACAGGCCAGCGCCAGGCCGTCGCCCGTCCGCAGGTCGGCCGAAGCGTCGGCGATCGCCTCCAAAAGGGTGGTCTTGCCGTGGAACGCCGAGCCCGCCAAGACGGTGATCCCCTTGGGAAGACCCAGGCCGCGGAGCTTGGTGCCGTCTTCCAGGAGGATTTCCGTCGCCAATTCGTCGGGGACGCGCAGGGCCTTGGCTTTCGGGATCGGCGAACCGTCCTCGTCGCGGGCCACGTTCGCGCCTTCGGGGAAGAACGCGACCAGGCCGTTGGACTCCATGGCTTGGCGGATGGACGCGCGCCTTCCCAGATGCGCGGCAAGGGCCTCGATCTTTTCCAGGGTGACGGCATCGAACAGGTCCATGGACAGGCCCGTCAGGCGGTTGCCCAGCACTTCGGCGGCGGGTTCGCCCAGAATGCGCCGCGCATGGGCCGGGAACGAATAGGAGAACCTCAAGGTCAGTCCGGCGGGGCCGTACGTGACGGCGGAGCGTCGACGGATCCAGGGGCCCGGGCGCACGGTCTTGAGACGACCTCCAGGGCCGTCGCCATGGGGGAGCGATTCGCCGGGAAGCCGCTTGGCGAATTCCCGGAGGAACAGTTCTTCCGTGGCCAACCTGTGCAAGGGGGTGTCGGGGATCTTGGAGAACAGCGGATGGTAGGTCTTCGCCAGGGTCAGGCGCATGCGCGAGGCCGGGGCGTACGGGTCGCCTTGGATATGGTCGATTTCCAGCACCAGATCCCGCTCGTTGTGCCGTCCCGCGAGGCGGCGCAGCAGGCCGTAGGGCTTGCCGTCGAGTTCCTTGAGCAGGGATAGGATTCGTCTCAGAAATTCACCGCCAATGTCGCGTCCATTCCACCGGGGATAGGACGGGTTTCGAGTGCGATTCCGGCGCGGCTCGCGGCGGATCGTGTCAGTCGCAGGACGTCCATGGTCGCCACCACCCGCACCAGGGCGAGCACGCCCACGGTGGAATAGATGGCCACGCGGGTGCCCCGCCAGATCTTGACTTCGTCTTCGAAGGCGCGGATGTGCGCGTCGTTCTCGGGATTCTCGCGGGTTCCCCAATCCCAGTTGTGGGCGTCGTCGTCGGGGAACTGCCATTGCTCGTCCTTGCCGGAAAGCAGCATGGCTTCGTTGTAGGAGTCGTGCCGCCCCATGGTGGCCCTGCGGCTGCGGTAGGATCGGATCGCGGAAACGAGTTCGGGATCGGGATCCGATCCGAGATCGGCTCCGGCGTGGCGGTTGGCGATGTTCGCGGCGTTGGCCAGGGCCGACTTGCCCACCAGCCACGAACCGAACAATCCCGCCCAGGCGGCCAGATCCGTGGAAACATACGGGATCGCGTTGCGACGGTACCCCAGGTAGCGGTGGCCCCAGCCCGGAAGCAGAAGCGAGCGGCCGATCGCGCCGAGCGTGGAGCGGTCGCTGGTGCCGCTGCCGGACGTGTCGATGCTGACGATGGTGGTCGGACCGTAGACCACGGGACCGGACGGTCCCACGGGGCCGATGGGGCCGACCACCGGTCCGATCGGTCCGGCGGGAGGAGCGGGAACCACGACGGGGCCGGGCAGCACTTCAGGTGTCGCGGCCGCGTGCGGGACGGAGTCGTTCTTGGCGGCTGGGACGGAAGCGCTCGAGGCGATCGCCGAATCGGGAGCGGTCCTGGCAGAATCCGGGGCGTGAGCCGAATCTTGACCAGCCGCGGGAAGCGCGATGGCCTTGTCGCCGGAATCCGACGGCGAAGCCGCGGTGAGGTTTGCGACGGAATCCGACATGGCCGGGACCAGGGACAGGAACAGGGCGGCGAGCGTCATCAGAACCTCCACGCCAGGGTCGCATGGGTGGACATCCGCGGTGCGATCGCCATGCCGCCTTCCACTTCCAGGCGGTCGACCCAGCTGGTCTCGAGCTTGAGGAGCTTGCGGTTCATGCGCGTGGCCTGCAGGGCGGCATCCACGGCCGCCACCACGTGGTTGAGCACCATGCCGCCCAGGAACCATTTCTGGGTGCGGGCGAGGTCGTCGGATCGCTGGCGCAGCGACAGATACTCCAGGCGCTGCCGCGAGGTTCCCCATGGATCGCTCGGCAGGACGATGCTCGGATCGGACACCCTTTCGGTCATGAGATTGAAATAGATCTTGAGTCCGGCGGTGGAGACGGTGTCCAGCGCGTCTTCCCAGCCTCCCATGAACTCGGGGTATCGCCCGATCAGATCGTAGAATCGGTCCTGGTCCTTGATGTTGTTGGAGCGGAAATCCAGGACCTGGTCTTCGCTCCACGCGCCGACGGAATCGGAGTGGACGCCGCCCTTGGCGAACTGGCCGAAATGCGTGCTGGAAGAGGTGGGGGCGTCTTCCTTGCACGCCAGGAAATTCGACTGGTTCTCGTCGCGATACAGGCTCGCGCAGTACGATTCCCTGTTTGGCGCCACTCCCTGGCGTCCGTTGGAAGAGAATCCGGCACCGCTCGTATCGGCGAACAATCTCAGCCATTGCCGTTCGTATTTCTCCTGGCGCCAATGCTTGGCGGCGAACCGCTCCGCCTCGCGGGCCTTTTCGCGACTTGCGACCACGGCGACCTGGTACCATCCGACGCCCAACCCGACTTCCGCCGCGGCGAAAACCGCCATTTTGGCCCAGGCTCCCACGTACGCTTGGCCGGCACCGGGCACCAGCAGGGAAAAGAAGAACGCCTTGCGCGGCGAACGGTAGCGGCGCGCCGCCTCGGGATCGGTCTTGAGCAGGATGCGCAACGCCGAATCCTCGTCGATCGGTTCGGTGATGACCGTGGGACCCGAGATCGTCGTCGAAGGAGCCGGCTCTTGTGCTACCACCGGATCCGGGCGGGATTCCGGGCCAGGGCCCATTCGCATCCCCGGGCGCTTGCCAGGGGAGGCCGAGGGCGGAGGAACCGGATGCGTCGCCGTGGCGGCGGACGGATCGGGGATGATCGGCGCCACCGTGGTGTCGTCGGAAGGGATCGGGGCCAGGCGGGTGGTGTCCACCTCGTCGGGATTGGCGGATGAAGCCGCGGAGACCGAATCGGATACCGGAGCTTGCGCGACGGCGATCGACGCGCAGACCAATCCCGCGTGCAACAAGAACGTGAGGGGGCGAATCATGGATCGAATGTACGAACCCTCGCCGGGAACGCCGAGGCCGTAGTTCAGTCGAACCCGAGCACGTGGCGCATGGTGTAGAGGCCCGGCTTCTGCTGCGCGACCCAGATCGCGGCGCGGACGGCGCCTTCGGCGAAAGTGCGGCGCGAGGTCGCCAGATGCGAGATCATCACTCGTTCGCCTTCGCCCAGGAAACTCACCGTGTGGTCGCCGACCACGTCCCCGCCACGCACGGCATGGATGCCGATCTGGCCTTCGGGACGTTCGCCGGTGATGCCTTCGCGCCCCCAGCAGGCCACATCCTGCAGGTTCACGTCGCGGCCCTTGGCCAGCGAATTGGCGAGCATGAGGGCCGTGCCCGAAGGCGCGTCCTTCTTGTGCTTGTGGTGGGCTTCGACGATTTCCGCGTCGAACTGCTTGGCGTTCAGGATCCGAGCGGCCTTTTCGACCAGCTCCAAAAGCAGGTTCACGCCCACGCTGTAGTTGGCGGCGAACACGACGGGAACGTGCTTGGACGCTTCGCGGACGGCTTCGTCGCCTTCCGCGCCCATGCCCGTGGTCCCGATGACCAAGGCGGTCTGGTGTTCGCGAGCACCGCGCAGGAGAGCCAACGTGCCTGCGGGGCTGGAAAAATCGATGGCCACACGCCCCGGCACGACGGTTTCCCGCCAGTCGGAGGTGCAGCGCACGGACACGCCGGCCACGGAGGACGGCGCGCCGGAAAGTTCGGGTCGGTCGACCAGCCCCTCGACGGGTTGCCCCGCCGCGAGAGCTGCTTCCTGGAGCGCGACGCCCATGCGGCCGAGCGCTCCGATGATGACCAACCCTGCCATCTTAGCCTGCGGCCTTCACGACCCAGACCTTGACCTTGGCTTCCACGTCGGCGTGCAGACGGACCGGGACGTGGAACACGCCCAGGGCCTTGATCGGCTCGTCGAGGATGACCGCGGCCTTGTCGATCTGGAGACCGGACTCGGCGAGCTTTTCGCAGATTTCGACAGGACCCACGGAGCCGTAGAGCTTGTCGCCCTCGTGCACGCGGACGCTGACGGTCACCGAGGTGCCACCGAGCTTCTTGGCCAGTTCTTCGGCTTCGCCCTTGCGCTTGGCGTCGCGAGCGACCTGGCGCTTCTTCTCCACTTCGAGGTGGCGAAGGTTCGCGTTGGTGGCGGCGACGGCCAGACCCTGGGGCAGGAGCCAGTTGCGACCAAAGCCGTCACGGACTTTGACCACTTCGAAGGCCTTGCCCAGGCCCTTGATTTCGGACTTGAGAATGACGTTCATGGTACCTTCCCCTTAGCGCATGGTCTCGGCCACGAAGGGCAGAAGACCGATGATGCGCGCGCGCTTGATGGCCACGGCCAGCTCGCGCTGGTATGCCGCGGAAGTTCCGGACATGCGACGGGGGACGATCTTGCCGCGCTCGTTGACGAAACGGCGCAGAAGCTTCTCGTCCTTGTAGTCGATGTGTTCGATCTTGTTTTCGGTGAAGAAGCAGCTTTTCTTCCGCTTGCGACGAATGGCCATGATCAGTCCTCCTTGTCCGCGATTTCAGCGTCTTCAGGAACTTCGACTTCGGTCGCGTGCTGCTGCAGCGGAGGAACCCCGACGGGGTTGTCCACGACGGTCAGGAAGCGCAGGACCGATTCGTCCAAGCGCATCATGCGCTCGAGCTCGGCGACCAGCGAACCCTTGTTCGCGTTGTAGTAGAACACGGTGTAGTCGGCGTGGGTGCGTCCCGCGATCTCGTAGGCGATGCGGCGCTTGCCCCAGCGATCCACGCGAATGACATCGCCGCCGGCGGCGATGATGTCCTGGAACTTCTGGACGCTCGCCTCGATGGCTGCGTCTTCCCGATTCGCGTCGACGAGGACGACTGTCTCGTACAACCTGGCCAAAATGGCCCCCTCTGGACTTCGGCCCCCGTTGTGCACGGGAGCAGGGTTATGGTTCCCCTCGGGCCGGACCATCCGGACGAAGGGGACGGGAAGTATAGAATGAACGGCCGGTTTTGTCTTTGGAGGGGGGGAGGGATCAGCCCCCGAATCCGCCCAGCAGTCCGCCCAGGCCACCGGCGCCGCCGTTGGCTCCGGCGAATTTGGCCAGCAATTGGGGGATCTGTTCCTGGAGGCCGGAAAGCGCCGGAGTTCCGACCACTCCGCCGTCGCGATCTTCCACCATGTTCTGCTGGCGCAGGAAGCCCAGGACCTGCTCGGCGGAAACAGGGATTCCGTGTTCCTTCAGGATGGCGTCCAGCTTTGCGGTAGCCTCGGTGTTCGACACGAGCTGGGACAACAGCCCCTGGACGGCGCCGACGACGCCTCCGTTCTGCGACTGGCCGACGGCGGAAAGGGCGGATTCGAGAAAGCTCATGCGTGTTCTCCGGTTGGGTTTGGAAAGAAGAGTCGGATCTGAGAATGTACAGATCGCGAGCGGATAGCCTCGGTGGTGGCATCAGCAGGGGCGATTTTCGAATTGCCATTCTGCCGCCGCAACCATGGAGACAACCGGAAATCGCGGACCTATCTGTAGATTAAACCCTGAATTCGCTGACGCTACTGGGGAAGACTTAGATCTCCATTTCGTCCGATCCAGACCTCGCGCATCCGCATCAGAAGAAGGCAGAAGGTGCCCCATGAAAACCTCGATGAAGCATGGATCGTCGCTTGCATATACGCTTCCCGCTGCAATCAGCTTGTGGGGGTGCGCATCCTCGACGCTCCAAACCAACCATTACGCAGGATTTTCCGAGAGCGCAGCCAGTCGGAGGACGATCGTCGTTGTGAGATCCGCTCCGAGCCACACGAATACAGAGCGCGCCGATTATTACTACAAGGAGAACTTCAAGGAGCCGGGAATTCCCGATAAGCGTTTCCTTGCGCAGATCGACTCCGCTCTGATCGGAGGATTTCTGAAAGCATGCGGCAAGGAATCCGGCATCGCATTCGACACCGCGCTTCGTGCCGACGCGATGGTCGATTCTTTGCAGATCCAGCTGGAAGATGGCGAGAAGGCGAGGGTGGCGATGTCCAAGGAGGGGATGTCCGCCGGAAACCTGTATTTCGTGTACTCCCCGCTCGTGTTCCATCGCGGACTCACCGTCAGGACCATGAAAGATCCCATGCAGGAGGGCAAGGACCGCAGTCTGCAGCGGGACGAAGGGTACGGACGGGGGAATGTGGCGACTGGCCGTACTCCCTACCTCGAGATCGACATGTTCTGGGGGCTTTACGACCCGAAAGTGTCGAAAGCCATTGCGGGAGGGAAGATTTCCGACCTTGCATCCACTGCTTCCACCTCTGCGGAGGGGCCTTCCTTGTTCGGGAACATCACCGTGACAAGGGAAGACTGGTTCAGGGGTGCAGCGAAAGAAGGCGCGAATGTCTGCGAAGTTGCAAAGAGTCTACGCAGGTAGCCTTGGTGTCGGCCAGGCCGTAGATTCTTCGGGTGGAGCCTTGACTTCCTCCTCGTTTCCGCGTATCGTCTAACCATGACCACGACGATCCAGCAGAGCCTGCTTCTTCTTCCCAGCACTCATAAGGGCTGAGGAGAGTTCCAGGTCGCGTTCGTCAAAAACCGCCTGCAACCCTTCCACGGGGGCGCAGGCGGGTGACAAGGTGTTTCTCGGGGCGTCCCGCGGAAAATGCGGCATGCGCACCGGAGAGACACCATGAACCACGACATCCCCAACAGCCGATCGGCGGGCGTTTCGGCGCAGTCGTTTACTTTTGACCGCACCCATGTCCTGGAAAGGAACGAGATGACCGATCGCGTCCGCATTTTCGACACGACCCTCCGCGACGGCGAACAGTCGCCGGGCTTTTCCATGAACATCGACGAGAAGATCCGGATGGCCTCGCAGTTGGCGCGTCTGGGCGTCGACGTGATCGAGGCTGGATTCCCCATCGCGAGCCCGGGAGACTTCGAAGCGGTCAAGCGCATCGCCACCGAGGTCCGAGGTCCCATCATCGCCGGCTTGGCGCGCATCACGGAAAAGGACATCGACCGTGCCGCGGACGCCGTCGCTCCTGCGGAGCGTCGCCGGATCCACACGTTCTCGTCGGGCTCGGACATCCATCTGGAGCACATGCTGCGCATCTCCCGCGAGGAGAACATCCGCCGCTCGGTCAAGGCCGTCAAGCACGCCCGCACCCGCGTGGACGATGTGGAATATTCCGCGCAGGACACCACCCGTGCCGATCGCGACTACTTGGTGGATCTGTACACCGCCGTGGCCGAAGCGGGCGCCTTGACCTTGAACATCCCCGACACCGTGGGCTACACCATGCCCCACGAGTACGAGGAGCTCATCGCCTACCTGGTGGAACGCGTGAAGGTTCCCGGCGTCATCT
>JAKPQQ010000266.1 GCA_029557215.1 Fibrobacterota bacterium | reverse complement strand
TCGCCTGCGTGATGGCGCCCATGCCGCCCACGCTATGGCCCCAAGCGCCCTTCTTGCCGTTCACTTCACCAAAGACGTGGTGAAGCAGCACATAGGCACTGCCCGGCGGATCGGGCGAAGCCAGGAAGCTCGAGATCCTGGTCCATACCGACAACGACACCGAAGACGAACAGCAGATCGAATTCCTCCTGAAGTCCACCAGCTCGACGTACACGGGCACCTGCAAGATCGCGATCGCCCCTGGATCCGGCCCGACGGAATCCAGGATCGCCTTCGACGACGCCCCGACCGGGGAATCCTTCCGGTTGGAGGCGCTCCCCCACGGCAAGGACCCGTACCTGGTGGCCGACGATTGGGATCCCGACGGAGACGCGCATGCGTGACTACCCCTACACCGTGGCGGCGGGAGACTCGTTTTCCAAGATCGCCAAGCTTCGCTACGGAGCCGAAAAGGCGTTCCTGTCGCTGGCCTCCTACAACAAGATCGATCCGGAATCGACGCTTTCCGTTGGACAGAAGCTGCGCCTGCCGGAGACGATCTTCTACAAGGACGTGGACGTCCCGAGCAACTCCGTGGTGGTCCGCCAGGCCAACGTGATCCTGCCCGAGGTCGCCGACCACCTCGCCGGCCCCGCGAAGGTCGACATCGGCGGCAAGGCGGAGTTTTCGATCGACCGGTTCAAGGCGGGCATCGCCGAGGACGACAAGGCCAACAACGGCTGGAAGATCGACGTCTTCCTCAAGGACGGCACGAAGAAGGAAACCCTGGAACCCGAGAAGACCAAACCGGCCTTCGTGACCAGCTCGCCGGGAAAGCTCGTCATCGACAAGGTGCCGGGATCTTGGGCCAACGGCTCGTTCCAGGTCTTCCCGAAGGTCCGCAAGACGGATCCCGCCGTGATGGTCAAAACCAACGTGGCGATGAAGCCGGTGGAGCTTTCCCGTTCCAGGCAGCGTCCCGGTCGCTTCTCGCGCAGGACAGGCAGCTTCACGGACGTGGCCGACGACATGACCTTCAGCGACTACACATCCGCGCAATACGCCGCCATCAACAAGCTCTGTTGGGCCGACATCCATGTCCCAGGACTGATGGGATCGCAAACGGACACCGAGGTGTTCCACGCCATGGAAGACATGTGCACATCCTTGTTCGCGCGAGGAGACCTGGAAGGCAACATCAAGCGGATGATCGCAAAATTCAAGGACAAGGGACCGATCCGCACGGCGAACTACAACACCGAACGCGACGCCTACACCGATCCAGTCTTGACGAAGGCGGTCCTCGGGCACCAATCGATGAAGAATTTCATCAAGGAAGCCCAAGACCAGACCATCGCGGCGATCTCCGGAGCGTCGCTGGACCCTCTGGGGATCACGCCGTTCACGATGCGCAACCGCATCGTTTTCCACGACACATCCGACATCGTCGGAGGACTGACCATCGCCATCAACGACACGTGGGCGCACGACATCGATTTGATCGACTACCAAGTCCTGGACGCGAAGAGGTTCAAGGGGCGCATCAAGATCAAGGTCTACGACCATTTTGGACTTGACGAGCCCGACCTGGACATCGCCTGGTCCAAACCCTACGGCGAACTCGCCGGATTCCGCGCATGGTTCATGCTCCAGCATCTGCGAGGGTATCTTCCGTTCTGGACCGTCGTGGAGACAGAAACCGACTTCGAAGGAAGCCTGCCGTGAAGTGGCCATCCATGCTTGCGGCGCTGATCGCGATGTCCTGCTCGAAGCAACCCATGGAAATCCACAAGCTCGACATCCGCGACAGCACGATCTTGGATCGTCCGATTCTCGCCACCCGAGTGAACGAGTCGTACGTGGTCTCGAATCCTCCTGTGTTCGACTCGCTCGTCCCCGCCCTGCTGCAGGATGCCCTGAGCAAGCCCACCCGATACCCGACCCGCGCTTTCCAGATCTCCCGAGCCTATTACAGGGAATCCCGCGACACCCCACGCGACTTCCGCGAAACGAACGAGCGCTTCGGCGGAATCGACGCGCATGTGGACGATTTCCTGGCCACCATCCTTCACAACAAATCGGAGACGCGCGATTGCTGGTTCGTGATCGCCCCCGTCTTGAAATCGCCCAGCCGATGGGACACCTGCGTCGATCTCGCGCCGGTGCCGATCGATTCCGCCAAGGCGGCCCCCGCCACATCTTCCATGGAGGCGCCATGAGCAACTACTGGGAAGACGCGTCCCTGAATCTGCACTTCACGTCCAAGGCCGACTGCAGCCTGGACGCGAACGCGGCGACCAAGTACAAGGTGAAGGCGAACGTGCCAGAAACCTACGTCACCGACCTGCAGAAGGACCTGATCGCACTGGGGTACATGGAAGACAAGGACGGCAACAAGGACGGATACTTCGGCGGCGGGACCAAGAGGGCCGTCGGGCGGTTCCAGCGCCACGCCCTGCGCAGGTTCCGCATGCTGTCCGACAAGACGCGCGTCGATCTGCCCGACGCCGACCTGTGGAAGGGATCGGAGACGGGATCCGTCGATCCTTCCACCGCCAAGGAGATCCGCCGCTGGATCGACAAGAAATGGACGGTTCCCGTGGGCGCCTACAAGCTGGAACCCCTGGACCAGGGCGGCAAGATGCGCGAGGACGCCAAGAAGGCCTGGGACGCCATCGTGAAGGCGGTGACCGACGCGGGCGGGATCCTGGAAGGCCCCTACGGCGATACCTTGCGCGGACTCGCCAAGACCTCCAAGTCGGGCACGAGCTCGTACAGCCTGCACTACTGCGGCCGCGCGGTGGACATCAACCAGGGATTCTACGGCAAGCGGTATTTCGCGAAGAAGGACGTCGTGGGATCCGACACGTTCTGGAACCTCTACTGCAAGACAGACAAGCAGGACGGCACCCAGGGCACGGAGTTCAAGAAGGGCGACTTCAAGTACTTCGTGTTCTACAACGAGACGGAATCCGACATTCCCAAGGGATACTACCTGGATCTCACGGGAATGATCCAGGCTTCGGGGGAATTCTCCCGCATCAAGGCGCAGTCCGGCTGGGACGATTCGGCCAAGGAGAAATCCGCACGCTACAACAAGACGGAGTGGTGGCATTTCTACTACTCCAAGGACGTGCAGAAGACCTTCCAGGACGAACTCGAACTCATCGGATTCGACGAGAAGACCATCCGGGCCAAGGGGTGGGCCACCGACGCGGAACTCGACCATGCTCCGGGTTGATCGCGCCGTCGCCTTCCTCGCGTTGACGTTTTCCGTCACATCCGAGGCCTGCGCGGGTTCCGCCCTGGAGTTGCGCGGATCGGGCGCTGCGATGCGCCTGGAGTTCGATCGCTCCGGGAAGACCTGGATGGGCATCGACGGCTTGATGTCCACGTCCCCGCGGGAGCGCCTGCCGCGATCCGCGAAGGCCACACGGCTGGCGTTGGGCGATTCCGTCGATCTCGCCGCCGCCATGCCGGGCGAAGGCGAAAAACCCACCCTCCTGCGGACGGCCGCGCCCTGCTCCCTGGCCGGATCTTCCCGCGAAAAGAGCCCCGGGACGCTCTACGACTTCATGCTGTTCGGCGAAGCGTCCAACCAGCCGTGGGTGCGACTGGAATGCCAGGACACCTCCGGGTGGGCGCGTCTGCCGGACCTTGCGTTGCGCATGGCCCACCCCAGCGCGCGGGTTCGATTCCCGCAACCTGCCATCGTGCGCGCTCCGTTCCTGGCCCCTCTCCTCGAGTCACCCGTGTCGGTGGATTCCTCGCCGGAAGCCCGCTGGTTCCGCCAGGGGAACGATTCGATCATCTCCCGGAACAGCCTGGCAGATTCCGTCGACGGATGGGAGTGGTCCGTCGTCCAGGATCTCCCCGGGTCTTTGGGGCGATTCCGGATCGACGCCCGGCATCGCGCAGGAAGACAACCCGTCTGGATCCTGAGCGGCGGTGGCGCGCAGCGCGCGCTCGTCTTCGAGGACGGTTATCGACGGGAGCCGCGTCGGGCGGTTTCGTTCCGCGCTCCGAAATCCGGGAAGCCCCACCTTGCCATCGAGGTTTCCACCCTGTTCGGCGACGGAATCCGGACCGATTTGTGGGTGGTCGGGCCCGATACGCTCCTGCGCATACCGATCGGCGAACGAAGCGGAGAATCGGGATCGGAATGGAAGGAGCGCTGGAAAATCGATCCACGTCGCGGCACGGTCCTGGTCGCACGGGGCAGCCGATTCCAGGCTCGGTTCCGGGCGCGATAGAGCTCGTGGCGAACATTCCTGGTCTGGAGGTTTTGCCCTGCGTTTCCACAAGCGCCCCTCGCCGCCAAGAGTTCCCCTACCTCTTCCAGTCCCCCAGGTTCGCGCCTTCGATGGCCAGTTCGGCCACGTCCAGGTTGCCGGATTCGGTGGTCTGGAAGATGATCTGGCGCACCTTGCGCGGACGCGCGGACCAGACTTCCATCGGAGTCGCGTCGGGGGCGAGCGACGAGGTGTCCACGCGGACGGTCGTCCATGAATCGGTCACATCGAATGCGCTCGCCCAAGTGACGGTCGTGTCCCCTCGGACTTCTTCGAGCTTGAGCGACCAGCGGCCGGCGCCGCGCACGCGGAACCGGAAGCCTGTTGCGCCCGACAGCTCGGGAAGCACGGCATCGCGAGCGCCCATCTCGAGCCCCAGTCCGGCCCATGGCTGGTTGGGCATGGCCGTGGCGTCGACCACGACCCGCATCCAGCGATCCACTCCGTCGGTGCCCAGGTTCTCCCACGCCCCGCCGGTGCCGAACACGGCGCGCAGGTCGGGATTGTTGGCGGCCAGCCACCAGTAGCCGCTCCCGAACAGGCCCCGCATCAGCCAGATATTGTCGCCATCGGCGAAGTTGTCCAGAACGACCGACGCGGTGTCGTTGACCAGACCTTGCGCGTCGACCGGATCGAGCCCGATGCCGACTTCGCCCAGCTGGGCCAACCTGCGACTCGCGCCGGTGCGGGCCACCATGGAGTAGCCCGATTGCGGCAGCGAATCGAACCGGAAGCGTCCGTTGGCGTCGGTCACCGTCCTGCGCGTGGATCCCGCCAGGCGGACTTCCACACCGGCGATGGGCCCCGCTCCCAGATATCCTTCCAGTCGCGAAAGCGGAGCCAGATACGCCCTCCTGGTTTCGGGCTTGTCGCCTTGCAGGCGTACACCCATGCCTCCGGTCGAAGCCTCGACCCAGTATCCTTCGCCCTGGGGGAGCCGGAACGAAATCCGTCCGGCGGAATCCGTCCTGCCGCTGTCCAGGACCACGGCGCCGCCTTCGATCGTGCGCTGCGCCCAGCTTTCGCGGGCCATCAGACGGACCGCGACGCCGGAAACCGGCTTGTCGTCGGCCGATGCCACGGTGAGGTTCAGGCCGTTGGGGATCTCGATCCCGCCTCCGCCCGACTGCGGATCCTGGCCGCACCCTACCAGCAGGGCAAGCCCCGCCGCCAGAACGATTCGTTTCACGATTCCACTCCGGCCACGGGGAACAACGACAGGTTGAGGTGGCAAACCCGGTCGGGATTCTTGTCGTGGCGCGCCAAGGCCAACGCCTCGCGACGGAACAGGCTCAGGCGTTCCTTGAGTTCCTGGAACGATTCGGGGCCGATGCTCAACGTGACCTGCGAAATGTCGCGTTCAGCCACGGGGAACCGCTCCAACGCCCCTTGGGCCATTTCGATGCTGTGCCTCTGGAATTCCCGGACCGCCACCGACTTCCATCCTTCCCCGAACGTCACCACCACATCGGTCGGCTTCCAGAACCCGTTGGCGTCCTGCTTCACCAGACCGATCTCTTCCAGCAATTGTACCGATTCTTGGGCCTGTTCGGGAGTGATTGTCGGGCGAAGTGTTGAAGCCAGCTTGCTCCACTCGTTCCTGATGTCCTTGATCCGCAGGATTTCATGGACCACCGGGTGCCACCAGGTTTCGCACAGGGCGTACTGCTTGGGCACCAGTTTGCGGTCGGCGATGCGCATTTGCGAGACCATCCGGTCCAGATGCAGCTTGCGTTCGCGGTGGGTGGACGCCTGGTTGAAATGCACCAGATGCGTGAAAAACGCGGTTTCGCGCTCGTCCAGCTCCAGCGCCTTGGCGAACAACGGGATCTTTTCGTCCGGAATGTTCTTTTCGCCTTTGAGGATGAGCGAAACGTGCCCCTTGGACTTGAGGCCCACCTGCGCCCCTAGGAATTCCAGCGTGAAGGCGCGTCGACGCGTCTTGATCTCCTGCTGGGCATCCCGCAGGAAGCGACGACTGTCGAAATAGGCGAAGACGTTCGGGCGCATGCTCATGGATAGTATGGTACCCGGCCCGGAGCCATCCTGCTAGACGCCTGCGCCAATCGCCGGAAAACCTGGTGACCGGATCGCGGCGAAATGGGTCCATCCCCAGCAGAAACGATTCGCTCGCATCGAGTCTCCCATCCGTGGCAACATCTTCCGTGCCGCTCCGACACCGCCGCCTCAGGTCGGTCGGACTCCCTCCGAGGCAACACGATCCAAGAGAACATAAGCCGTTTCACAAGAAAACCCGCTGTTGGAAATCGATCGTGCGGACGATGTATCCCAGCGGGATACACAAAATGCGGGAATCGGAACACGGAAAAGCCTTGCGCCATGATTCCTCGGTATGTTCAACCAAGTCGCGGCGACGCGGCGATCCCCAGAACCCGCTCCGATCCCCCGAGTGTCCGCGCCTCTCCCGTCGGGAGGCGCGGGTCGCTCGTCGCTCTGCGGCGCGATCAGCGCGCCATCCAGACCCCAAGCCCCAGGATCGCGCCCTGGAACCCCATCATCACCAGCGGGAAGAACCAGGACGGCTCGACGATTTCCGCCACCAGCCCCCGCAACGCGGAGGCGATAGAACTTCCGAGGCTCCGGCCATCGGATAGATCGAGCTTGTCGGCATGGATCTTTTCCAGGAGCCAGGCGATCGCAAGGCGTTTGGCGAACCCCACGGTCGGATCGTGCCGCAAGGATTCGAGCATTTCCACCCGCAGGGTTCCCCATTTCACCGCGCTGTGCACCGTCTTTGGGAGCGTGCGTTCCAAATGTTCGGCGATCGCGACCAACAAGGGTTCCAGCAGGCGTTCCTGGCCTTGCCCCCACAACCGGAACACCAGCTCCTGCACGGCGTACTTGTAACCAAGCACCGCATGCACCACGAATCCAACCAGGGCGGCAACAGCCAACGCCAGGGTCCAACCATGGCTGGCGACCAACCTCCCCACGCCGACCAACCAACCCCAGAAACCCGGATCCGATTGGAAGCCCGGAGCGCCTTCCCGGAAGATCATCCAGATCGACGTGCCAAGACAGACCGCCGAAACGACCCAACCGACCAGGACCACCAACACCCCCGCGAGCACCGCCTTGGCCACCGCCGCACCCGCTTGTCGGACCATCTGCACGAACCAACCTCCGTCGATCGGGAATCTCGATTGTGAATCGTAGAACTTGATTCAACGATCCGTCCGAAAACGAGGCGCCGACACCCCCTCGCTGCGGTTATTTCCAATCCATGGCCAAACATCTCGCCGTGCTGCTGTTCACCCTCGCCGCCATGTCCGTTCGTGCCGAGCCCGCCCGTGGCGCCGACGTGGGCTGGCTGTCCCAGATGGAAGCCTCCGGCCGGACCTTCCGGGACCGGCAAGGCAGGACCGGCGACCTCCTGCGGATCCTGGGAGACGAAGGAATCAACAGCATCCGGTTGCGCGTGTGGGTGGACCCCAAGGACGGCTGGTGCGGCAAGGCCGACGTCGTGAAGACAGCCATGCGCGCCAAGGCGCTGGGGTTCCGGATCATGATCGATTTCCACTACAGCGACTCGTGGGCCGACCCCGGCCAGCAGACGAAACCCGTCGCCTGGAGCTCCCACGGGATCGAACAGCTGAAGTCCGACGTCGCCGCGCACACCATCGACGTCCTGAAGACCCTGCGCGATTCGGGAGTCGCACCCGAGTGGGTGCAGGTGGGCAACGAGACCAACGACGGCATGCTCTGGGAAGAAGGCCGCGCATCCAAGTCGATGGCGAGCTTCGCGGCGCTGGTCCAGAGCGGATCCCAAGCCGTCAAATCGGTGTTCCCCGACGCCAAGGTGGTCGTGCACATCTCCAACGGTTCCGACAACGCCCTGTTCCGCTGGATCTTCGACGGGCTCAAGAAGAACGGGGTGGAATGGGACGTGGTGGGCATGAGCCTGTACCCCGAACCCCAAGACTGGCGCGCGCGATCCAACCAATGCCTGGCCAACATGAAGGACATGGTCTCGCGCTACGGCAAGCCGGTGATGATCACCGAAGTCGGGATGTCGTGGACCGCCGCCGACTCCTGCTACGCGCTGCTCAAGAAGCTGCAGGCCGACGTCGCCTCGCTGCCCAACGGGTCGGGGCTTGGCGTGTTCTACTGGGAGCCCCAGTGCCACAACGGCTGGAACGGCTACCAGAAAGGCGCCTTCGACAACACCGGCAAGCCCACGCGCGCGATGGACGCCATCCGCGAACTGGCCACCAGTGGCGTGATCCGCAGACCGACAACGCCTGTCGTGTCGGTATCCGGCGTCGATGCGCTCGGAAGAAGCGTTCGCCGCACCGGGGTGCATCCCCTGGATGTGCTGCCGGGGTCGTTCGGAGCATCTCCCGGGCCGGATTGAACGAAGGGAGGTCTTGGGCCGAACGCCTCGCCGTGTCACGCCCCCGCAACGCTAGAGTCGCCTCTGCGTCCCCACCACGCTCCATCGGAGCCGGTTTTCAGGACGCGAAAAAGCCCCGTCCGCAGGACGAGGCTCGAGTCACGGAACCGATCGTTGTCGCAAGGCCTCGCAAGAGGCCGCGGCGATCAGTGGCCCATCATCTTTCCGAGGAAGCCTTCCGGAGCCATCGGGCCGCCCGGGGTGATGAACTCGGTGAAGTCGTACATGAAGAACCCGACCATCGCGGCGTAACCGACGGCGAGCATCGTCAAGCCGAAGAGGAGCGCGACGATCTCGGCCTTCTTCATGGCCTTGGCGCCGGTGGTGATGCCCCAGCTGATGCAGAAGGTGGTGAGGCCGTTGGCCAGGTGGTAGACGGTGCCCAGGATGCCCAGACCGTAGACGATCGCGGTGCCCTTGGACCAGTCGGTCATGTGGGTGGCGAAGTAGTTGTAGGTGACCTGCCCCGAAGGATTGGTGGCGGCGTCCTGGAGCCAGCCCATCGACACATGGACGCGGGTCAGGAAGATGTGGGCGAACAGGAACCCGAGCACGCCCAGGCCCGACAGGCGCTGGAAGAAGTACCGGACGTTCTCCAGGTTGAAGTGCTTGAAGACGTTGGTCTTCTCGCTTTCGATCATGAGCTTGATGCCGTAGATCGAGTGGAAGGCCAAGGGCAGGTACACCAGGAGGGCCACCCACACGTAGTTGAGGGGGTTCGCCCAGGTGGCCTGGACGGCCTCGTCGAAGGCCTGGGGGCCGGCGAGCGAGCTCGCGTTGCGCGTCAGGTGGAGGACGAGATAGACGCCCAGGGGAACCACACCGACGAACGAATGGACCTTCTTGGCGACCCATTCCTTGTGACTGGTGCAGTTGGTGCAGACGGAGGCTGTGGCTTCTGTGCTCATGGTGACCGGAAAATCTAATACCTGGAATCCCGTCAAGAAGACCTTCAACTCCATTTCCTGTTCCTGACTCCCGCTGCCGGTTCCCGTCCAGCCCAGGGGGCCCCGTTGCTCCCTGCCCGGCCACACAATGCACAAACCCGGCAAAACCCCGACCATCCTTGGCTACAATTGCCAAGATCCTTATGCAGAGTCTGACCATCGGCCCCATTCGTGCGCTCCAGGGTGCAATCCAACTTCCCGGCTCCAAGAGCCTTTCCAACCGCTACCTGCTGCTGGCGGCGCTCTCGCGAGGCACCACCGCCCTGGTGGATCTGCTCGATTCCGACGACATCCGCGCCATGAAAGGAGCCCTGCTCCAGCTCGGCGTGGCCCTGGACCAGACCTCGGAAACCACCCTGACGGTGACGGGAATCGGGGGCGCCGGCTTCCGTTCGCCCGACCAGCCCCTGAACCTGGGCAACGCCGGCACCGCCATGCGCCCGCTGGCCGCGGCCCTTTGCGCCGCAACCGGCGAATTCACGCTCGACGGCGTGGCCCGCATGCGCGAGAGGCCCATCGGCGACCTGGTCGACGGATTGCGTCCCATCCTGGCCGACGGCGCGAGCATCTCCTACGTCGGCAACGAGGGCTACCCACCGCTCAGGATCGAGGCCCGCGGGTTCCGCGGCGGCCGCACCAAGATCAAGGGGTCCACGTCCAGCCAATTCCTGACCGGCCTTCTGATGGCCGCGCCTTTGTCGCCGCGCCCTCTGGAGATCGAGGTCGAAGGCGATCTGATCTCCAAGCCGTACATCGAGATCACGCTCAAGCTCATGGAGAAGTTCGGGGTGCGCGTGGAACGCGACGGATACCGTCTGTTCCGCGTGTCTCCCGCGATCTACCAGGCTCCGGGCACCGTGGTCGTGGAAGGCGACGCCAGTTCCGCCAGCTACTTCCTGGCCTTTGGCGCGTTGGGCGGACCGGTTCGGGTGAACGGCTGCGGCAAGGACAGCGTGCAGGGCGATGCGGCCTTCGCGACCGTGCTCGAGAAAATGGGCGCCCGAGTGACCTGGGGCGACACCTGGATCGAATGCCGTGCGCCGGAATCCGGCAAGCTCCGCGCCTTGGACATCGACATGATCGACATGCCCGACGCGGCCATGACCCTGGCGACTTTGGCGCTGTTCGCCGACGGCGCCACCGCCATCCGCGGGATCGGGTCGTGGCGCGTGAAGGAGACCGAACGCGTGGTGGCCGTGCGCGACCAGTTGCGCAAGCTGGGCGCCACGGTGGAAGAAGGCCCCGACTGGATCCGGGTGACGCCGCCGACGACGCTTCGCGAAGGCGTGGAGATCGAGACCTACGACGACCACCGCATGGCCATGGCGTTTTCGCTGGCCGCCCACGAGGTGCCGGTGGCCATCCTGGACCCCGGCTGCACCGCCAAGACGTTCCCCACCTACTTTCAGGAATTGTCGCGCCTGGCGAAGGGCCCGGCGGCTTGACCGGGACCGTCCCCAAATACCTCCCCTGGGAGCGTCCACCGGTGCCCCAGGCGCCGCGACGCAAATGGAGCCGCATCTTGATCGCCAGCATCGCCCTTGCCGGGGCACTGTACGGAATTTCGTCGCTGGTCGATTCGGCCGGCGACTCGGCCGCAAGGCCCGACACGGTCGCGGTCCCGCGAGACTGCTCGCCCCAGTCGATCTTCCCTGGAAGGCTCCCCGGAATCCCCAGGGTGGACGCCCAGGCCCAGGCCTTCGCGACGGATCTTGTCATGCGGCACCCTTCGGTGCTCACCGTGGCGGTGGGATTGGACCTGCGCACGGCGCGCCCCATCTTCTTCCTGGCCCGCGAAGGGGAAAAGCCCGTCACGACCGACATGAGGATCCTGGCCGAGCCCCGATACCCGATGGCGTCGTTGGCCAAGATCCTGACCTCGGCCGCGGCGATTTCCAACGGAATGGATCCGTTCCAGAGCATCACCTTCCGGGGAAACGCGCACACCCTCTACAAGAGCCAGATCCGTCCGACCCAAGGCGGAACCGAAGTGAGCCTCGCCAAGGCCTTCGCGTTCTCCATCAACCCCGTGTTCGGCGCCCTGGGCGCCAGCACCCTGGGCCGCGAGACCATCCTGCGCTGGGCCGACTCGCTGGGGTTCAACAAGCCCGAGGGGCTGGGCAACGGCGTGCCTTCGGGGCGCATGCTCGCCCCCGCCGACACCTACAACCTGGCCGAGGTCAGCTCGGGATTCGTGCGGACCACGTTCCTTTCCCCGGTGCACGCGGCCATGATCGTGCGCAAGTTCGCCCACGACGGCGTGCTGCGTCCCCCTTCCTGGACGCCGCCGGAGCTCGACAGCACCTGCGCCGAATCGACGATTCCCGACAAGCGCCCCTACGACGGACTCGGCGAGCTGTTCCGGCTCACCGTGGACAGCGGCACCGCGCGCGGAGGATTCCAGGCTGGCTGGCCGATCGAGGCGCGCGAAGGGTTCCAGCTGGGCGGCAAGACCGGATCGCTCGACGGCAAGGACCCCGAAGGCCGCTACGAATGGTTCGCCGGATTCGCGCGCATCGAAGGCGAACCCGATTCCGGCATCGCCATCGCGGTGATGACCGTGAACGCCGGACGGCATGTGCTGAACGCGTCCTGGACGGCCGCGAGCCTGTTGCACTGGTGGGCCCGCCACGCGACCAAGCTGGATGCGATCCCGGTGGCCGCCAACGACGCCAAGCAATTGGATGCCGCCCGCGCCAAGTACACGCAGGACGACAAGGACGCCCTGAGCGAACGCCCCTGGCACAGGCCTTGGCGCAAGAAGCGAATCCGAAGGAAGGCCCGCCCGCATTGACCCGCCCCGCAGCAAGCTGCGGGGAAGCCGACCCGGAGAGATCGACGGTTCGGCGGACGATGGTGGCGGAAGCGGCGATGCAGGTGTAAATTCCTGTCACCGACAGATTCCTCCTCCATCCGGAAAGCTCCGCTCCCATGGACAAGCTGATCCTCGCCGTGTTCACCGACGGAACCTGGAACGACGTGCTCCGCACGTCCTACGCCGGGGACGCGACCAACATCGCCAAGCTGCACAAGCTCTGGGCCGAAGGCCGCGAGCCCGGAACCGTCCGCGCCAAGCACTACGTGGTCGGGGTCGGGACCGGCGGCACGCTGGATTCGCTGATCGGCGGGCTCACCGGGAACGGCTTCATGGACCGTGTGGACCAGGCGATGCGCTGGATCTGGGAAATGGCCGAGCAGAATCCGGGGGACATCGAAGTCCAATTGTTCGGGTTCAGCCGCGGCGCGGCCGAATCGCTGCATCTGGTCAACCTGCTGACCGACCCCGCCAGCCTCGCGCGCTTCAGGCTGACGGGACGGAATCTGCGTGTGACGTTCGTGGGCCTGTTCGATCCGGTCGCGTCGCTGGGGATTCCCGGCAACGGGATCGACAAGGACGCCCGGTTGCGGCTGCGACCGAGCCAGGCCAGGAAGGTGGTCTCGCTGGTGGCGCGATTCGAGGTCCGTCCGCTGTTCGATCTGCAGAGCCTGCGCGTGGAACTGGATCCCGAACGGGCCGACGAATCGATCCGCGCGGGGGATTGGGACAAATTCCGCAAGAGCCACCCCCTGCCGTCGCCCGACTGGGAGGAATGGCTGCTTCCCGGCATGCATTCGGACATCGGGGGCGGCTACGAACCACAGGAGTGGATTCCCGATCTGCCTCCCCTGGAGCCGTTGCCGGGCGAAACCCTGGAAGACCATCTGTGGCGCGCCAAGGACCAGGAACTGGAAGCCGGCGCCGCGCCGCGCGGATTGACCGGGAATTCGGCCTGGCCCAAGGAGCAGGTCGCGGAACGGATCCGCGCCATCCACGAAGAGAAGCTCCGCGCCTGGGAGCGGCCCCGGCTCGAAGACGCCGCCGGGAACCACGGATTCGGGGGGCAGCCCGGAACTCGTCAAAAACCGGTCCTGCCGGGGATCCGATCGCGCTCCAACGAACTGTCCAAAATCGCGCTGTGGGTCATGATCCGCAGGGCGGAAAAATCCGGCGTGAAGTGGAAGACCTTGTCGGAGCTGGACGCGTCCATCCGCCCCGGATTCGAGCGCCTCCCGCCGCAGCATCCGCTGTACTGCCTGCAGGCGCTGGACCTGTACCCCACCGACCTGGAAAAGCAGGTGCGGCTGGACGCCGAACGGTACTGGCGCGACGTGGTCCCCTGCATCCACGACTCCCGACTGGCCACCGACCTGGGGCAACGCGCACGCGAGGTCTATTGCCGAGGCCGCAAGGACTGAGAAGAATTCCGCCCGATCTTCCACCGGGCGCCGTTGCCACGATCCGATCGCGAACCCCATTTCCGAAACCCGTCGCCGCACCGAAGAACGTCTCGGACGACCCGACATGTCGTAGATTGATTGGGAATTATCTTGATTCTCGATCTCTATCTCTGCCAGGATGTCCCATGCACATGTTCCGGTCTCCAAACCGCTCCTCCATCCGCGCCGCTTTTGCGATGTTCGGCGCCGCGCTGGTTGGACTCCAATCCTGCCAGACGTCGGAACCCGAAACCCCATCCTCCGAGCTGGAGGTTTCGGCGTCGGTCTCCTACCAGGACGCCTGGAAAGTTCCCGATTCCCTGACCTGGGCGGTCGGTAGCGGCCAGCACCGGAAAACGGCGCGGCAGGAGATTTCCCCGACCATCGCGACCGGCTGGTTCACGTTGCCGACTTCGCGGCTGGATTCCATCCACGTGGGCGTATGGGCATCCGGAATCCGGACGTTCCTCGTGTCCTACACGCGCTCGAGCTCCACGTCCACCACCCTCACCCAAGGGGAGGTCGTCACGGATTCGATCGCCAAGGCTCTCCTGGAATCCACCACGAGCGCGTCGGAGCGCATCCACGACAGCGTCCTGGCCCGCTACGCGCGGCATCTGGTCGACGGCACCCCCGCCTTCGCGGGATATCCCGGAAATTGTCCGGTCGGGATCGACACGGCGCGGCTGGTCCGCCTGGCGATGCTCTACGCCGCGACCAAGGCGTCGACCATGGAAAATCTCGCGAAGAGCTGGTCGCTGGGAATCGGCAAGGCACAGGCCTACGAGCTCGTGCAGGAACTGGTCAAGGCCGGGAAGCTCGGCGACTCCCTGGCCAACCGCGCCTTCCCCCCGTACCCGGTGCGCATCGGAACCGCGCTCTCCCTGCCCGACATGGAAGCGGGTTCTTCCGCGGTGGTGGCGGGCGTCTTTGTCGGCGATTCGGGACTCGCCAAGCTCGGCTGGAAGATCCTCCAGGGATCCGAAGACCGTTCGGCGGAATTCAAACCCGGCTTTTCCGCCCAACTGGAAGCCGGACGCTCCGTCTGGAACCTGGCCACCGACGCGGGCATGACGATTTCCGTCACGACCGCTCCCGAGGGATCCTACCTGCTCCTGGTGTGGATGACCGACGTCAACGGCCGCACCGACACCGCCCGGTCCACCTTCCAGGTGCTGCCCGCCGCCGACCGCACCGGACCCGCGATCTCCATCCTGTCTCCGCGGCAGGATTCCATCCTGGAGAACAAGGATTCGGTGGTGCAGGTGGTGGTCGCCGTGGACGATCGCAGCGGGGTCGATTCCGTGGTCATCCAGGGGGCCCCCGCCGATTCTTCCGAGGGCCGATTCTCCCGGTCCGTGACCATCCCCGCCAGCGGCGCCAGCTTCCCGATCCGGATCCACGCCCGCGACAAGGCGGGGAACACCACCGACTCGGTGGTGCGCATCGCCCGCAGATCCGCTTCCGGAACGCTGAACGCCACCTTGTCGCGTCTGGCGCCCGAGAACCAGTCGGGGAACACCCTGGCCGTGGACGACTCCTTGTTCCAGGTGGAATTCGTCTGCCGCTCGCCCTACGGCATCGCCGACACGGGCGTGCGCATCGGTGGTCGGCTGGCCAGGCGCATCTCCGACACGGTCTGGAGCCTGGACGTGTTCGTCCCCGCCAACGGATTCGAGACCACGATCCCCATCGACCTCGTGGACAGGAACGGCGGCAAGGTCACCGACTGGGTGAAAGCCACCCGCGCCAAGGACGCGACAGGCCCCGCCGTGGTCTGGTCGTCGCCGTCCAAGGACACGATCGTCGAAAACGGGACCTCCACGGTGGCCATCCGCTTCCAAGTACAGGATCTGTCGGGTGTCGATTCGGTCAGGATCCGGGGGCGCGCGCCCGAGCCCTTGGGCAACGGTGCCTACCTGGCCCTGGTCGATCTGCCGCCTTCCGGAACCGCCACGCCGATCGTGGCGACCGCCTGGGACCGCCTGGGCAATTCGTCGACCGCCACGCTCCTCGTCACGCGCCGCGCACCTGGCCAGGTGGGCGCCATCCGGATCCGGTTGGAATCCCCTTCGCAGGCCAAGGGCAACCAGCTGATCGCCGAAGTCGATTCGTTCCTGGTGAAGTGGGTGGTGGCCAGCGAGCTGGGCCTCTTCGACAGCTCCGTGCGCATCGCGGGAGCCCCCGCGCGCCGCGAGAAGGATTCCGTCTGGAGCGCCCGGATCCACGTTCCCGCCACCGGACAGGAAATGGCGATCGTTCTGGCCGTGGCCGACGCCGGCGGACGCCTGGCCTCCGACACCGTGTGGGTCGCGCGGGCCAAGGTCCTGCCACGCCCCGTGCTCCGCCCGATGTTCGATTCCACCCAGGGCGCGCCGCCGCTGCGCGCGGGACTGTACGCCACGATGTCGGATTCCGTCGAAGTCGCCTGGAGCTCGGCCGGCGAATGCGCCGGATGCGAATTCCGGATCGACGGCAAGCGGGTCGATCCCGTGTCGGGAATCGTCCGCTCCAGGATCCAGGTGCCGCCGGGGACTTCGGGCCACGTGCTGCTGGTCACCCAGGACGGGATCCAGGTGGGCGAGGACTCGATCTCCATCCACCGCTACAAGCCGCTTTCGATCGTCCGCACGGCCCCCGCAAGCGACACGGTGGACTACCTGGTCGGCTCGGTCGACATCTCGTGGACGGTGCGGAACGCCGCCCGCGTGGACATCGGCGGTGTCGCCCAGCCCATCGCAGCCAACGGCGCCTATTCCACGCGTCTGTCGTCGTTCCTGCAAGGCGCCAACGTCGTGCGCCTGACGGCCACCGACAGCATGGGGCGGCTCGATTCGTCGGTCGTCACCCTCGTGAAGGTGATGCGCGTGGATCTGTCGCTGGTCCCCGACCTGGACACCCTGGTCCAATGGGATTCCGCCCGCTTCACGATCTCGAGCCTCACCGGCGGAGCCGCGCTTTCCTGGTCGACCGACAGCGCGAACTGGATGGATGTCCCCGCCGACGGCCGCGTGGCCCTGCGCCAGGATGGCCGCGTCTTCGCGCGAGGCGCCAGGACCGGTTACCTGCCCAACACGGTGGGCTCCAAGT
>JAKPQQ010000257.1 GCA_029557215.1 Fibrobacterota bacterium | reverse complement strand
GCCCGAAACTGTTGGAATGTTCCATCAGGATCGTGCCCCGCAGCCGGGCCTGGACGTTTTCGCGCGCCACGCCTGCCAATTCCTGTCCAAATGCGTCCTGGAAGCCGCGGCACGCCGCGTCCACCAGCTCCTCGATGGGGTGGGTTCGCAAGGCGATCCCCAGGTTGCGGCACAACGCCACCGAATCCGAAACACTCCCCTCGCTGGACCAGCGCGAAGGCATGGTCACGGCCTCCACGTTCCCGGCACCCAGCGCCTCCACGGCCAACGCCAAGGTGAGGGCGCTGTCGATGCCGCCCGAGCTGCCCACCACGACCTTGGAAAATCCGCAGCGGCGCGCGTAGTCGCGCAGCCCCAGCACGATCTGCCGCCTCTGGAACTCGGCATCCACCAGGGGGGTCGGATCCGGCGCAGGCAAGGGCGGACCACCGCAGGACTCGAACCGTCCCGCGCGAAACCCCACCAGGGCCGAGTCTTCCTGGAACAAGGCCCATTCGGCCACCACGCCCGATCCTGGCTCGACGGCGAACGATCCGCCGTCGAAGACCACCTGGTCGTGGCCACCCACCTGGTTCACGTACAGGAAGGGCAATCCGTGGCGACGGCTGCTTTCCGAGAACAGCTCGTGGCGCGATGTCCGCTTGCCCAGATGCGATGGGCTCGCGTTGATCCCGATCACCAGGTCCGGCGAGGCGTCGGCCAAGCGGCGCCAAGGATTGATCGCGTAGGCTTCGCACGGGTCGTTCCAGGCATCCTCGCACAGGAGGAATCCCACCCGCGCACCTTTCACGCGCAGGATGCGCGCGACATCGGGTCCGGGCTCGAAATGCCGCCGCTCGTCGAAGATGCCGTAGGTGGGCAGAAGCTGCTTGGCGTAGCGCAATCGCACCTCGCCGTCGCACAGCACCAGCAGGGTGTTTTCCAGGCCCTTGCCGGGTCCTGTGCGCGGAGTTGGCGCACCCACCACCCAATGGAGTCCCGGGGCCTGGATCGTGGCCAAACGCAGCCGATCCAAGGCCTGGGCCGTGCGCTCCAGGAAGGCCGGCTCGTCCAGCAGATCGCCGGGGTAGTAACCGGTCAGGCACAATTCCGGAAAGACCACCAGATCGGCCCCGTGGGCATGGGCGAGCGCACCTTCTTCCTGGATCCGTGCGAGGTTCCCTTCCAGATCGCCGATGGTGGGATTGATCTGGGCGATGTGGATGCGGATCATTTTCCGTCCTCCACGATGCCGAAGACCTGACGAAGGTAGGCGAGGTAGGTCCGGTCCTGGCAAAGGGTCTTGCCCGCCGAATCCGACAACTTCGCCACCGGCTGTCCATCGCACGACATGATCTTCATGACCACGTTCAGCGCCTTGTGGCAGGTGTCGTTGGTGAGGTTGGTGCCGATGCCGAAAGCCGTCTGGGTGCGGTCGCGGAAATGGCGATGGATCTCCAGGGCCTTGGCCAGGTCCAATCCATCCGAAAACACCAGGCGTTTGGTGTGGGCGTCCACCCGGAGCCTGCCGTAATGGGCCAGGGCCTTTTCTCCCCATTCGACAGGGTCGCCCGAATCGTGGCGCAACCCGTCGAAGAGCTTGGCGAAGTAGAGGTCGAAATCCGCCAGGAAGGCATCCATGCCCACCACGTCGGTGAGCGCGACGCCGAGGTCGCCGCGGAACTCGTGCACCCACCCTTCGAGCGCCGCCTTCTGGAAATCCCGGAGACGGAATCCGAACGCCTGGTACGCCTGGAGGTATTCGTGGGCCATGGTCCCGATGGGCTTGAGTCCCAGCGTGCGGGCCAGATGGACGTTCGATGTGCCTCCCATGTGGCGAGGGAACTCCTTGGCCAGTCTCCGGACGACTTCGTCCTGCCAGTCCCGGCTGTAGCGGCGACGCAACCCGAAATCGAAGAACGTGAACGGATGGCCTTTGTCCAGGTCTCCGCTTTCCTCCAGACCTCTCAGGAAGGCGACCTTTGCGTCGAGGCGTTCGCGGGCCACCGCCAGCGCCTGGTCGCGCTCTCCCAATCTCCGGAAATAGAGCTCGTTCACGATGTACAGCACGAAGATCTCGAACCCCATCACGTGGACGATGGGTCCCTTGGCCAGGATGCGCAGGTCGGGTCCATCGGTTTCCACGCGGATGAACCGCCGTTGGAACCGGAACACCGACAGGAAGTCGACGAAATCCGACTTCAGGTAGCGCAGTCCCCGCAGGTAGTCCAGTTCTTCCGGCAGGAAGGCCAGCGCGCAGAGGTGGTCGAGTTCGCGTTCAACCTCGTCCTTGAGGTCGGCCAAGGGGAACACGGTCGCGTTGCGGCACACGAACCCGTATTCGGCCTGCGCGCCCGGATGGCTGTGCAGAAGCGCCTGCCACATCGAGAACTTGTAGAGGTCGGTCTCCAGTAGGCTGCGGACGATGGGAATGTTCATGCTGGGGGCTCCACGGGATGGATGGGAAAGGATGGGCCGTCCGATCGGGATCGCGAACGGACGAGAAGGATCAACCGACCAGACGCGCCGCTCGATCCATGGGCAGGATGCGCACGCCGCGCCGCGCCATGTCCTGGAAGAACGCCTCCTGGACCGCTTCGAACCCACCGACGGGGCTGATGGCCTCGCTCAGCAGGACGACCTTATCCGGCTCCTGTCCGGCTTCGATCAGGTGTTCCACCGTGGCGCGCACGCAGTGGCTTCCGGCCTCGCCGGCCACGAAGACGATTTCCGCATCCCCCAGGTTCCGCACCAGGGCCAGGTTCCAGTCCGTGGCGGGATCGTCGTCCACGGGGATTTCGGCTCGGATCGCGCTGTAGTGCTCGGTCCAGGGGTTTTCGCCCTTCAGGACGTGGTCCACCTCGCACCCTTTGAGATCGCTCCAGGCGTCCAATGCCTGTCGCAGCCGCGCGTGGACCGCCTGGCCCCAGGTGCCGATCTGGCAGTGCACCGGCCACACCATGTGGGTGAACCGTCCGACCTTTTCCAGATCCTGGAGGTACCCGATGGCGCGGTCGCGATCCCGGGGCAGCGCCGTCAGAATCCGTCCCTCCGCCAGATCGGCGGCCGTCACCGGCGTGAACGGCGCCACCACGGCGCCGTCGGGTTTGCGCCAGAATCCGGGGTGCGCGATGTCCAGCCGGTGGTGGTGGTCCATGGTCACCGTGACCCGATCGATCCGCTCGCGGTGGGCATCCAGCCAGGCGGCCAGACGCAGCATGTCCTGGTGGGCGCCAGCGACGGCCAGAGCCGGAGCGAGCCTGCGCGCGCCGACGGGATCGGGCGGGCACCAGTCGGCTGGCAGGTCGCAGAAATCGTTTTGGGGGTCGATCACAAGCAGATGAGCGCGATGCATGGCATGGTCTCCCGTCGTCTTTGGTTTGATAAACAAAAGATACGCAAGTTTGTTGCGTTGCGCAACTATCTAATTTTCCTGAAAGTTCATTTTCATGAGATGGTATCTTCTGCTTCGATGCCAAATGAAACAAAGCGGCGCATCGATCGCGAACTGCCCGACCCCGTGATCTGCACGGTGGACGTGGTGCTGCTGACCTTGGTCGACGACACCCTCCAGGTGGTTCTGGCCCGTCGCTCGCAGCAGCCGTTCCAAGGATTGGCCGCCTTGCCGGGCGGATACATCCATCCGGCCACCGACCGCGACGCCCGCGATGCGGCCGAGCGGGTGCTGCGCGAAAAGACCGGCCTGCGCAGTCCCTACCTGGAGCAACTGGGGGTGTTTTCCGGCGCCGGGCGCGACCCGCGCGGATGGTCGGTTTCCGTCGCCTGGTACGCTCTCGTGCCCTGGGAAGCCCTGGAAACGCGCTGGACCGCCCACCTGGAAATCGTTCCCGCCGGTTCCGTGCGCGGCCTGCCGTTCGACCACGAACGGATCGTGGAGGAAGCCCTCGATCGCGTGCGATCGAAAAGCTCCTACTCCAGCCTGCCCGTGCACCTGTGCCGCGAACCCTTCACCCTCCCGCAATTGCAGGCGGTCTACGAAGCCACGCTGGGCGAGAGCATCAACAAGGTCAGCTTCCGGCGCAAGATGGAAGAACTGGGGTTCGTGGAACCGATCCCTGGCGCGCAATCCGGCGGAGCCCACCGCCCGGCCCAGCTCTACCGGCTGCGCGACGAATTCCGACGTAATCTGTCCACCACCGACCGAGGCATCAACTCGGGAGGGTGAGCGGCATCCCGCCCGGCTCCCGCGACAACCGAACGATCCGCCATCCCGAGTCCGATGGCCACCCACCCCGCGCTCCGCCCGTTCTTTCCCGAAAGGAAAAGCCCCGCCCTCCGCGATCGGAGGACAGGGCCTGATTTCGACAAGTTCCGCAATCGTGGGGACACCGCCCCCACAACCCGTGGGGACGCAAAATCTTGCGTCCCCTGACGATCGGCTTACTTCTTCTTCGCGACCTTCTTCACGGCCTTCTTGGCGACAGGCTTGACCGCCTTCTTCACGGTGGCCTTCTTCGCAACCGGAGCCTTGGCGGCGGCGACCGAAGCCTTCGCCTTCTTCAGCTCGGCCAAGCCGGCCTGGCCAGCGGCCAAGCGGGCGACCGGCACGCGGTAGGGCGAGCAGGACACGTACTTGAGGCCGATGTCGTGGCAGAACTTGACGGAAGTGGGTTCGCCGCCGTGCTCGCCGCAGATGCCGAGCTTGATGTCGGGGCGGGTCGCCTGGCCGCCTTCGATCGCGAGCTTCATCAGACGGCCGACGCCGGACTGGTCGATGGCCGCGAACGGATTGGCCTTGGTGATCTCGATCTTGTTGTAGAACGGCAGGAACTTGCCCGAGTCGTCGCGGCTCATGCCCAGGGTGGTCTGGGTCAGGTCGTTGGTGCCGAACGAGAAGAACTGCGCGTGCTTGGCGATCTCCGAGGCCGTGAGGGCGGCGCGGGGGATCTCGATCATGGTGCCGACGAGGTACTGCAGCTTGGTGCCGGCAGCCTTGAACTCTTCGGCGGCCACGCGGTGGACGATCGCGAGCTGGAGTTCCAGCTCCTTCTCGAAGCCCACGAGGGGAATCATGATTTCCGGAACGACCTTCTTGCCGGTCTTCTTGGCGACGGCCAGGGCCGCGCGGAAGATGGCGCGGGACTGCATTTCCGAGATCTCGGGGTACACGATTCCCAGGCGGCAGCCGCGATGGCCGAGCATGGGGTTGGATTCGTGCAGCGAGTGGCCCAGGGCCTCGATGCGCTCCAGCGACACGCCCAGCTTCTTGGCCAGGTCTTCCTTCTGCGCTTTGGTGGCGGGGAGGAATTCGTGCAGCGGGGGATCCAGGTAG
Organism: Fibrobacterota bacterium; assembly: GCA_029557215.1. Classification (GTDB taxonomy): domain Bacteria; phylum Fibrobacterota; class Fibrobacteria; order UBA5070; family UBA5070; genus UBA5070. The sequence goes on along the minus strand of JAKPQQ010000257.1, from coordinate 2,907 downwards.
CGGACCGTGACCGGACGTCCGGCCATGGCTTCGAACAGACCTTCGAAGTCCTTCTGCTGGATGGGCAGCAGCTTGGCCAGAGCGCCGGTGAAGTGCGCGATGGCATCCTTGTATTCCTTGGCCAGTTCGGCGAGGCGAGCCTCGTCGCCGTTGGCTTCGCCCACGAGTTCCTTGTACTTGGCGTGTTCTTCCGCGAACAGGATCATCTCGCGAACGGAGTCGATGCGGTCGCCTTCGAAGAACATGTGCTCGGTGCGGCAGAGGCCCACGCCTTCGGCGCCGAACGAAACGGCGACGGAAGCCTGGTCGGGCTGGTCGGCGTTGGTGCGGATGCCGAGCTTGCGGTACTTGTCCGACAGCTTCATCACGAAGTCGTAGTACTGGAACAGCTTGGAGTTCTTGGCGTCCAGGGTCTTGGTGACCAGGACCTGCAGGAGCTCCGAAGGCGAGGTCTTGATGAGGCCCGAGAACACTTCGCCGGTGGAACCGTTGATCGAGATGGATTCGCCTTCCTTGAGGGTCTTGGAACCCACGGTGAGCGTGCCCTTCTCGTAGTCGATCTCCACTTCGCCGGCGCCGGCGACGCAGACCTTGCCCATCTGGCGTGCCACGAGAGCCGCGTGGGAGGACACGCCACCGCGAGCGGTGAGGATGCCCTGCGAGGCGATCATGCCTCGGAGGTCCTCGGGCGAGGTCTCGATACGGGCCAACACCACGTTCTTGCCGGTGGCGGCGACTTCTTCTGCCTTGACCGCGCTGAACACGAGCACGCCGGAAGCCGCACCGGGACCGGCGGGCAGACCGACGGTCATGAGAGCGCCGTTGGTCAGGGCTGCCTTGTAGGCGGCGGTGTCGAAGATGGGCTGCAGGAGCTGGTTGAGAGCTTCCGGATCGCCCGATTCGACGGCGCGCTCGGGGCTCATCAGGCCTTCCTTCACCATGTCGTGCGCGATCTTCACGTACGCCAGCGCGGTGCGCTTGGCGTTGCGGGTCTGCAGCATGAACAGGCGCTTGTTCTCGATGGTGAATTCGATGTCCTGGACATCGCCGAATTCCTTCTCGAGCTTCTTGCGGACGGCTTCCAGTTCCTTGTAGGAAGAAGCCCAGTTGGGGTCCTTGGCCATGTCGACGATCTTGTTGGGGGTGCGCACACCCGCCACCACGTCTTCGCCCTGGGCGTTGACGAGGTATTCGCCGTAGAAGATGTTCTCGCCGGTGGCCGGGTCGCGGGTGAACGCGACGCCGGTGGCGGAATTTTCGCCCATGTTGCCGAACACCATGGCCTGCACGTTGACGGCGGTGCCCCACTCGGCGGGGATGTTGTACTTGTTGCGGTACAGGATGGCGCGTTCGTTCATCCAGGACTTGAACACGGCTTCGATCGCGCCCTGCATCTGCTGGCGGGGGTCGGTCGGGAACGACTTGCCGGTGAACTTCTTCACCAGTTCCTTGTAGCGCTTGACCAGTTCCTTGAGCCACTTTTCGTCGAGCTCGTTGTCGAGCTTGACGCCGGCTTCGTGCTTGACGGCGTGGAGGACGCCTTCGAAGGGTTCTTCTTCGTTCTCGTGCTTCTTCTGCACGCCCATCACCACGTCGCCGTACATCTGGATGAAGCGGCGGTAGCAGTCGTAGGCGAACGCGCCGTTGCCGGTGGCGGCCTTGAGGGCTTCCACGGTCTCGTCGTTCAAGCCCAGGTTCAGGATGGTGTCCATCATGCCGGGCATGGATTCGCGGGCGCCCGAACGGACGGCCACGAGCAGCGGAGACTTCTTGTCGCCGAACTTCTTGCCCAAGGCCTTTTCGAGCTTGGTGACGGCGGCGTCGATCTGCGGCTGGACTTCCTTGGGGAACTTCTTGCCGTTCTTGTAGTACTCCACGCAGACTTCGGTGGTGATCGTGAAGCCGGGGGGGACGTTGAATCCGCGGCGGGCCATTTCGGCCAGGTTCGCGCCCTTGCCACCCAGGAGATTCTTCTGGGTGCCGTTGCCTTCGGAAGCGTTCGCTCCGAAGAAATAGACGTACTTGTTAGCCATGCGTTCCTCGTTGTGGGATCGATGTGGGCTGCGGCCATCACCCATGAGCGAGCGTGTCGGAAAAAACCGTCGAAAGGCCGCTGCGACAGCGGCGCAAATATATCACTTGAAGAGAGGCATAAACGCCGAATAGGTCCGGAATTCCACAATCTGACGGAAGGTTCCTGTCGAACCCGAACCGCGCGCGAACGGATTGCGACAAACACGGCTTCGAATCCGCAACCATCCCACCCGGAAGACGCACCGCCATGAAGCACATCGGAGCCATTGCCGCAACCCTCGCAGCGACAACAACTTGGGCCATCGACACCGCGCCTTCGGCACGCCTGAGCCAGATCGGATTCGAGCCCGTCTCCCACAAGGTCGTGGTGCTCCCGAGGCAGCAGGACGGATCGTTCCGCACCGGAGCGTGGCAGCTCGTCGCGGTGGCTGGCAAGAAGCGCAAGGCAGCGGCCAGCGGCGCGATTCCCGCTCCGTCCTACTGGAACGGGATCGCCGACAGCGCCCAGGCCATCGTGCTTCCGGAGTCGCTCCCGGTCGGCAAATATCGTCTGGTCCAAGGCAAGGACCGGCTCTCGGCCGACTTCCAGGTGGCACCGGGCCGCGACGCCATGCTGGTCAAGGCGGGCATGAAGGCCTTCTACCACAACCGGGCGTCCACCGCCACGGATTCGGCCTTCGCCGGCAGATGGGCACGTCCTGCCGGGCACCCCGACACCCTGGTCGAACGACACGCCTCCACCGGCCAGAGCGGAACGTTCTCCAGCCCCAAGGGCTGGTACGACGCGGGCGACTACGGCAAGTACATCGTGAATTCCGGGGTCACGACCTGGCTTCTGCTGGATCTGTACGAGAAGGGGCCCGCGGTGTTCGA
>JAKPQQ010000256.1 GCA_029557215.1 Fibrobacterota bacterium | reverse complement strand
GATCCCGAACCGTTCGCCGATCTCCTTGAGGGTGCTGGCCTGGCCGTCGTCCAGCCCGAACCGCAGCCGGATGATCTGGCGTTCCTTTTCTTCCAGCCCGTTGAGCACGGTGTCGATCTGCTCCTTGAGCAGGCGCGTCTGCACCGCTTGCCACGGGGCCTCGATGGTCTTGTCCTCGATGAAGTCCCCGATGCGGCTGGACTGGTCGGAACTCGTCCACGAATCCAGGCTGACGGGATCCTGCGAGGTCTCCAGGGCGATGTTCACCTTGTCGATGTCCACGCCGGCGGCCTGGGCGATCTCTTCCGGAGATGGCGCCATCCCGGTCTTGGACTGCAGCTCGCGGGCGATCCGCAGGATGCGGCGGATGCTGTCGAGCATGTTGGCGGGGATGCGGATGATCTTGCCCTTGTCGGCGATCGCTCGGGTGATGCTCTGCTTGATCCACCAGGTGGCGTAGGTGCTGAACTTGAAGCCCTTGCTGTAGTCGAAGTTCTCCACCGCGCGGATCAGTCCCTGGTTGCCTTCCTGGATCAGGTCGATCAGCTCCATGCCCTTCTGGCTGTAGCGCTTGGCGATGCTCACCACCAGGCGCACGTTGGCCTCCACGATCTCTTCCTTGGCCTGGTCGCGCACGCTTTCCCACTGCCGCACGGTCAGCATGTCGTCGCGGGCGCGCTCGTCGTCCTCCACCAGGGTCTTCCACAGCCGCGTGAGGCGGTCGATCTGCCGTGCCGAAAGCCCCACGGCCAGGGCCGCCTGCTGGGCCTGCTCGGAAGGTTTGCGGCCGGCGCCGGTCAGCGACTTGCGCAGATCGCCCAGCCGCGACAGGATCCGTTCCTTCTCGCGTTCGTACACCTTGGAATCGGTCCAGGCGTCGTTGTCGATCTGGCAGATCTCCTCGATGCGGATCTCCTCGCGTTCCACCTGCTCGCACAGGTGCACGACCTCCTTGAGGATGCGCATGTCGTGGAACAGGATCCCGAGTATCCTTTGCTGCACCTGGTCGATGCGCCGGGCGATGGCGACTTCCTCTTCGCGGGAGAGCAAGGCCACGCGGCCCACGCTGTTGAGGTACACCCAGGTGGGGTCCCAGAACCGGCCCTGCCCGTTGGTGGACCTGCGCTGGGGCAGGTCCATGTTCATGTGGCGCGAATGCCCGGCGGTGATGTTCACGCCGCGGCGCCGGAACAGTTCCATCAGAAGCTGCGCCTGGTCGTCGTCCTGGGTGAGCGAGCTCACCTGGTTGGAATGCAGGAAGCCCTGGACCCGGGCGGTCTTCTCGAGGCGCCGAACGATCTTGGGATCTGGAGTGTTCACGTGTCCGTCCTAGTGGAAAAAATTGCGGCTTCCTGCGCCAGGAGTTGGTTCATCTCGTCGAGCTTCGAAGGATTCGATTCGCCTGCGATCCGGAATGCCGCTGCCAGCTTCCTGCGCTTTTCCTTGAGTTTCCGCGCCATCAGGTCCCTCACGAAATCGTCGAGCTCCTTGCGGCCCACCATCTCGTCCGGTTTGCCTTCGAACAATTGAAACAGTTCCGCCACGAATCCGGCAAGGGAGGAATCGAGTCCGGCGGCGAAAGATTTGGGGTCCGGCGGCGCGTTGTCGATTTCCGACTGCGCGCAGAGCATGTCCCAGAGCGCCCGGCAGCGGGGCTCGACAAGATCCGACGGATGCACGTGGTCGCGGGCATCGAGGACCAGGACGGGATGTGACAGCACCAGATGCACGAATTGGGCCTCCGCACGACGAATTCCGGTCAGTATGTCCTTTTTCTGTCCGGTGTGCACGTCCTGGTTGCGCCAAGCGGGTCCCGCCGGGGCGGCCGGCGGCGGTGGAACGCCGTTCTTCAGGGTCTCGCGCAGGTCCGACTCCCGGATGCCCAGCCGTTCCAGGAACGGCGCGGCGGCCTGCACGCACTGTTCGCGCAGCGCGGCGTCGGGGATCGCCCCCAGGAGCGCGTGGATGCGCCGCAGGAAGTCGGCCCGCTGGTCGGGCGAGGGCCTCGGGTGGTTTTTCCAGAATCCGTCCAGGAGGAAATCCACCCAGTGGCGCGCGCCCGAGATCCGTTCGCGCAAGGCGTCGGCGCCCTTGGATTTCAGGAGTTCGTCGGGGTCCTTGGCTTCGGTGCCTTCCAGGTTGGCCACCCGAACCTCCAGGCCTTCGGTCAAAAGCACGGGGAGGCTGCGTTCGGCGGCCTGGATGCCCGCCTTGTCGCCGTCGAAGAAACACACCACCCGCTTGGCCTGGCGCGCCAGGAGCTTGGCCTGGTCCTTGGTGAAGGCGGTTCCGGATGCGGCCACCACGTTGCGCAGGCCGTGGCGCCAGAGCGCCATCCAGTCCATGTAGCCTTCCACCACCACGACCTCGCCCTGCTTGGCGGCCTCCTGGCGCGAGTGCGAAAGCCCGTACAGGAAATGGCTCTTGCGGTAGAATTCGGTTTCGGGGCTGTTCAGGTACTTGGGGATGTCGGGCTTGCCCGATTGCAGGTTGCGCCCCGCGAACCCGATGGGTCGCTTGGAAAGATCCAGCAGCGGAAAGACCAGCCGCAGCCGGAACCGGTCGCGCCAGTGGCCCGAATCCGTGCGCACGGCCAGCCCCGCGGCCACCAAGGCTTCTCTGCCGTGTCCGGCGGCGGGAGCGGCGGCGAGCATGGTGTCGCCTCCGGGTGCGAACCCGATCCGGAAATCGGCGATGTCGGAATCCGACATCCCGCGGGAGCGGGCGTACTCCAGGACCTTGGGGGTTTCCAGGAGCCGTTCGTGGAACCACGCCATGGCCCAGTCCAGGGCGGAACGGGCCGCCTGCGAAAGCGCCTGGGCCGCCGGGTCGGGGGCCGTACGTTCCGGAAGCTGCACGCCGGTCTCGTGGGCCAGCTGCTCCATTGCTTCGCGGAAGTTCATGTGTTCGTGTTCCATCAGGAACTTGAACACGTCCCCGCCGGCCCCGCACACGAAGCATTTGTAGATCCCCAGCTGCGGGTTCACGTGCAGCGAGGGGGAACGGTCGTCGTGGAACGGGCAGCGTCCCACGTGGTAGGACCCGCGGCGCTTGAGGGGCACATGGCGCCCCACCACGGACACGATGTCGGCCCGGGAGCGGATTTCCTCCCTGGCTTGTTCGAAGGGACCCATACCTCGGAAAGATGCACCATCGCCACAGCGGCCGGAACACCTGGTCGGCATTTCCCGGAGTGCCCGCCGACGGTAACGGGAAAAGGAGCTAAAGTTCCGTCCCGTCCATGGCGATATCTGAATGGGGAGCTCCGGTCTTCGTGGGAGATTCGGGGGGAGCGCCTGGAAAGGGGGGATCGGATCATGAACGCCAACGTTTCTTCCGCGGCGGCGGTCGTGGCGACCAACGCCGCCAAGCCATCGCCCCAGACCGCCAAGACCGTCTCGACTCCGGTCGAGGCGTCCAAGCACCCGATTCCGGAGACCACCGACAATCTGGACCTGTCCGAAGGCGCCCTGGCCTTGCAGGAGGCCCTGGCCCCCTCGCCCAAGATCGAACCGCCACAAGTGCCCATCGCGGCGCCGCGTTCGCAATGGGATCAGGACAAGCTCGATCGGATCGACCGGCTGGAAGTCCTGCTGCATCAAGGGCAGTACAAGGTGGAACCCTTCATGGTCGACGAAATCGCGCTGCGGCTGGCCAGGTTCATGGTGGCCGGGTGAAGCCTTCCCTGGTCCTGGCCGATCCCGATCCTTCCTTGCCAAGACCGGTCGCAGGGGTCGACGAGGCCGGCCGAGGCCCGCTGGCCGGGCCGGTGGTGGCCGCCGCGGTGCTGGCTCCCGATGGCTGGACCTTGGGCGGTCTGAACGATTCCAAGAAGCTCACCGCCCTCAAGCGCCAAGCTCTGGAAGACGAAATCAAGGGCTCGTGCCTGAGCTGGGCCATCGGAGTGGCCACCCAGGAAGAAATCGATTCGATCAACATCCTCCAGGCCACGTTCCTGGCCATGCGTCGGGCCCTGGAGGGGCTTTCCATTGTCCCCAAGGCGGTGGTGGTCGACGGCAACCGCACGATCCCGGACTGGCCCACCACCCAGCTTGCGGTGGTGGAAGGCGACGGCAAGATCGCTTCGATCGCCGCCGCGTCGGTGCTGGCCAAGACCTGTCGCGACCGCCTGATGGTGGAGCAGGACGCGGTCTGGCCAGGGTACGGGTTCGCGGTGCACATGGGGTATCCCACCCCCAGCCACCTCAAGGCGCTCTGGGAGCTCGGCCCGTGCCCGATCCATCGCAAAACGTTCGGCCCGGTGCGCAAACGCATCGAAGAACTGCGGATGGACTTGTAAATAGATCTCCGTCCGTGACGAACTGGAAAAAACCGATCCAATTGCTCCTGGGGTTGTTCGAGCCGACACCCGATCCAGATCCCGAGCCCCGCTCGGTGCTCGATCTCGTGGGTGACGCTCGGGCGGCAAAGGGGGGCAAGGCCGGGCAGGAATCCAAGTCTTTCGCAAATTTGAATTCCGATTCCGATTCCGGATCGTTGGAGGTTTGGAATCAACTGAGCCCGGAGATTCGGTTTGAATTTTTGCCGAGACTTCAAAAAACCTGGCGATTGAACAAATCCAAAGGGCGATTGGTTTGCCAATTGCCCAAGGTTTTCATGTCGGCCCCAGATTCCATTCGGCAAGACATGTTGTTGTGGATTCATTCGGTCACGCATCCGTCCCCTGTATCGAGGCGTCGCAAACTGGAAGCCCAGACGCGTTTGTTCGAATGGTTGTCGCCCCATGCACCCGACAAGATTCCCAAAGGCTATGCCAAAGGGTTGACCTGGGATTTGCGCGAACTCTTCGACAACTTGAACCGCACCTATTTTGAGGGGCAGTTGCAGGCCGTGGTGCGTTGGTCCCCCCAGTTGGGGGGATTGTCGACGCATCGAAAAATCCAAAAAGACCAAGTAAGTCATCATATTCTGACTATATCGAGGGCGTACGATGCTCCCGGGGTGCCGCAGGTGGCTGTGGAAGGTGTGTTGTTCCACGAGATGTGCCACATCGCCTACCCACCCAAGGCTGGGCAGGGTTCGCGTCGCCATGTTCATCACAAGGCCTTTCGGGAAGCCGAGCGCCGCTACGCCGGATTTGCCGCTTGGCGCGAGTGGGAGGCCAAGCATTTGCATCGTGAACTACGGATTTTGCGCAAGGGGTTGCGTTTAGGTCAAAAATAAACGACTATTATGGTCATGAAGATAGGCGTTGGAGAGTTCAAAGCCCGTTGCCTTGCCTTGCTCGATGATCTTCACCACGAAGGTGGTCAGATCATCCTGACCAAACGAGGAAAGGAGATCGCTCAAGTCACGGCCGTGCGGCCAGATTGGGAGGAGATGCCCAACCCATTGGCTGGCGTGGTCATGCGCGGAGACTGGAAATGAGCTTGGTTCTGGTGGACACCCCCCTTTTTGTGGCTTGGATGGCTCAAGACCCCCGATTGGGCACCGAGCGTGCGTCGTTGTTGGATCAGGCCAAAGGGCGAATCGCGATTTCCGACGCCAGCTTGGTGGAAATCGCCAAAGAATTGCGAACCGGGCAATTGCGATTCCCGTTGCCTGTTCAGGTCTGGCTGGATAAAGCCATGCGAGAAAGCTTGGCGGTTTCGTTGCCTTTGAGTTCTTCGATCGTGGCCAAATCGATTCGGTTTCCTGCATCTACGCAACTGGATACCATCGATCGGTTGATCGCCGCCACGGCTCTGGAATTGGACCTGGAGCTGGCGACCTGGAACCCTGCGCTGGCTTCGCTGGAAGGAATCCGTTACTTCTTCTGAGCCTTCCCGGGGATGGAATCCCGAGGCGCCCCCCAACGCAATTGCACTCCCAGGCTCAGTCCACCGCCGGTCCAACCGGCCAAGTCGCGGGAAGACGACGCCTTGAGAAGATCCTTCCATGGGGTCTGGCTCTGGACCGAGAGCCAATCCAGACCCAGGTGCGCGCTCACGGCCCAACGGTTCCAGTCCAGGAATTCGGCTCCGGCACGCATGGACGCCCCCATGGCAAGCCCCCAGGCGTCGCCGGTGCCGCTCAGACGTCCGGCTCCCACCAGCCATCGCGCCCCCAGGTAGGCGTCGCGGGCGGCATCCAGGCGCAGCACCGAGCGCGAAACCAGGAAATCGGCGCCAAGGCTTCCCAGGAACAGATCCGATCCGTAGCTGCGATCGTGCAGCGACCCGCTGGCGGTGTCGCGCGCCACGGCCTGGGCCGACCAGGTGCGCCAACTGCCGCCCGCGGCCAGCCGGAACCATTCCTTGCGGCGCAAGGCGAACTCGAGCCCGACGGTGGGGCCGATGTCCGAGCCGGGGTAGGGCTGGTCGACCACCCAGCGGGAGATGCTGGCTTCGCTGGCGAGGTCCGAGGCGAACCGGGCGCGTTCGGCGAAATCGATCGCGGAAAATTCCAGCCCGACGCAGAATTCGGCGCTCCAGTCGGATTTTGGAACGACCGGTGCGGTGGAACCCGACACGACACGGCGGGACGCGAGGGAATCGGGAGCCGTACCTGATGTGTCCGCGACCGGAACGGGCGAAGCCATGGAGTCGGGCGCGACGGAATGGATCGAATCGGCCACCTGTTGCGCGGCGACGAAATTCGACAAGACGGAGGCGATGAGCGTCGAGTGGATCACGATGATGGCCCAAGGTAGATTCACCACGAGCTAACTTTGGCCCCATGCGATTCGTCCTCCCTGCCGCACTGGCTCTCGTGGCCACTTCGGTCGCCCAGGAATTCAAGCTGTCCGACGTCGTGCGGCGCACCCTGCAAAACCAGCCGCAGCTGGCCGAAGATTCGATGGATCTGGACAGGTCCCGTCACCAGATCGATCTCCTCAGGCGCAAGGTGATCCTTCCCAAGTTCGAGGTGGAAGCCGGGTTCGGTCCGGCTCCCGGGTTCCGCTACGAAGTCACTCCTCTGGCCAACGGAGGCAGGGATTCCAGCCGCCGCTACGAGTGGTGGCCGCTCGGACCCGCCTTCCAGATGGAAGTCAACGTCCAGCAACCGTTGAACGTGGGACGTCTGCGCGCCGGCATGCGCGCCGCGCGGGCCGGGGTGCGCGTCGCGTCGGCCGAACTCGACGCCCGCCGCGCGAGCGTGGTCAAGGACGCCCTGACCTACCTGTTCGGGTTCCAGTACGCCACCCGCATGCGCCGCATGCTCGACGAGGCGGCGACCAAGATCGACAGCGTGGAATCGAGCCTCCAGGAAAAGCTCGACAACGACGACGAGGACGCGAGCCAGACCGACCTGTTCCAGATCAGGATCGGGCGCTACGAGCTGGACAAGAGCCTGCAGGAAGCCAAGCTCGGCCAGGATCGCGCGCGCCAGGGGTTGGCGTTTTCGCTGGGGCTTTCCAGTCCCGATTCGCTGCGTCTGGTCGACAGCCTGTTGCAGCCGCTGCCCGAACTTCCCGCGATCGACTCGATGATCCTGGGCATGTCCCACCCCGATCTGCGACGGCTCGCGGCCGGACTGGAAGCCAAGAAGGCCCTGGTGGACGTGCAGCGCGCGAGCCTGGGACCGGATCTTGGTGTGGTGGCCCAGTTCCAGTACCGCAAGGCGTGGGTCGCCAACCGCGATCGCCAGAACAAGGACGTGCTGATCACGGACCCCATCAACAACGTGGGCGGCGCCTTGGGGATCGGGGCGGTTTGGCACTTGAACTTCTGGAGCCAGCTGGGCGAGGTGCGCAAGGCCGAACTGGAATGGCTCCAGTTGCGGCGCAAGGAAGTCTACGCCCGCAAAGGACTCGAAACCCTCCTGCGCGACGCGTGGCTGCGGTACAGGACCCTTGGCGAACGCCAGGCGGCCGCGCAAAAGGGCAAGGATGCCGCCGAAGCCTGGCTCAAATCCGTGGCCATCCAGGTGGACCTCGATCCGTCGCTGGGCAAGGAGTTGATCGGTCCCTACAAGACCCTGCTCGATTTCCAGAACAAGTACTGGGATGCCGTCCACGAGCGGAACAAAGCCGCGCTCGACGTGTTGCAGGCCATGGGGGCTCTCCTGGAAAGCCCGGTCCTTGGAGGACCTTACCGGGATTGAGCCGTCATTGGTTTTGTGTCCTGGCTGCGACGGGACTTTGACAGAGCGGCCGAAACCGTGTGACCTGTGGAGCGTATCTTCTTTGTGTGGTCAATGGGAACGACCCGTCTCGACAAGGATCAAAAATGTCCATCAACAAGAAAATCATCGCCGTCTGCCTCTTGGTCGCCGCCTCCGCTTTCGCGTCGCCGAAGGCCGATCCGGTTTCGGAAGTCCGTCGCCACGACGAAGAACTCCAGGCGATGCTCAAGCGTTACAGCCCTTCCGACAAGTCCCAGCAGGACTCGCTCAAGCAGATGATCAACGGCATGTTCAGCTTTCCCGAACTGGGCAAGAGAGCCTTGGGCAAGACCTGGGCGACCCTCAAGAAGCCCCAGCAGGATTCGTTCGTGGCGGTTTTCCGTCGCATGGTGGAAAACTCCTCCATCAAGCGTTTGGAAAGCTACCGCGCCGATTCCACCAAGTACTCCCCGGTGGTCGGCAAGGGCGACAAGACCGTGGTCACCGCCAAGGTCTTCAACAAGGGCAAGTCCTCCAAGGTCGTCTACAAGCTCTTTCCCGAAGGCGACACCTGGAAGGCCTGGGACCTGGTGCTGGACGAAGTCTCTTCGCTGCGCAGCTACAGGGACCAGTTTTCCACCATTGTCGCCAAAGAAGGCTTCGACGGCCTGATGAAGCGGCTTCGGAAGAACGCCGGGGCCTGATTCCTGCTTTCCTACGCCCTGATCTTCCTGGGGGGCTTCGCCCTCTGCGCCATCGGGGTGGTCTTTCTTCCGGTCCGGTTCCGGTTCACTCTGGCCTGGATCGGGGGGGAGCGCGATCCGTTGCGATTCGTGTTCAGGTTGTGGGGAGTGCCTCTCCTGGTCTTTCCGGGACGCAAATCGCGCCGGTCCCGCTGGCTTGCCCAAAAACTGTTCGGATGGCTCGATTCGTTGATCGTTTCCAAGACCGGATCCGAACCGACCCCGAAGCCTTCGGCCCCGCGCAAAAAGCGTGAACTTCCTGGATTGGATTTCCTGATCTGGGCGGTGGGGCGCGGGAAGAGCTTCCTGTTCCTGGTGACGCGTCGCCTGGAACTTCGCTGTGGTGGCGTGGATCCGGCGGCGTTGGGAGCTTTCACGGGTGCGATGGCGATCGTCCAAGGGATGGTGGGGTTCGGCAAGCTCGCGTGGGTTCCCGATTTTTCTCCGGGGCCGGTTCGTGGCAGCATGGACTGGGAAGTGTCCGTTTCCGTCTGGAAGATCGTTTCCTGGATCGGCGAAACCTTCGTCGACAAGAAGCGCCGAGGCCGACGGAACGCGTCGGGATTTGTACCTTCGTCCCCGTGAGCAAGTACAATCAGATTTTGGGCGTCGGAGCGGCCTTGATGGACCTCCTGTCGCATGTCGACGATTCCTTCATCACCCAAAGCGGACGTCCCAAGGGCGGCATGACGCTCGTCGATCCGCCGGTCCAGCGCGACCTGCTGGCCAAGCTTTCGTCCAGTCCGTCGGAGGCTCCCGGAGGCTCGGCCTGCAACACGCTCGTGGGTTTGGCCAAGCTCGGATCCAAAGCGCGTTTTCTGGGCAAGCGCGGTCCCGACGAACGCGGCGACCGGCTGGAAGCCTCCTTGCGCGGCGCCGGACTGGAATTGTCGCTGGTTCGCGGAACCCAGGATACCGGTTGCGTGCTGTCGGCGGTCACACCCGACGCGCAGCGGACCATGTTCACTTCGCTGGGAGCCAGCGCCGAATTCGCCCCTTCCGATCTCGCCCAGGTTTCGTTCGAAGGCGTGGGGCTGGTGTACATCGAAGGCTACCTGCTGTTCAACACCCCGTTCTTCGACGCCGTGCTCGACAAGGCCAACCACGCCGGGATCCCCGTCGCGCTGGATTGCGGCTCGTTCGACGTGGTGCAGATCTTCCGCGACCACATCCGCAACCTCCTGGGCGCCGGACGGATTTCGGCGCTCTTGGCCAACGAAGACGAATCCAAGGCCCTCACCGAAACCGATCCCGAACCAAGCCTGGAATGGATCTCGCAGCACGTGGACCTCGCGGTCGTGAAGCTGGGCGCTCGCGGCGCGTTGCTGGCCGAAGGCCACAAGCGCGCGGTCGTTCCCGCCGCCAGCGTCCCCAAGGTCGTGGACACCACGGGCGCGGGCGATCTTTGGGCGGCAGGATTGTTCGCCGGTCTGGATCGCGGTTGGGATCTATCCAAGGCAGGCCATCTGGCGGGATCCGTCGCGGCCGAAGTCATCCAAGTGTTGGGCGCGCAGATTCCCGAGGCGGGTTGGGACAGGATCCACCGGGCCGCCTAGATGGAGGTCCCATCCCGGTCGCTGTCGCTTCTTTCCGATTTCGCGCGGGTCTTGTCCAGGGCCCAGGGCATCGGCGAAATCGCAACCCACGTGGTTCGGCTGGTGTCCGAACACCTGGGCGGCGACCAGTGCAACCTGTACTTCTCCGACCCCGAGACCTCGGTCCTGACCCTGGCGGCGACGTCTTCCACTTCGCGAACGGTGGACGTGCGGTTGGAGCTCGGCGAAGGCCTGACCGGCATGGTCGCCCAGACCAGCGAAAGCCTCAACGTCGCCAACGGGCCGCGCACTCCCGGGTTCAGGCGGTTCGCGCAATTGCAGGAAGACAAGCTCCTGTCCTACCTGGGCGTTCCGCTGGTGGCGCGCGGTCGCTGCAACGGCGTGATCGTGGTGCGCTCGCCTCGCGAAGAGGTGCAGCCTCCGGAAACCGAGATGCTCCTGGTCGCCTTGGCCTCCCAGCTGTCGGCGGTGCTGGAAAGCGCGCGCCTGCTGGACGCGCTGGAGCAGGGCACGGGCGAACGCGAGCGCCAGCTCAGGATCCTGGACAGCGAACCCGGCGACAGAGGTTCGTCCGGGACCGGATTCGTTCCGCGCGGCGAAATGCAGGTGCTGCGCGGGTTCACCGCGGCGCCGGGCATGATGCTCGGGCCGGCGTATTGCCACGGCCGCATCGTGGAACGCGACCAGCTTGTGGCCATCGCCTCGCTGGGACCCGACGAGGAAAAGGCCTCGTTCGACCGCGCCTTGGAAAAGAGCCTCGACGAGATCCACCGCTGCGAGGCCACCGCCGTGGAACTGGTTGGACAGGAATTGTCCTACCTGTTCGGGGCCCAGACCCTGCTGTTGAACGACCCGGTCTTCCGCAACGGCGTGTTCCAGCGGATCGGGACCGGTCAGAGCGCCGCCTTGGCCATCCACGATTCGGTCGAGCACTTGGTGGGCGTGATGCGCCAGGCCAAGTCCGACTACCTGCGCGAACGGGCGGCGGATTTCGGGGACATCGGACGCATGCTGGTGGGAAAACTCCTGGGGGAATCCACCGCCGAAACCGATCCACGAGGTTCCATCGTGTTCGCCCACGCGCTGTCGCCGGGCGATCTCGTGCTGCTGGCCAGCCGCGGCGCCAAGGCGTTCGTCATCGGCGAAGGCGGCATCACCAGCCACGTGAGCCTGATGTCCCGGGCCTTGAACCTTCCGGCCATCACCGGGGTCGGCGGTGCCGTCACGGAAGTCGAACAGGGTTCCCAGATCCTGGTGGACGCCGTGGTGGGCAACGTGTTCGTCCACCCGACCAACGCAGTCCTGGAAGAATACCGCAAGGTCTCGGAGATCGAAGAGGCCCGCGTGGAGGTGGGGGAGGACCGCTCCCTCCTGGGACCCTGCCAGCTGGCGTCGGGCGAATACATCCAGATCTGCGCCAACGTGGGATTGTTGCGCGAGATCCCCGTGGCGCGTCGGCGAGGTGCCGACGGAATCGGGCTCTACCGCACCGAATTCCCGTACCTGATGCGGCGCGACGCGCCCACCGAAGCCCAGCAGGTGGCCGTCTACCAGAAGGCCTTCGAAGACTTCCCCGACCGTTCCATCACCTTCCGGACCCTGGACCTGGGCGGCGACAAGATCGCGCAATTCCTGCACAACGAACAGGAATCCCGCGAACTGGAAGACAACCCGTTTCTGGGCCAGCGCTCCATCCGGTTGTCGCTGGCGCATCCCGAACTGTTCCGCACGCAGTTGCGCGCGCTTTTGCGGGCCTGCGAAGGCAAAAAGGGACGGATCCTGTTCCCCATGATCTCGGCCGTGGACGAGATGAAGGAAGTGCTTCGCCAGGTGGATCTCGCCCGGGCCGAACTCCGTTCGCGAGGCACCCCCTTCAACGAAGAAATCGACATCGGCGCCATGATCGAGGTCCCCGCGGCGGTGGAGATCGCGGGCCACTTGTCGCGGCTGGTCGACTACTTGTCCGTGGGCACCAACGATCTGCTGCAGTACACGGTGGCGGCCGATCGCGGCAACCGCAAGGTCGCCGAACTCGCCAGCAACTACCATCCAGCCCTGTTCTCGCTCCTGGGGCGGCTCGCCTGGGAAGCCACCAAGGCCGGTTTGCCGGTTTCCGTCTGCGGCGAGATGGCCGCCGACCCCGCCTGCGCGCTGTACCTGGCCGGAATCCAGGTCGACGTGTTGTCCATGGACAGCCGCTACATCCCGCGCACCAAGGTGCTCCTGCGGGGCTACACCCTGCCCGAACTCAAGGAGATCGCCGGCGGCGCGCGCAAGCTGGCCACCGCGAGCGAAGTGAACCGCTACCTCCACCAGAACCTTCGGGTCCCGCCCGAAGCGGAAAGGCTCTTCGCCGGTGCGCGCTGAGGGAGCCCAGACGCCGGGATCCCGCACACTGGCAGAACTTGTCCGCACGCTCGGAACCGAACTCCGGGAACGGTACTGCGAACGCGTCCACAAGCTGGCCTTGGACACCGGGTTCACCTGCCCCAACCGCGACGGCTCGCTGGGCCACGGCGGATGCACGTTCTGCAACAACGAGTCGTTCGCGCCTTCGGCCAAGGCCAGGCCCGACGTCCTGGAGCAGATGTCGCGCGGCGCCGCAGTGGTGGCCAAACGCACGGGGGCGCGCAGGTACCTGGCGTATTTCCAGGCCTACACCAACACCTACGATCGCCTGGACCGGCTCGACTCCCTGTATCGACAATCTTTGTCGTTTCCGGGGTGCGTGGGGCTTTCCATCGGGACGCGTCCCGATTGCCTGGGCGAAGGCGTGCTGGAACTCCTGGCCCGCATCCGGGACGAAGGCCACCTGGTGTGGCTGGAGCTGGGATTGCAGACGGTGTTCGACCACACGCTGGAGCGTGTGAATCGCGGCCACGGTTCTGACGTCTACTTCGAGGCTTCGCGCAGGGCCCGCGCGTTGGGGTTGCCCGTCTGTTGCCACCTGATCCTGGGCTTGCCCGGCGAAGACCGGGGGCATGCCCTGGAAAGCCATCGCATGGTGGTCGACGCGGGTGTGGACGGCCTGAAGATCCATCCCTTGCACGTGGTCCGCTCCAGTCTGCTTGCGGCCCAGTGGCGTGCCGGCGACTACGCGCCGATGTCGCTGTCCGACTACGCCGAATGGACCGCCGACCTGATCGAGCGCACCCCGCCGGACATCGTGTTCCATCGCCTCACGGGAACCTGTTCGGAAGACCTGCTGCTGGCTCCCGCCTGGTGCGCCAAGAAATGGGACGTGCTCAACCGGATCGAATCGGTGCTGCGTCGGAGAGGGACGCGACAGGGATCGGCCCTTCGACTCCGCTCAGGGACCGATCCGGAGTAGGCGACCGTTGAACCTACTCGCGCCAGACCATATCCAAAGCGCGAAGGCGATGTCGGGTCTACAAAGCCAAGTTTCGGGGAATCAGACCCGAAGGATTGGACGATTCCGCCGTTCCCTGAGCGGAGTCGAAGGGCGGCGGAATGAGTGCGGTCCCTACCAATGCTGGGCACCGGCCTCGGGTTCGGTGGCGTTCTTGCCGTTGAGTTCGCGCACCGCGCCGGGATCCCATTCGGCGCCGCCGTCGCGTTCCAGCGACTCGAAGTAGGCGTCGGCGATGTCCTGGTACTGGCCGACGGATTCCGACCGCAACAGGTCCATGCGGGCTGTCGCGACGCCTCGGAAGCCCTTCATGCAACGCGCCGAGAATTGCTTGAGTTTGCCCAGGATCCGGCCTTCGTGGTCCATTTCCTCGCGCAGGAGCGATTCGTACAGACGGAAGACCTCGCGGTGCTGCTGCAAGGTCGGCGGAGCGGGAGTCTTGCCTTCGTAGAAGTCGGCGATCTGCGCGAACAACCAGGGGTTGTGCATCGCTCCGCGTCCGGCCAACACGCCATCCACACCGTAGCGCTGGAGCCGGTCCACGGCGCCCTGCCAGGTGCTCACGTCGCCGTTGCCCACCAGGGGGATCTTGGCGCGGCTCTTGGCCTCGCCGATCAGGTCCCAGTTGGCCCATCCCTTGTAGCCCTGGGCGCGGGTGCGACCGTGCACCACGATCAGACCCATGCCGCAATCCTGGGCGATCTTCACGGTCTCGAACAAGGTCACGTGGTCGTCGCTCCATCCCACCCGCACCTTGATGGAGCAGGGAATGGAAACGCTCTTTCGCACCGAGGTGCAGATTTCGGCAAGCAGCGGCAGATCCTTGAGCAGGCCCGAACCGCCGCCCTTCTTCACGACCTTGGGGACGGGGCAGCCGCAGTTGATCTCCACCGCCGCCGCGCCGGATTCCTCCACCCGCTTGGCCGCCCAACCCATGCGCTCGGGTTCGGCCCCGAACAACTGCACCGTGAAGGGCATTTCCTCGGGGTAGAACCGGGTCTTTTCTTCGGTGCGCGGATTGAACCGCGTGAGGCCCTCGATGCTGACGAATTCCGACACCAGCATGCCCATGCGTCCGCCGGCCAGGCGCTTGCACAGGCGTCGGAACGACGGGTCGGTGACGCCCTCCATGGGAGCCAGGTACACGTTGGGGTACACCCGCAGTCCTTGGTAGGTGAATTCCTTGGCGAACGGCGTGGACGGGTCCACGGCAGGCTGGCCTGCCGGAGTCCAGCTTCCGGCGCCCGGAAGGGAGATGGGGGAGTAGTCCCCGGTGCAAGGCTGGCAGACGTCGGCTCGGATCATGGTGTGGGCGGCAAAGTAGGATTTGTCGCCGTCGGAAACCCTAGGTTCCGGGAACACCTTCCAGAAGGTCGGCGATTTCGCCCAGAGCCGCCGCCAGGCCGATCGGTCCTTCCACGGTGGTCGTCACCTTGGTTCCGGCCTCCGGGCGCTGCCGTGATGCCACGTAGATCCCGATTCCATCGGGTCGGGCGGCGACCTCGGAAAGCGTGGTGAGATCGGAGACGTCGTCGCCCGCGAAGATCCGGAAATCGCTGCGCAGATGCGCCGACAACCGGAGCAAGGCCCGGCGCTTGTCGAATCCGGGAACCAAGGCTTCGGTGATGCGCCGACCCGGAAGGATTTCCAGTCCAAAACTGCGGCAGGTGTTGGTCCACTGGAGCAGACGCGATTGGTCGATGGCCGCCATCGCGTCGGGCACGTGGACCGCCACGGAGAAACGCTTGCGCTGCAACCGCACGGGAAGACCCCTGAGCTGGTCTTCGGCCTGCAGCCAAGCTCGTTCCACCGGGCCGTTGCCCGCTGCGTTGGAAGGCCAATCGAGGACCGGTCGGCCGTCGGGCGAAATGCAGGCGCGCCCGTGGTCGGAAATCGTCCAGCAGGGGGGCAGGTCGCGCGTGATGCGGGCAAGTTCGGATCCGCAGCAACCGGTCACCAACGCCAGCGTCACCTGCGGCATCTGCGACAGTCGGTTGAGCACATGCACGATTTCCGGTGGGCAGCGGTCGTTGTCGATCTCGCAGATCGTCCCCGCGTAATCCAGGGCGATCAGGATCCGTTTGCAACCGCGAAGCCGGGAAGGTGTCGTTGTGGTCCGGGCTTGAGTCAAGAAGAAGGGAGGCGCTCCCATAGGTTCAAAAGCTAACCCGCAATCGGCGGGTTTGGCCCGATGTTCCTCGGAATTTCCATTCGCACCTGGTGAACAATCGTCCCCACAGCGACCGGAAGGTGGTTGCCGGACCGAGATTCAGAGGGGTTCGCCGCGGCGTGCCAGTTCGCGTTCATGCAACGTCTGGATCAGACGGAACACGTAGAAGCTCCAGACGAACGCTCCCGTGAAATCCACGAAGATCTGCCAACGGGCGTTGCCGCTGGACACCACGCGGTTCAGTTGCGGAAGCCAGTCGGTGAGGTTGGCCAGGGCGAGACCCACGGGAATGGTGGAATACCAAAGCCACCGGGGCCAGCCGGGTCGAGTCATCACCCGGATCTGCAGCGAGTAGGGGATGTAGAACACCCACGTTCCGCCCACGCCGCCGAATCCGTCGTCGCAAAGCAGCATGGCCAGCCATCCGGTGGCCAATCCCACGTGGACCGCGTCTTCCTTGCCCTTGCGGGCGCGAAAGCGCGCCCAGACGAACACCAGCGCCAGAGCGAACAGCACCACGCTGATCTTCCAGGCCGAGTCGACCCCCACGACGGAAAGAGCGACCAGGGTGGTGATGGCCGCGCCGCCTTCGAAGAAGCGGGTATGGAGATAGGTCCGTTCGCCCAAGCCACGACTAGGTAGCAAAAAGCCCTCGTCGGAATCGTGTCCGACGAGGGCCGAGTACCGAACGACCTGCTTTGGGGATCAGTCCTTCAGGGGCGCGAAGAGCGGATACTGGCAGCAGAGGTCGGACACTTCCTTGCGAAGCGCCACGAGCTTGCTTTCGCTGTCCTTGGCCTGCACGGCGCGATCCAGCACGTCGGCGATGAAGTCGATCTGTTCCAGGCCGAACCCGCGCGTGGTGACCGCCGCGGTGCCCAGGCGCACGCCCGAAGGATCCATGGGCTTGCGCGGGTCGTAGGGGATGGTGGAGCGCGAAGACGAGATGCCGACTTCGTCGAAGAGCTTTTCCGCTTCCTTGCCGGCCAGTCCCTTGGAGGTCATGTCGACCACGATCAGGTGGTTGTCGGTGCCACCGGAAATCACGGTGAAGCCCTTGTCCTGGAGCTTGCTGGACAAACGCTGGGCGTTGGCGATCACGTTCTTGGCGTAGACCTGGAACGAGGGACGCAGGGCCTCGCCGAAGGCCACGGCCTTCGCGACGATCTGCGGGATGTGCGGTCCGCCCTGCATGCCGGGGAAGATGGCGCGGTCGATCTTCTTGGCGATCTCTTCCGAGTTGCTCAGGATCAGCGCGCCGCGAGGGCCGCGCAGCGTCTTGTGCGTGGTGGTGGTCACCACGTCGAAGATCCCCACCGGCGAATCGATCGCCTTGCCGGCCACCAACCCTGCGATGTGCGCGATGTCGGCCATGGTGTAGGCGCCGACTTCGTCGGCGATGGACTTGAATTCCTTCCAGTCCAGACCGCGGGAGTAGGCACTGAATCCGGCCAGGATCAGCTTGGGCTTTTCGCGGCGGGCGATCTCGCGCACCTGGTTCATGTCGATACGGCCGGTGGTCTTGTCCACGGTGTACTGCGTGAACTTGTAGAGGATGCCCGAAGCGTTCACCGGGTGGCCGTGCGAAAGGTGGCCGCCGTGGTCCAGCGCCAAGCCCAGCACGGTGTCGCCGGGCTGCAGGAGGGCGAAGTACACGGCCAGGTTGGCGGGCGATCCCGACAAGGGCTGGACGTTGGCGTACTTGGCGCCGAACAGGCTCTTGGCGCGCTCGATGGCCATGGTCTCCACGATGTCCACGTATTCCTGGCCGCCGTAGTAGCGCTTGCCGGGGTAGCCTTCCGAATACTTGTTCGTGAACACGGAAGACATCGCTTCCAGCACGGCCGGCGAGACGTAGTTCTCGGAGGCGATCAGCTCCATGCCGTGGAGCTGGCGGAGCTCCTCGTGCAAGGTGGCCAGATGCAGCTGGGGGTCCTGGGACTGGAGGATGCTCATGGAAGGTTCTCCTGGAAAAGGCTCTGCTGGAGCGAAGAGGCGGTAAAAATAAACCCGTCCCGCGGTTTTACCGAGGACGGGCGATGTTCGAGGCGCAATTGGTCGGAATTCAGACGATCTGGATCTTGACCGGGGTGGCTCGTCCCTGCCGGATCCGGAACAGGTTGAACGGAACCTTGGATTCCTCCATGACCGAGGCCAGCCCGTAGATGGAACCTTCGTCGGTGGCCGCCTTGATGTCTTCGTCGGAAGGCCTGGCCGGCGAAAAGGGATGGCTGTGCCAGTGGCCCACCACGTCCAGGTCCTTTTCGCGCATTTCCTTGGCCACCCGGATCTTTTCCGCCGGATCCATGGTGTAGTGGTCTTCCGACTTGTCGATGTTGGCCATGGCCACCTGCGACACGATCCGTCGTTCGGAGGTGTTGCCCACCAGGAGGCCGCATTGCTCGATGGGTGCCCCCTTGCGGGCGGCCTTTTCGATTTCCGCCACGGTCTTGGCCGCGATCGTCCACGTCTCGTCCAGAGCCAACGGTCGCAGGATCCAGCGCCAGGCGTCGTGGATGTCCCCCAGCCGGGCGAACAGGCCGTCCACTTCCACGGAACCGTCGGAGCGCTGCAGAGCCGTTTCTGCAAGGCTCCAGTTGCCGGCGGCGGCAGTCAAATCCTGACGCAACCCGAACGACCGCACCGATCCGGAAAGCGTCACCGATTCGGTGTGGACTTCCACCTTGAACGCCTGCCGGTTGGCGCGCCCTTTGGCCAGCCGCACCAGCCGCTGAGGGCCTTCCTCGTCCTGCAGGAGGTAGCGGGCGGTGTCGTCCAGGATCTCCACCCGGCCGTTGAGCGGGTGCCAGGCCCCGGTGGCCGAACGCCATTCGCCTTCCAGGGTCCAGAGTCCGTCGCGCAATAGCCAGACGTGATCCATGTCCCAACCCAGTTGCGACGACTTGGGTGCCTTGGTGGTCATCGAGTGTTCTCCGATCCGAGCGGTTCTTTCATCTGTTCCTGAGTTCGCAAACGGGTTCCTGCCCCAACGGGGCGAGTTCCACGATGTCGGGGTGCGGCGTTCCCGGCGCCCACCTGGGGTCGCGCTTCACGGAGATGGTCCGCATCCTCATCCGCAGGGAATCGTACACCAACAACCGGTTCTCGAGCAATTCCCCGGCGCCCAGCAGGTATTTGACCGCCTCGGTGGCTTGCAGCGTGCCCAGGGTTCCGGCCATCGCGCCCAGCACGCCGGCCTGCGCGCAGGTGGGCACGGCACCCGGAGGCGGCTGGTTCTTGAAGACGCACCGGTAGGTGGCCGACCGCCAAGGCAGGCAGGTCATGGTCTGGCCTTCCCAGCGCAGCACCCCGGCATGGTTGAACGGTTTGTTGGCCAGGACGCAGGCGTCGTTGATCAGGAACTTGATCGGGAATCCGTCGGTGCAATCCAGCACGAAATCGTAGCGTTTCACCAATCCCAGGATGTTCGTGTGGTCCAGGAAGTAGGGGAACTCCTCCACCACGATGTCGGGATTGATGTCGCGCATCTTCTCCGACGCCGACTGCACCTTGATCCGCCCCAGGTCGGAGGTGTGGTGGATCACCTGGCGTTGCAGGTTGGAGGGTTCCACCTTGTCGCCATCGACGATGCCGATGCGCCCGATCCCGGCCGCGGCCAAGTACAGAGCGGCGGGCGACCCCAGACCGCCCGCCCCGATGATCAGGACCGACGACGCGAGGAGCTTTTCCTGGCCCTTGCCGCCGATCTCGTTGAGCACCAAATGGCGCAGGTAGCGGTTCAGTTGGTCTTCGCGAAGGGCCATGGCGAGCTGGGATCCTAGAGTTCAGGAAAGTGGTGGTTTGCCACAACAATAGACAAGTTGGGGCCTCTTTCGCCCATGGATGGCGAAAGAGGCGGTTGGCGGCCTAGATCCCCCCGCCAGGTACCTCCACCACTTCGGCGAACAGGCCCTTGGCTTCCAGGAGATCCACCACCTTGGCGACGGATTCCGGCACCGACAGTTTGTGCGTGGGAAGTTCCAACAGTGGGTTGGCGGGCGGCTCCCAGGGGGCGCTCACCCCGGTGAACTCGCGGATCTCTCCGGAACGCGCCCTGGCGTAGAGCCCTTTGGGGTCGCGGGCCTCGCAGGCGGCCAGCGGGGTGGACACGTGGATCTCCACGAAATCGCGATCGCCGATCACCTCCCGCACCAGGGCGCGGTCGGCGGCGGTGGGCGAGATGAACGTGGCCAGCACCAGGAATCCGGCGTCGACCAGGATCTTGGCCGTTTCCGCCGCGCGGCGCAGGTTCTCGCGGCGCGCTTCGGACGAAAATCCGAGGTCCTTGTTCAGGCCGTGACGCAAATTGTCGCCATCGAGCAGGTACACCTGGCGGTGGTCGTGGAACAGGCGCTTTTCCAGCGCCTTGGCGATCGTGCTTTTGCCGCTTCCCGACAGCCCGGTGAACCAGACCACGCCTCCGCGGTGGCCGTTGCGGGCTTCGCGGGAAACGCGGGAAACGTCGGATTCCGACCAGACCACGTCGGAGCTGGACTCGGGCTGGTCCTGGGCCACCATGCCTGCCGCGACGGTGGCGTTGGTTTCGGGATCGATCAGGATGAACGCCCCGGTGCGCCTGAACTGTGCGTAGGGATCCAGCAAGATGGGCTGCGCGGCGGAAATCCTGACCCGTCCGATGTCGTTGAGCCCGAGGTTGGAGGTCGGGATTTCGGAAAGAGTCTGGATGTCGGTGCGGTAAAGCACCCGCGTGATGCGGGCGCGCACGGTGCGCGAGCCCTGCTTCAGGAAGTAGGGGCGGGTGAGCGCCAGCGGGCGCTCGTCCATCCAGACCACCTGGGCGTCCAGGTCGCGCGAAAGCCTGGGGGCGGCGCCGGCCTTGACCAGCACGTCGCCGCGCGAGACGTCCACCTCGCGGTCGAGCGTGATGGTCAGCGACTTGGGGAAGCTGGCCTCGGGCAGGTCGCGATCGAAGAAGTGCAGCTGCTTGACCACGGCGCGCTTGCCCGAGGGCACGACCTCGATCTCGTCGCCGGGCTTCACGCTGCCCGAGGCGATCTGTCCGGCGAACCCGCGGAAGTTCAGGTCGGGACGCACCACGTACTGCACCGGGAACCGGAACTTGTCGGAGGAGCGTTCCTTGGGGATCTCCACGGTCTCCAGGTATTCGATCAGCGTGCGCCCCTGGTACCAGGGGGTCTGTTCGGAGCGCACCACGACGTTGTCGCCCAGAAGGGCCGACAACGGGATGAGCTCCACACCCGAGATCCCGAGCTTGTCGGCCAGCTCCAGGTAGTCATGGCGGATCTTGTCGAACACGTCCTGGGACCAGTCGACCAGGTCCATCTTGTTGACCGCCACGCAGATGCGCGGGATCCCCAGCAGGGCCGAAATCGCGCTGTGGCGGCGGCTCTGCTCGATCACCCCTTTGCGCGCGTCGATCAGGATGATCGCGAGGTCGGCGGTGCTCGCGCCGGTGGCCATGTTGCGCGTGTACTGCTCGTGTCCCGGCGTGTCGGCGATGATGAACTTGCGGCGCGGGGTCGCGAAGTAGCGGTAGGCCACGTCGATGGTGATGCCTTGCTCGCGTTCGGCCCGCAGTCCGTCGGTCAGCAACGACAGGTCGATTCCCGTCGCCAGCCGCTGCTTGGAGGCGCTGGTCACGGCCTCCAGCTGGTCCTCGAAGATCCCCTTCGAATCGTACAGCATGCGCCCGATCAGGGTGGATTTTCCGTCGTCGACGGAGCCCGCGGTGGAAAAACGGAGGAGGTCCATCAGAAATACCCTTCTTTCTTGCGGTCTTCCATCGCCGCTTCGGATGCCTTGTCGTCCACTCTCGATCCGCGTTCGGTCACGCGGCTGGCGGCGGTTTCGGCCACCACGTCCCAGGCGTTGGAGCAGGGGCTTTCGACGCAGCCGGTGCAGGTCATGTCGCCCACGGTGCGGAACCGGACAGTTCTTGTCTCGACCTTTTCGCCGGGCTTCGGTTCCAGAAGGTGCGAGATGGGGATCCATTGGCCGCGCCAGATCACTTGGCGTTCGTGGGCGTAGTAGATGCTCGGGATTTCCAGGTTTTCCTTGGCCAGGTACATCCAGATGTCCAGCTCGGTCCAGTTGGAGATCGGGAACGCGCGGATGTGCTCGCCCTTGTGGACGCGGGCGTTGTAGAGGTTCCACAGCTCGGGGCGCTGGTTCTTGGGGTCCCACTGGCCGTGCGTGTCGCGAAACGACAAGATCCGTTCCTTGGCGCGGGCCTTCTCCTCGTCGCGACGCGCGCCGCCAAAGAGGGCGTCGAACTTGAATTCGTCGATGGCACCCAATAGCACGGGGATCTGCATGCGGTTCCGGGAATCGTTCTCGCCGGCCTTTTCGGCGATGCGTCCGTCGTCGATCCAGTCCTGAACGCTGCGCACGATCAGCTTCTCGCCCAGTTCCGCTGCGCGGCGGTCGCGAAAATCGATGACTTCGGGGAAGTTGTGGCCGGTGTCCACGTGCACCAGCGGGAACGGGAACCGGCCGGGGCGGAAGGCCTTCTCGGCCAGGCGCAACATGACGATGCTGTCCTTGCCGCCGGAAAAGAGGAACGCGGGGCGTTCGAACTCGCCCGCGACCTCGCGGAAGATGTGGATGCTCTCGGCTTCCAGCGCTTCGAGGTGTTCGAGGTGGTCGTCGAGCGATTCGATGATGGGCTTGGTGCTCATGGATTCCGTCTTGGATGGAATGGATGCAGAATGTGTCACAAGCTCGTGTGGATGCCGCATTCGGTCTTGCCGCGGCCCTTCCAGCGGCCCGATCGTTCGCCTTGGTCGGCGTCGGCCTTGTCGGTGAGAGGCCAATCGCCGATGCTCGGGTACCCCTGGTCGTGCAGCGGGTTGTAGGGGATCCCGTTGGACAGGATGTGTCCCCAGATCTCCTTGCGGGTCCAGGTGGCCAGCGGATTCACCTTGATGCGTTCGCCCGCGCGTTCCAGGATGGCCAGTTCCGAGCGCTCGCCGCCCTGGTCGCGGCGGCGTCCCGAGATCCACGCCCTGGCGCCGGTTTCGCGCATGGCCCTGCGCAGCGGTTCGACCTTGGTCAATTCCTGGTAGAGGTCCAGGTCGCGGTCCCACAACGCCTCGCCATGCCTGGCGATGAAGTCGGATTCCGTCTCCAGGCCTGCGGGCTTGTAGACGCGCAGGTCCAGGTCGTAGCGCGCCTGCAGCTTCGAGGCCAGCTCCAGCGTCTCGGGGAACTGGAACAGGGTATCCACGAAGATCACCGGAGGACGCAACCCCAGATCGTGCAGCAGGTCCAGGATCACGATCCCGCCGGGCTGCCAGGCGGTGGTCACCACCACGTCGCGAAGGTTCTGGAAGGCCCAGGCCAGGATCTCGCGCGGGTGGCGGGTTTCGAGTTCCTCGTTGGCTTGAGTCAAGTCGGATTCGATGGATGTAAAATGCATCTAAGACCCTGTCTCATTCGAAGTTTGGAAGATCATCCGAGAGGTGCTCGATCATTCCGACTCAGATGGAGTAGTCGATGCTGGTCGGCATGCGGTGGTGGACGTCCTGCAGGAGGGATTCCAGGGACGTGCCGTTCACGATCTCGTCGATGGACACGCGACATCGCGCCAGCACGGCGTCGATCGCCTCTTCGGTGGGAGAGCTGACATGGATGCGCAAGGTGCTGGCGTCGCCTTCCAGCAGCCGGATCACTTCGCCCATGGAAAGCCTGTTGGCGGGGATCGAAAGCGTGTAGCCGCCGTCCTTTCCGCGCTGCCCATGGATCCATCCTGCCGATTTCAGGGAAATCGCGATTTGCTCCAGGAATTTGAACGGTAGGTTGTACGTTTCGGCGATCTCGCGAAGCTGGATCGGCGACTTCGACACCCTCGCTCGCTCGGCGAGCGCCAGGAGCAACTGGAGAGCGTAGGTCGTTTTTGTGGTGACTCGCATGCTGTCAATATAAACCTATCAAGCATACATGATCAATAGGAAAAGTATCATCCTCTCGATTTTCGCCTTCAGCCTGCTTTGTTCCCTGCCGGTCGCCGCACAAGAGTCGGGCTTTTCGGAAACCCATGTTGCGGCTGTGCGTTTTGAAGGTCTACGCCTCACCAATCTTTCCACCGTGATGCGGGAAGTGAAGGCGCGGGCCGGTTCGGGCTGCGACGACGCCTGCGCGCAAGGGGATCTCGATCGTCTGGAACGCCTTGGCGCGTTCGCGGGCACCTCTTGGCACCGCATGGGCGATACGCTCGTGTACCGATTGGTGGAACTGCCATGGGTGGTTCCGGTTCCGAATGGACGCATCTCCGACGAAGAAGGCCTCTCCCTGGGAGCCGGGCTCAAGGCGCCCAACCTGTTCGGGCAGGCGGTGGCCGCCGAATTCCAGTTCCTGTTGGGGCATTCCACCGAATGGCAGGTCAACATGGGGGCGTCCCGGATGGGGGCGCTTCCGCTTGGCTGGGAGCTGTTCACCTCGCGGACCGATCGCTGGGACGAAGGCCGCCGCTACAAGGAACTGAGCTACACCAATCGCGCCAGCCTGGTCGGTCCCACCGATTCGCGGCTGCGGGCGCTGGCGTCGTTTTCCGTGACCAACGTGGAATCCGACCGCACCGGCATCGCTCTGTCGCGCGACAACCAGGACGTGATCCCCATGATTCGGGTCGGGGGATTGTGGGACGGGCGCGACCGGTTGTCGCTGACCACCAGCGGTCTCTACCAGGAATTGTCCATCGAGAAATCGGGGAGGCCTTTCAACGGGCCGGTCGATTCGTGGGAATACCTGTCGGACACCCGGTTCTGGATCCCGCTGGACCCCCGATGGGGGATCCACGGCAGCCACCTGGTGCAGGTGCAGACCGGTCGCACGGGCGGATGGAAGACCTTCGTGCTGGGCGGAGCCAACACGGTGCGGGGCCTCCCCGGCAATTGGGCGACCGCCAAATCGGAAGAAATCGCGAGCCTGGAGCTGCGCTGGCTGGCCCTGCCGCCCCGGCCCATCAGCCTCGCGGGCGCGAACCTGTTCTACGGTCTGCAGGTGATCGGCGGAGCGGACTTTGGCGTGGCCTGGAACGACGATTGGGGCGAAAGGACGGGCCACGGCGTGTTCGCGGGACTGGATCTGGTGGTCCCGTTCCTGGAGCGGGTGCGGCTGGTGGCGTCGGTGTCGCCCAGCGAAGGCATGCGCGCCGATTTCGCGGTGGGACTGTTCGAAAAGACCGTCATCGAAAGGTACAGGGTCAGATGAAGATGTGCCGGAATTTGTCCAACGTCCCCGGGGGGATCCTCTGGGCCGGGGCTGGCGCGGGATGGTTCGGCCTCGTCGCGATCGGGTTTGGCGCGGTGTTCGCCTCGTGTTCCCGCGAACCCCGCGTGGACTGCGTTCCCACGGCGATGGTGGATTCGGTGGGCGAGCGTTCGGAACGCGACCGCATCGAGTTCCAGTGGGCGGCGATCCGGTTGGGGATGGATTCCGTCCTGCGCACGGCCTCCGGGGTCCAGGCGCATCGATCGGCCGAAGGCGGATTGGATTCCTCCATCGCGCGCTACCGCGACTCCATGCGCAAGGAAGGCACCGGTCTGGTCTCGCGATCGGGCTGTTTGGACTGGAAGGCGACCTGGGATTCGGGGCGTGTGGATCGCTCGGCGCTGGTCACGAGCTTCCTGCGCGCGCTGGTGCGGGATTCGTCGAGCGTGGTGGAATGGACCGTGTCGGACGCGATCCCTGGCGAGCTTCGCTTGCAGACGATCTACGCGGTCCCCGGTCCCGATGGCGGCAGCGTGGATTCGGCGGTGCTGCGTCTGGAATCCGCGATGGTCTCGGTCGCCGCGAGGTGATGGCGAACTAATCCAGAAGCGGGTCGAATTCGGATTTCGACACGCGGCAGACGGGGCAGCGCCAATCGTCGGGGATCTGCTCCCAGGGTGTTCCCGGCGCGAATCCGTGGCGGGCGTCGCCCAGGGATTCGTCGTAGACGAATCCGCAGATGCGGCAGATCCAGCGTCGATGCCCGGGGGGGCCGGGATGGTCGGGAATGGGTCGATCTTGTCCGAACATGGGTGGATCTCCGCCGGTAGGTCGCGGGTCGGGTTGGACGGAAGTTGTCCAGAACGACCATAGAGGAACTCGAAGATAGTGAGAATGAGTCTCTCTGGAGTTCCGGATAAGCCGATCCGGAATAGCGGATTCCCGTTGTATCTTCTTTGCATTCCAACGCGCATCGGTCATGAGAGGTTTGCCCGCCACCATGACAAGCCTTGGCCAATTCCGTCACCGTGCTTGTTCCAGGAGATCCGTTCCGTGTCCGCATCCGTCGCTTCCATCAAAGTCCGCGCCGCCACGATCTCCGTGGCCTCCAACACCTTCTTGGTCGTGGCCAAGCTGGTGGTGGGGTTGATGATCGGATCCGTGTCGGTGATCTCGGAAGCCATCCACAGCGCGGTCGACCTGCTCGCGGCGGTGATCGCGTGGTTCGCGGTGCGGGTGTCGGGGCAGCCCGCCGACAAACAGCACCCATACGGGCACGGCAAGTACGAAAACCTGTCGGGAGCCATCGAGGCGGCCTTGATCTTCGTGGCCGCGATCTGGATCGTATGGGAGGCGGTGGCCAAACTTCGCCACGGAGGAGAGGTCCTCGCTCCGGGCTGGGGCATGATCGTGATGGGAGTGTCGGCGGGGTTGAACCTGGTGGTTTCCCGCCACCTCATGAAGGTCGGCAAGCAAACCGATTCGCTCGCGCTGCAGGCCGACGCCTGGCACTTGCGCACCGACGTGTGGACCTCCGCGGGGGTGTTGGCCGGTTTGTCGGCGATCTGGGTGGGCAAGATCGTCGTGCCCGGCGTGGATCTCTCCTGGATGGATCCGGTCGCAGCGATCGCGGTGGCGTTCCTGATCGCCCACGCGTCGTGGGAATTGACGCGCAAGGCCACCGGTGGATTGCTCGACGAATCCCTCCCGGAAGACGAGGTCGCGATCATCCGGCGGACCGCCGAAGAAACCCGCGTCATCCACAGTCTGCACGATCTCCGCACGCGCAAGTCGGGGCCCGAACGGTTCGTGGACGCCCACGTGGCCATGCCCTACGACATGACGGTGCTGGAAGGCCACGACAAGGCGCGCGAGTTCAAGAACCGCCTTCTGGAGCGCTGGGAAGCCGCCCAGGTGAACATCCATGTGGATCCGTGCGACGGTTCCTGCAAGGACAAATGCCTGTCGGGATGCTTCCTGGCCCAGGACCGGCGCGACGAGTTGCACGAAGCCTGGATGGCGCGCAAGCAAGCTGGCTAGACGGATTCCGTTCCTTCCAAAATCCGTCGCAAGCCAGCTTCGTCCACCACCTTCACTCCCAGCGCGTCGGCCTTCTCCAACTTGGACCCCGCCGCCTCGCCGGCCACCAGGAGGTCGGTCTTCTTGCTGACGGAATCCGTCACCTTGGCGCCCGCCGCCTCCAATGCGGCCTTGATGGAATCGCGCGTGTATCCGGCAAGGCTTCCGGTGACCACCACGGTCTTGCCCGACAGCGGACCCTGCACCGCCACCTTGCGCTGTCCGATCGGATCGATCCCCAGATCCGCCATCGCCCCGACGATCGCCTCGCCCCGTCGCGAAGCGAAGAACGCGATCGCGCTGCGGGCGGCGCTGGGTCCGATCTCCGATGCGGCCGGGTGTTCGGCCATGGACGCGTCCAGCCCTTGGATGAGTTCCTTCAAGGATGCCTGTTCCAGCTTCGCGGCGGCTTTCTCTTCCTGCGTGCGGGCCTTGTTGCCGTCGGTGCGGGCGCCCAGGGCCTTGCGGCGCGATTCCAGTTCGGCGCGTTCGTCGATGGCGCGCAGCAAGCCGGAATCCGTCAAGTCGGACAACTTCGCGTGGCTCGATCCGATCGCCTTGGCGACCGATTCGCCCACCTCGGGGATCCCCAGGGCGTAGATCCACCGCGCGAGGTCCGTCGTCCGGGCCTTCTGCACGGCGTCCAGCAACCTGCGGGCGTTCTTTTCGCCGAACACCCGGGGTTCGTCGGGAGTGCCCAGATTCAGCTTGGCGAGCGAGTCCAGCTCCAGACGGAACACGTCGGTAACCTCGCGGACCAGTCCGTCGCGCACCAGCGCCTGGGCCACGATCCCGCCCATTTCCTCCAGGTCCAGCGCCTTGCGGCTCCCGAAGTGCTCCAGGCGTCCCATCACCTGCGGTGGACAGGATTCGTCGTTCACGCAGGCCCACAGCTCGATGACCCGCCCGTGTTCGTCGATTCCCGTCCCCCGGTTTTCCACCGCCGCGCCGCACTCGGGGCACGATGTCGGAAACGCGAACGGAACGCTGTCGGGGGCGTGATCCCCGGCCACTCCCACCACCTGCGGAATGATGTCTCCGGCTTTTTGCACCAGCACCGAATCGCCGATGCGCACGCCGATCTTTTCCAGGTGCGAGCGGTTGTGCAGGCTGGCGCGCGAGACGGTGGTGCCGGCAAGCTGCACGGGTTCCAGTTCGGCCACCGGGGTGAGCGCACCGGTGCGGCCCACCTGGATGGAAATTCCCACCAGGCGCGTGGGTTTGCGCTCCGGCGGGAACTTGTAGGCGATGCCCCAGCGCGGGTGGTGTTCGGTGGACCCGAGCTCTCCGTGGAGCGAGGTGTCGTCGAGTTTGAGGACCATGCCGTCGATCTCGTGGTCCAGGCCTTCGCGCAGGTCCAGGAACCGTCGGCAAAGATCGTAGGCGGTCTGGATCCCGCGTGCGCGCCGGGCGTGCGGATGCACCTGGAAGCCTTGGCCGGACAGCCACCGCAGGCGTTCCATCTGGGAAGACGCAAGCTCCATGGCGTGCTGCCCTTGGGGAACGAAGTACAGGAACGAACGGATCCCGGTGCCGCGAAGGCTGGAGGCGTCCTTGCGCTTCATGAGGCCCGCGCAGGCGTTGCGCGGATTGGCCAGCGGCTTCTGGTCGGATTCCGTCAAGGCGCGGTTCAGCGCTTCGAACGCCTCGCGCGGCAGGTACAGCTCGCCGCGGACTTCGAATCGTCCGGGTTCCGGCACCGTGGCCGGGGCGGCGCCCGAAGCCAGGACCTGGGCGGTGACCACGTCGCCGCGCGTGCCGTCGCCGCGGGTGACGGCGCGGATCAGACGACCGTTCTCGTAGACCAGCGACACGGACATGCCGTCGATCTTGGGTTCCACCACCAGATCCAGATCGTCGATCGTCCCGTGCGTGGATTCCACGATCCGCATGGCCCATGCCCGCAAGCGTCCCCAGGCCGATCCGTTCTCCCAGCCCGGTTCCGATTCCACGAACTCCACGCTCTCGTCGACTCCCGTTTCGGGGAGGAATTCGGGACGCGTGGCGGCCTTTTCCAGCGAAAGCATCCGCTGGGCGTGGACCACCGTCTCGAACCCGGCCACGTGGTCGTCGCCCACGCTGCGCGTGTAGCGCTGGGGTTCGGGGATGCCTTGTTCGTCGCACAGGCGGTCGTACTGGGCGCGTAAATCGTCGTAGTCGGCGTCGGAGGCCAGCGGATTCGCGTCGCGGTAGTAGGCGTCGTCCAGCTCCTTGAGGCGCCGGGCGATGGATTCCAGAGAGTTTGCCGTGAAAAGGTCGGTTTGGTTCATGGTTCGTTCCCTGCCAAAGTAGCAGGACGCGGCTGGTTTGCTTTGCAACTGTGGGGGATGGTACGATCTCGTCCACGATGACCGACTCCGCAACCCTGCCGCGCAGCACCGTCCCCAACATGGCGTCTCCTCCGCGAGGGGCCGACATCGTGGAGCGCGAACTCGATCGCAACGCGGCGGTGCTCCCGCCGATTCCCGCCATCATGGCCCGGTTGCAGACCGAACTGTCCAGCGAGTGGGTGAACACCGCGCGCCTGGCCAACCTGGTGCGGACCGACCCTGCCCTGGACGCCATGGTCCTCAAGGTGGCAAATTCCCCCTATTGGCGGGGAAGCCGCCAGATCCACGAAGTGGAAGAGGCCGTCCAGCGTCTGGGCAAGGACAATTTGCGGTCGCTGGCCCTGGTGCTGGCCATGCGCAACGGCAAGTTCCCGACCACGGGGCTCCTGAAGGGATCGATGCACGATTTCTGGCGCCACGCCCTGCTTGTGGCCACCGGAGCGGTCCATATCTTCCGCAAGTCGGCCCAGCCGTCGGACGCCATGGAACAGGTGTGGACCGCGGCCCTGTTCCACGACCTGGGTGCGATGTTCATGCCCATGTTGTTCGCCCACGAATGGGAAGTGCTGGAAGAACGGGTCGCTTCGGCGGCGCCATCGGTGCAGAACATTTCGCCGCTGTATTCGATGGAGCGCGAGGTGCTGGGTACCGACCACGCGATGGTGGGCGGCGTGTTCGCGAAGAAGTTCTGGAAGCTCCCCGAATCCGTGGCGGTGCTGATCGGCTATTGGACCGAGGCGGCATCCGTGGTGCCTCCGGAGGCCGCGTGGGCGATCCGTCGCGCCGACGAAGCCGCCCAGGCGCACGGCGTGTGCTGGCAGCCGTTCGTGACCCGCGTGCACAAGCTCGAACCCCTGGACGAAGATTCGGGCGCGGGCGCCGCCTGCGATCCCGATTTCTGCATGGAAGCGGTGGAAAAGAACATCGCCTTGGTGGACGCCCTGATCTCGTAAGACGTTTTTTGTCTTAACCGGAAATCGCCAGACCTTTTCATTGCGTTCGCTGAAGGGTGCGTAAACAGAGAAGCCCCCCGGAGATCCGGAGGGCTTCTGAGTGGAGCCATGGGGAATCGAACCCCAGACCTTTTCATTGCGAACGAAACGCTCTACCAACTGAGCTATGGCCCCGAAGCGTATCCCGAATGCCATTTTGGTCTATTGTGGAGACCGCTTTGGAATTGGAAGCGTATCGAGAGTGGGCAATACAGGACTTGAACCTGTGACCTCGCCGATGTGAACGGCGCGCTCTAACCAGCTGAGCTAATTGCCCGATTAGGGAGAACAAATTTAACCCGCGATCGAGGTTCGTCAAGGGACGATCGTGAACGCGAATTTTGGACACATCCGCAGGGATGCGCCGTTTCGCCCTTGTCACAAGCTGGCGTGAAATCGTATGTTTGAATCATTGCGGTATAAGGGATCGTTCGGACACTCCCCCGATCGATCCTGAATCCAGAAAATGCCTTCCAACGTCACACCGGTCGGGGCTCCGCGTTCGTGGGTCTGATCGTTACCAGGGACAGTGACCGTTCGTATGCCAATGAGTGTCATCCACGGAGCGTGGTTGCCGGATAGGCGACGCTTCCTCTGGTGGTCAGAAAGCCCTCAACCTCTCGCACCCGACCTGCTGAAGGCCCTTCAGGGCCCAAGGGGTGGACGCGGAGGACCCGCGTGGTACGACCAGATCACCGCGCCGGATCCTGTCCTGAAGGAATTGGAAGGACTGCTCAACCTGCGCTTGCAGGAATACCAGCAGGAACAGAAGCTGGTCAACCAGCTCAAGCAGGAACGCATTTCGGCCGAATCCGTCCATGCGATCCTTTTGCTTCCAAGCCACGACGGCAAGGTGGTGGGGAGCTTTTCGCAAGGGGTGGAACCCGAAAAACTCGCGCCGTTCACCATCCCCGGACTGGCCACGATTCCGCTTTCCACGCTCAAGGCCCTGATCGCGCTTCCTTCGGGCAAGCCCATTCGCGGCCAGACCCCCGGCGACGACCTTCTGCTCTGGCAGATGGCGGCGCAGTTCGTGCGCGACCTTCTGGCCCAGGGCGAATACCTGCCCGGTCTGGTGGAAGGCCGTGCCGCGTGGGTTCCCGCGCTGGACTACCCGGAACATTCGCGCCGATTGGACGCCCTGGTGCAGGCGATGCCCATGTCGTGCCGCGCCGGTGCCGCCCGCAGCGGACGCCTGCCCGACGCCGAAGAGCTGTTGCGCGACTTCATCGGGACGCTCCTGGACACCAGCGTCAACGCGCTCGACAACACGTCGCTGGGCGCGCTCGGGGCTTCCAGCGCATGGCTCACGAGCCTGTTCGCCGATCGCCAGGACGGACGCACGTCGGTGTGGCTGGCCTCGCCCGAATTCCAGTCGGCCTGGGAAGATTGGACAAAAAATGTCCGAGGCGAGTCGGCCGGTTCGCAGGGGCGCACCTGTTTCAGGCTCGATCCGCCCGACCAGGGCGAGCTTTCGCACAAGGGCATCACGCAGGGACACGGCTGGAGGCTTTCCTACCATCTGCAGTCGGTGCAGGACGAAAGCCTGATCGTTCCCGCCCGCGAGGTCTGGGAAACCCGCAGCCGCACGCTGCGCCGCATGGACATGCGGTTCGAGGCTCCGCAGGAAAGGTTGCTTTCCGACCTCGCCCGCGCGGTCCGCCATTTCGGGCCCATCGAACGCAGCTTCGAGGAATCCCGCCCGGAATTCGTCGAGCTGAATTCCGCCGAAGTCCGCTACCTGATCGCTGAAGCCGCCCGTCCGCTTCGCGAAGACGGGTTCGGGCTTCTGCTCCCGTCGTGGGACAAGGTGCAATCGCAGGTGGGCGGCGGGGTCAAGCTGCATCTGCGCTTGAAACCCACGGGTTCGGGCGCGGGCAAGGGCGCCAACGCCGCGCCCGAAAAGTCGCTCGTGGGTCTGGAGCAGCTTTGCGACTTCAAGTGGGAAGTCTCGCTGGGCGGACTGGACATCCCCGTGGACGAATTCAAGCGCTTGGTGCGCCTGAAGGTCCCGGTGGTGGAACACCGCGGCCAATGGCTGGTGTTCGATCCCGACGCGGCCCAGCGCACCTTGGACTTCCTGGACGGCGACCAGGCCCAGGGCCAGGCCACCCTGGGTACGCTCATGCGCCATTCGCTGGGCCTGGAACCCGAAGGGATGCCCACTCCCGGCACAGCCGAAGGCGATGGAGCCTCCAAGTCTCCGATCCCGGTGGGCGAGACGCGCGCCGAAGACTGGCTCGCGGGCGTGTTCGAACGCCTGCAATCGGGCGGCGTGGCCGGGCAGGCTCCGGTGTCCGGCAACTTCGTGGGCAAGCTGCGCCCCTACCAGCAGCAGGGGCTTTCCTGGCTGCGCTTCCTGGACGCCTTTGGCCTGGGCGGCTGCCTGGCCGACGACATGGGCTTGGGCAAGACGGTGCAGGTGCTTGCCATGATGGCCGACGACATCGATCGTGCGCTGTCCGGCGAAGACGTCGCGCCCACGCTCCTGATCTGTCCCACGTCGGTGATGGGCAACTGGCAGCGCGAAGCGCGCCGGTTCGTGCCCCGTCTGCGCGTGCGGCTCCACCACGGTCCGCAACGATTGGACGGCGATGCGTTCGTGCGCGACGCCAAGCGCATGCATCTGGTGATCGTGTCGTACGGCTTGGCCGACCGCGACCTGGAAGACCTGCTCAAGGTCTCCTGGAAGCGCGTGATCCTGGACGAAGCCCAGAACATCAAGAATCCTTCCACCCGCCAGCACCAGGCCGTCAAGAAGCTGCAGGCCACCACCCGCTTCGCGCTCACGGGCACGCCGGTGGAAAATCGTTTGTCCGAGCTGTGGAGCATCTACGACTTCCTGATCCCGGGACACCTGGGCACGGCGGCGCAGTTCGGCAAGAAGTTCTCGAGGCCCATCCAGCAGGAAAAGAACGAGAACGCGGCGGCTTTGCTCAAGCGCCTCACGGGTCCGTTCCTGTTGCGTCGCGTGAAGACCGATCCCAACGTGGCCGACGACCTGCCCGAGAAGGTGGAAAACAAGGTCTACTGCGCCCTCACGCGCGAGCAGGCCACGCTCTACCAGGCGGTGGTCGACCGCATGTCCACGGAAATGGCCGGCGACGACGAACAGGCGAAGTCGGGCATGGTGCTCAACACGCTCCTGCGTCTCAAGCAGGTCTGCAACCACCCCACGCTCTTCTTGGGAGACGGTTCCGACCTGGGCGACCGTTCGGGCAAGCTCCAGCGCCTGGGCGAAATGCTGGAAGAAGTTCTGGAAGAAGGCCAGAAGGCCCTGGTGTTCACGCAGTTCAAGGAAATGGGCGACCTCATCTCCAAGTACCTGCACGCGCATCTGGGCGTGGAGGTCCCGTTCCTGCACGGCGGCGTGGAACGCTCCAAGCGCGACGACATGGTCGACAATTTCCAGTCGGGCGGCGCCGATTCGCCGCCGGTGCTTTTGCTGTCGCTCAAGGCGGGCGGCACCGGACTCAACCTCACCGCCGCCAGCCACGTGTTCCATTTCGACCGCTGGTGGAATCCGGCCGTGGAAGACCAGGCCACCGACCGCGCCTTCCGCATCGGGCAGAAGCGCAACGTGCTGGTGCACAAGTTCGTGTGCCAGGGAACCGTGGAAGAACTGATCGATCAGATGATCCTCTCCAAGAAGGACCTGGCCGACCGCATCGTGGGCCATGGTGGCGAACTCTTCACAGAGCTTTCCGTGCAGGAACTGCGCGAAGCCTTCTCGCTGCGCGAAGACGCGGTGGAGGAAGACTGATGGCCGAAGAAGAAGGCAACGACTCCCAGAAACCCCGGGTCCGTTTTGGACGCCGCGTGCGCTCGGAGAACCCGAACCCGGGCAACCAGGCCCATGGGTCGGCACAGGATGCCG
Source organism: Fibrobacterota bacterium (assembly GCA_029557215.1). Classification (GTDB taxonomy): domain Bacteria; phylum Fibrobacterota; class Fibrobacteria; order UBA5070; family UBA5070; genus UBA5070. Next base: position 18,185 of record JAKPQQ010000256.1, on the reverse strand, counting down.
GGCGCAAACCCAAGGTGAGGATCGGGCCCAAGAACCGTCGCGGCGAGCAGAGCGAAATGGCGCTGGTCCCGCCGACGGCTTCGCCGCGGCGCGACGACGCGCCCCGGGGTCCGCATCCGGGCAAGGGACGGCCCGATCGCAACGCCGGACAAAATCCGTCGCAAGACCAGGGCGGCCAGCGGCGCAAGCGGCGCCGGCGCAACAAGGGACGCCGCCCCGAAGACGCGCAGACCAGGCCTTCGGCCGAAGGCGAATCGCCGGACTCCCAGAAGCCCCAGGACGCGCGCGCCGCGACGCCGTTCCGTTCGGTGCTCCCGCCGGTGGAAGACGACCTCGACGAAGTCCCTTCGGGGATCTTCGAAGCCGACGACTCGACGGATTCCGACATCGACGACGATTCGGAAGTGGACGACTACGAAGATCCATCGGATCTTCCCTCGGGCGACGGAGACGCGTCTTCCTTGGGCGGCGAACAACAGGCGTCCAATCCCGGCGATCCCGGATCGCGCCAGGGAGGCCAAGGTCGCGAAACCCGGTCCAGCCGCGACCGCAAGCGCCGCAAGAAGCGTCGCGAGCGGCAGGAACCCGTACCCGTGGATCGTTCCACCGGGTTCTGGTGGGTGGAACAATGGGTCCGCTCCTTCGAGATGCTGTTTCCGTCCAACGCCAGCCGTTCGCGCCTGGCCAAGGGCCGCACCTACGCGCGTCGAGGCCAGGTGCTGGAGCTGGAAGTCGGCCCCAACGGGGTCCTTGCCCGCGTGCAGGGAAGCCGTCCGCGCCCGTACCAGGTGCGGTTGGAGCTCAACCGCCTGCGGCGCGAAACCTGGGGGCGCATCCTGCACCAGCTCGTGGGCAAGGCAACCTTCCTGGCGCAGCTTCTGGAAGGCCACCTGCCGCCGGAAATCGAAGAGGTCTTCTTTTCGGCCGGTGCGCGATTGTTCCCGCACGGCGACGTGGACGTCCGCGCCCGTTGCAACTGCCCCGATCCGGTGGCGCCGTGCAAGCACGTGGCGGCGCTCAACTACGCCCTGGCCGATGCCCTGCAGCGCGATCCGTTCCTGCTGTTCGCCATGCGCGGCAAGAGCCGCGACCAGTTCCTGCAGGACCTTCGCGAAATGCGCGGGCGCGACCGCCAGAACGCTCCCGTGGCCCCCGTCAGCGAGGATCTGGCCGAGTTCTGGCGCATGGGAAGGCTCGCCGAATCGGTCTTGCGTCCCACCGGCTGGAGCATGGGCAACGATCCGGCACGGCTGCTGCAGAGCCTTGGCGAGCCGCAACTGGAAGGCATCCGCGAAGGTTTGTTCCTGCCCATGCTGGAAGCCACCTACCGTCAAGTGGCCGAGTCCATGAGACGGCTTCCCAAAGACGCGTAGGACAGTTCGTTTTCTAGGGAGTCCGAGGCCTGATCTTGTTTGCGGAACCTCGGGTGCCCCACAGCCTGGACCAAGTAGAATCACTCCATGGATCCGAACCAGACGATTTGGGAATACGGCGACTATCGGGCTTTCCTCAAGGCGGTCTTGGACCACTGGAAAGCCACGCGCAAGCAGTTCTCCTTGCGCTGGTTCGCCGATCGCGCGGGGTTTTCTTCCCACAGCTTCATCGGCTTGGTCATCGTGGGCAAGCGCAATCTGGGACCCGACGGCGTGGAAAAGATCGGGAGGATCTTCAAGCTCAAAGGGCCATCGCTCGATTACTTTAGGACCCTCGTTCGCCACAATCAGGCCGAAACCCCCAAGGAGCGGGAAGAAACCCTCGAGGCCATGAAGAAGGCCCGCGGTGCCCGCGATGCACGTCGACTGGGGAGGGAGCATTGGAAGTACTACGATCGATGGGAGACTCCCGTGGTGCGGGAGCTGGCCACATGGAGCAAGGACGGAACCGATCCGGAACGTCTTGGCGACATGTTCGTGCCTCCTCTCAAGGCCGAGCGCATCCGTGAATCCATCGAGCTCCTCCAGGAAGTCGGACTTTTGCGCCGCGACGGCGACAAGTGGGTGGCCGACGACGCCGTGGTTTCGGCTTCCGAGATTCCGGGGCAGGTCCTTCGCGAAGCTCGTACCCAGTACCTGCTGCGCGCCATCGAGGCGTCCGAACGCCTGCCTGCCAGCGAACGGCACTCCTCTTGGGCGGTTTTGGCCGCCTCCCGCAAGACTTTGGACGAAGTTTTCCGACTTTTGGACGAGGCCAGACAAAATTGCCTTGCCGAAGCGGTCGCGGATCCCGAAGTTGATGGAGTGTACGTGGTAAGCCTCCAAGCATTTCCAGTCGCCCGGATTCCACGCGAGTCGCGTCGGAGGAACGGATGAGGTTTTGTGGTGTCGTGGCGTTCGCCGCGTTCGCGTTCGTTGGATGCATGGAGGAAAAGGTCTCCGGTGGCGGCAGCGACCAGCCCAACAAGGTCCACGCGGGGCGGATCCTCACCGACAACGGGAAAGCCGCGGCCAACGCCCAGGTCATCGCCTGGTCGGGGACCTGGGATCCCGTCTATTCCAAGGCGTCCGGGACGCCCCTGGATACCACCCATACGGACACCGCCGGGCGCTGGTCGTTGGAACTGCCCGGATCGAACGCCTGGTTCGTGACCGCGAACTCTCCCGGATACGCCACCGTTTCGTTGCCGGGCCAGACCGAAGCGCGCATGTCGCCCGAGGCCGTCTTGAAGGGGATCGTGCATCGTCCAAAGGGTCTGGTGGTCGAATCCATCTGGCTGGGCGGATCCTGCGAACCCGTCAAGGTGGATTGGTACGACGATTCCACCGGAAGCTTCTCGCAGCGGGTGGTTCCCGGAGCACGCCGCATCTGGGCCAAGGTCCGCTGGGATGGCGGCAGCGATTCCATCCTGGTGGCCGAACGCGATCTGGCTCCGGGCGACAACCCGGCCATCTTGTTGTTGCCCGACACCGGCAGCACATTGCTTCTGAGCGCCGACGCCACGCCCATCCGGTCGGCCTTGCGCGGCATCCACTACGATTCGCGCAATCTGGACGCAGGCAAGTGGTTCGCCACCCTGGATGCGGCCAAGGGTGGGTCGTCCTCCATTCTTCCCGCCGGGTTCCCCGACCTGGATTCGGCCATCAAGCTCCACGGCAGCGTGGGCCGGTATTTCGAGTGGCGGTTCCAGTGGGGGGCGTCGATCCCGCTGGACAACGGCACGACCATGCAGCCCTACGCGGGGGTGGGAATGCGGTTGTCCACCCGCGATCTGGACTGGTCCAACGTGCGGGGCTTGCGGATCTGGTGCAATGGCGGCGATGGACTCGCGGGCAAGAACAACGTCTGGGTGCAATTGAATTCCACCGAAATCGACAAGTTGGGCAGCGGCGAGCAGTTCCGGTTCAAGCTGTCGCTTCCCAGTGGATGGTCGGTGCAGAACATTCCGGTGGAGGCGTTCGCCCCTCCGTCGGGATCCAAACCCGAGAAGCTGGGATACGATTGGAACCGGATCAAGCGATCCATCCACGACATCGTCTTCTACGCCGCCGATTCCCAAACGGTCCTCCAGTTGAAGGAAGTCCGGGTCCTGGGCTCGCGTCCCAAGGACTGGTAGAAGTCGCGATGGTATGATGGCCTTCGCAATCCAAGCGGAGGTCCATTGGAAGAACCCAACCGTCTGCCCGTCCTGGTGGTCGACGACGATCGATCCGTCCTGGCCACGCTGCAGTCCTGGCTTTCGCGTCAGGGCTGGATCCCCGAATGCCACGACGATCCCATCAAGGCGCTGGAAGCCTACGTGCTGCGCAAGCACGCCGCAGTGGTGCTGGATTGGCACATGCCGGGCATGGATGGAATCGACCTCCTGAGGCGCTTGCGCGCCGACAACCAGACCCACGCGGCCTACGTGCTTCTGGTGACGTCGTCGGATCGCGACGATCTGCTGCACACCGCGTTCGAGAGCGGCGTGGACGACTTCCTGCGAAAACCTCTGCACAAGGCCGAATTCGTGGCGCGCATGAAGGCCGCTCGGCGCGTGTGTCTGTTGGATCGCGAGATCCGACAGAAATCGGAGCACGACCTGGAACGGCGCATGCACGCCATGGCGCTCGAACGCGTGACCGCTTTGGTGGGTGCCATCGCGCACGAGATCCGCACGCCGCTGGGGGCTGTGAGGATGTCGTCGGAACGGCTCCAGCTCAAGCGCGAGAAGATGCCCGAAGAGATGCGCCCCGTGGTGGACCGGGTGGTGGAATCGGCGTCCATCTTGGCCGAGACGGTCGATGACGTGCTGGAGACCTTCGGGGCGTCCGGGCGCCAGGCCAAGTGGGAACGGTTCCACCCGTCGGAATCCGTCGCCCAGGCCTACCAGCTGCTGCACGAAAAGGCCAGGCCGGGTGTGGAAATCCGTCTGGAGATCGATCCCGCAGTCGCGGTGGTCGAAGGGCGCGGCGAACCCGTGTCGGTGCGCAGGTTGACCTCCAACCTGATCGCCAACGCGCTGCGCCACACCGAATCGGGGAGCGTGGTGGTGGCCCTGCGGCCGCACGCGATCGGGGTCGAGATCGAAGTCGCCGACACCGGCAGCGGAATCCCGCCGGAACTGCTGCCGTGGCTGGGCGAACCGCTGCTGCTCAATTCGGAAAACGCCGGGTTCGGCAAGTACATCCAGGGCAACGGGATGGGGCTTTCGCTGTGCCGCAAGGTGGTGCAGCGCCACGGAGGGATCTTCACGGTCCGCTCCAAGCTCGGGGTCGGGACGCGCATGTCGGCGGCCTTGCGGTTGGACCTGGCCGCGCCCTCACCCACCACCGGCCCCGACCAGTTCTACACCCACGAGGCGTGAATCGCGCGTTCGGCGCGAGAGAGCCGCTTTCTACACTGGCGTTCGGCGTCGACGGGACCTAGATTTCCCGCCCTACATGTCCGACAAGCCGCTCATCGTCCAAGGCGATCTGACCCTCCTTCTCGAAACGGAAGGCCCGGGGTATCTGCCCGCCCGCGACGCCATCGCTCCGTTCACCGAACTCGTCAAGAGTCCGGAATACGTCCACACCTACCGCGTTTCGCACTTGAGCCTCTGGAACGCCGCCGCCACCGGTCGCAGCGCCGACGATGTCCTGGCCGCGTTGCACGAACACAGCCGGTTCCCGGTGCCGCAGAACGTGGTGCGCGAGATCACGCAGTACATGGGCCGCTACGGCACGTTGCAGCTGGTGCGCGAAGGCGACGAGCTGCACCTGGTCGCCAAGGACCCGCTGGCCTTGACCGAGGCTCGGCACGTGAAGGCCGCCCAGCCCTGGATGCTGGACCTGCTGGCGCCCGACCGCTGCCGCGTGGACGCGCGCTTTCGCGGACACCTGAAGCTCGCCCTCACCTTGGCGGGGCTTCCGGTGGAAGACCTGGCGGGTTACACCGTGGGCGATCCGTTGTCGTTCACCCTGCGCGAGACCTGCGTTTCCGGCAAGCCGTTCCAGTTGCGCGACTACCAGCGCGAAGCGGGCGAGATCTTCCATGCGGCAGGATCCGTCAAGGGTGGCTGCGGCACCGTGGTGCTGCCTTGCGGCGCGGGCAAGACCGTGGTGGCGATCGGAGCCATGGCGCTGGCCCAGTGCCACACCCTGATCTTGACCACCAACGTGGTGGCCGTGCGCCAGTGGATCCGCGAGATCCTGGACAAGACCACCCTGACCGAAGACCAGGTGGGCGAATACACCGGCGAAGTCAAGGACATCAAGCCCGTCACGCTGGCCACCTACCAGATTCTGACCTACCGCCAGAAGAAGGACGCGGACTTCCCGCACTTTGGATTGTTCGCCGCCAAGAAATGGGGATTGATCGTCTACGACGAGGTCCATCTGCTTCCGGCGCCCGTGTTCCGCGTATCCGCGGAAGTCCAGGCCACGCGCCGCCTGGGCCTGACGGCCACGCTGGTGCGCGAGGACGGCAAGGAAGGCGACGTGTTCGCCTTGATCGGACCCAAGCGCTACGACGTGCCCTGGAAGACGCTCGAAGCCCAAGGCTGGATCGCCACCGCCACCTGCACCGAAATCAGGTTGCCGCAGCCCATTTCGCGCTACGTGGAATACGCCCAGTCCACCGATCGCGAGCGGGTGCGCATCGCCTCGGAAAACCCCGCCAAGAAGGCCGTGGTGGAAGAACTGATCGAGGCCCACAAGGGCGAGTCGATCCTCGTCATCGGGCAGTACATCAGCCAGCTGGAAGAGCTGGCCGCCGAACTGGACCTGCCGCTGATCACGGGCCAGACCCCGCAGCGCGAGCGCGAGCGCCTGTACAAGGATTTCCGCGATGGACGGATTCCGGCATTGATCGTGAGCAAGGTGGGGAACTTCGCGATCGACCTGCCCGAAGCCAGCGTGATGGTCCAGATCTCGGGTACCTTCGGGAGCCGCCAGGAAGAAGCCCAGCGCCTGGGCCGCATCCTGCGCCCCAAGGAAGACGGCCGCCAGGCGCACTTCTACAGCCTGGTCACCCGCGACACCCGCGAACAGGAGTTCGCCCTGCACCGCCAGCTGTTCCTGGTGGAACAAGGCTACCAGTACAAGGTGGAGGTCCGCGAGCTGGGAGTGGGGTAGGAGAGCGAGGCGGCCGGATCGGCATGGCTGGGACCGTCGTGGTTTCGCCGAGGAATCGGCGACTTGCGCCAGAGGAGGCGCGCGTCAGGCGTCATCACTCGGAGCGACAGATTCTGGCATCAGATCGGGGATGGTTACATTGAACGGCATGCCCGAACTCAAGCCGGTAAAGGATCCACAGCGAGAACGCTTGACCAATCTGGATCAGGGAATCAAGCAGCTTCTGAAGGATCACCCCGTCGATACGCTGGAATTTCTGCTTCCCGATGCGTCCAAGGCGTGGGGCAAGCCCTTGTCGTGGGAGTTTCTGAACACCGCCACGCGCAAGCACGATCTGGCCCGCAAGGGTTATGTGATGGATTTGAACATCCGCTACACCTTCGCCAAGCGGTCGGTGGTCCTGGTGGTGCTGATCGAGCATTGGGCCACGGCCCAGTCTGTGAACTTGCACCGCACGGCGCACTACTACCTCGATCTCTTGGAGCGTTTCCCGAAAGATGAGGTCGTGCCGGTGGCCTTGGTGACCGATCTCAAGCCCGCCCGGATCGCCAACAGTGTCCATTCGGAAAGCCGGGGGCGGGTATGGCTGCACTTCGAAACGCTGGTGCGCGAGGTGTCCCGCGAGGAGTATTCAGCCTGGGCGGGGGCTCGCAACGCGATTGCCCAGGCCTTGCGCGGGGCAATGGCGGGGCCACAGAGTCGGGCGGAGAAGGTTTTCCGGGGAGCCGAGGCGTTGAAAGACATCGTTTCCCCAGAGGAATACCGCAATCTCTTCACTTTGGCCGCAGAAGTCGGTAAATTGACTCTCAAGGAAGTCGAGGCTTACATGAAAAAGACACAACTCCGATCCGAAGCCGTCGAGTGGCTGGAAGCTCACTTTGAAGCCAAAGCGAAGCTCGAGGATGCGCGTAAGATGCTTGAGCTTGGAGCTTCGTGGGACTTTATCACAAACGTGACGGGTCTCAGGCCTGCTGACCTGAAGAAGGCAGGGAAAGTCGCTCCTGCCAGCAAGCTCGCCAAGAAGTAGCCGGTTATAAAGCAATGTGGAATCTGGTGCCCTGGTCCTTGAGTGGATCGGGGTGCTTTCATTTCTGGAATCTATCTCACCACCTCAGTCACCCAGCCCGACTCCATCCAATACCCTGACGGCACAGGCGAGCGTTACACTCGGGATGTGCTGGGGCGTGTTACCCAGACCCGCAACCATCTTGGTCAAGTGAAATGGACCAAATACGACGTCTTGGGGCGCGATACAGTCAGTTGCGGATATGACAGCGTTTGTGTACGCAAGACCTACAGCGGACCGGACCTGGTCCAACTGGAAGAAGGGCTCAAGGCGACTGCCACGGGCGGCTACGCAACCGCCTTGCGCATCAACAAGTACGACGTGGATGATTACGGTCGCCGAGTCAAGGAATGGCTGAAGTGACCCGATACGGTCGATCGCAGCTCCCTCACAACCCCGGCACGGTCACCACTTGGGTGCCCGATGCGCTCTTGATGTTCACGAAGCGGGCGGTGCGCTCGGCGGTGAGTGCGAACGATTGTCCTGCGGCCAGGGTCACGGTGTTGCCCAGGCGACGGCCGTCCAGGGAGCGGATTTCCAGGGTCATCGGTGCGCTGGATGCGTTGGACAAGGTCCAGGTGCTTCCCATGCGGTCCAGACGTGCGCCGCTGGGTACGCCCGGTTCCGATCGCAGCGCGGAGGTGGACCAGCTGTCGATGGTGGGGCCCGCGCCGTTGGCGGCGTCGCCCACGGTGGCTTCCAGTCCGGCCGGGTCGAGCAATCCAGTGAGGGTGTAGGGCGGGGTGAAGACCTTGGAATCGTTGATGCCGGCCTTGGTGCCGCTCGTGTTCTTGAAGACGTTGTCGGAGGTCACTTTGACCATCTGGCCCGATTCGTCGGTGAAGATGTTGATGGGGTTCTTGGTGCCCACGTACAGGTTCTTTTCCACCAGGATGTTGGCTTCCTGGCCGGCGCGGACCGCGTAGTTGGACGTGTTGGTCTTGATCAGGTTGTTCACCACGTGGACTTCGCCGAATCGCACGCGGGGCATGCGTTCCACCACGCCGTCGGCCCAGTAGTTGTTGATCATGGTGGTCTTCAGGAATCCCTTGTCGGAGGTCTTGCTGGCCGACGACCCGATCAGGTTGCAGTACTGGTGGTTGCTGGACAGCGAGGTGTAGGAGAACTTGGTCCAGCTCACCGTGACGTAGTTGGCTCCGTTGGTGATGTCCAGGTTGCCGTCCTGGCCGTCGCTCACCAGGCAGTGGTCGATCCAGATGTTCTTGGCGCCTGTTCCTTCGATGTGGATGGGGTCGTTGCCGTCGATGTCGTAGGCGCCCGGCCCCCATACCGCGAGGTTGCGGATGACGATGTTGGAGACCTTGATGTCGAACCCGCCCTTGATGGTGGCTCCGGGCAATCCCAAAAACGACTTGTCGGCGGTGGGAACGATCCGGTCGCCGCCCTTGGTGGTCTTCGAGCCCGCGTTGCCCATGGTCCCTTTGATGTAGATGATCCCTTTGCCGGTCTTTTTGGCCAGGGTCTGCAGTTCGGAGATCGTGGTCGCGGTGTCCACCCAGCCTCCCGCGCCACCGGTGGTGCCGCCGCCCTGGGACGCCCAACCCTGCGGTTTGTCGTTGGGCGATGCGGTGAGTGCGAAGCTCGAAGCGGCGCAGGCGAGGGCGAAGACAACGATCCGGGAAGATGGGATGGTCATGGTGCCGATCATGGGTGGACTCGCTTTGGCGTTTGGGTTCGTGCGCGATGCCTTTGGCGGCTGCGCGAGTGGCGATCTGTGGGAATAACGATACCGGACAATTCCCGGGTGGAGTTGGGTTTCGGGGAAGTCGGCGTTGACATCCGGTCAATGCGATCGCGAGGAAGGTATTTTGGGCGACACTCCATTGGGATCGGGCGATGCGGGTTCCGATTTCCAGGATTCACAGGAGATTCCATGCGATCCACCACCAGAGTCCCGGTCCGCGCCTTCGCGGCGACAGGACTGTTCCTCGCGGCAGCCTCTGCCATTGCCGCTCCACTTCCCGCCATCAAGCTCGACATCCGCGACACGGTCCTGGAAAACGGCTTGCGGGTGATCGTGTACCCCGACCACAAGGTCCCCACGGTGGCCTGCCACATCTTCTACGCGACCGGTTCGGTGAACGAACATCCCGGAGGCACCGGGATCGCGCACATGCTGGAACACATGCTGTTCAAGGGCACCCGCAAGATCGGCATCACCGACAGCACGTCCGACGCGCGCTATCTTCCGGTGATCGACTCGCTGGAAGAAGTCCGCCGCGCCGCCAAGGACGCCGGCGACACCGCCACCTGGCGCAGGGTGTCGCTTCGCATGGACAGCGTGAACGCCCTGCACCGCGCCTACTTCGTGAAGGACGAGCTCTGGCAGACCTACCGCGAGGCGGGAGGCACCAACCTGAACGCCTTCACCACCGATTTGGGTACGGCCTACCACGTGACGCTTCCGCGCAACCGGTTCGAACTGTTCCTGTGGCTGGAAGCCGACCGCATGCAGAACGCCGTGCTGCGCGACTTCTACGCCGAGCGCGACGTGGTGCGCGAAGAGCGCCGCATGCGTGTGGAAAACCGTCCTCAAGGTCGCTACTGGGAGACCATGGACGCCCTGTTCTGGGGCGCGCACCCGTACGGCATCCCCACGATCGGGTGGCAGTCGGACATCGAAAACTACCGCCGCTCGCAGGCGCAGGACCACTACCACCGCTACTACGGCCCGCGCAACGCCGTGCTCGTGTTCGCTGGAGACGTGTCGCCCGACACCGCCTTCGCGCAATCGGCGCGCTACTTCGGGAACATCCGCAAAGGAGCCGCCTTCCCCAAGGTGGTCTCGCAGGACCCCGAGCCGGTGGGGCAAAAACGGTTCGTGTCCATCCGCGACAACGCCCGACCCACCATCGACATCCTGTTCCCGTTGCCGGCCATCACCGATTCCGTTTCGCCGGCCTTCGAGATCGTGGAAGGCGTGCTTTCCGGAGCGTCGGGACGGCTTGAGAAGATCCTGTCGGATTCGCTCCGATTGGTCACGTCGGTGGGGGCGGGGCATCGCGCCCAGATCTACGCGAGCCAGTTCGTGGTCACCGCGACGCCGGTTCCGGGGGCGGATCCCGCCAAGATCGAAAAGGTGTTGTGGTCGGAGATCGCCAAGCTGCGGGACTCGCTTTTGGCGCCGCGGGAGATCGAACGTGTCAAGAACCGTCTGGCCGCGGTCCAGATCGGGCGGATGCGCAATCTGGAAGACTTCGCCGTGGATCTGGGAATGCTGCAGTTGATGGGCGATTGGAGGTTGGTCAAGACCTATCCGCTGGCCACCCAGGCGGTGCAGGCCTCGCAGGTCCGCGAGGCGGCCGCCAAGTGGCTGCGTCCCGAACGCGCGACGGTGGGCTGGCTTCTGCCCAAGAACCATTCCGAACACACCACCACCGGAGTCTACCTGCCATGAACCGCCTGATCCTGTTGACGCCCGTGGTGTTCCTCGCCGCCTGCCCCAAACTGGGTTCGCTGCCGCCGGTCGCCGATCTGCCCAGCGTGGGGGCGAATTCCGACATCCTGCCTTCGTCGAATCCTGTCGTCACCGATGCTCCCGCCGCCGTGGCGCGACTGCGCTCCGCTCCCGTGCCGGCCAGCTACCGCGACATCCCGTACGGCCCGTTGCGGTGGGAGGCCCCCTTGGTGTCGTCGTTCGCCGACACCATCGCTCCCGGAGTGGTGGTCTACTGGGTTCCCGATTCGTCGCTTCCGCTGGCCTCGGCGCAATTCGTCTGGAACGAAGGCCGGTTGGCCCTTACCCCCGAACAGGATGCCGCCGCCGGGCTGCTGGGTCGGCTCCTGCGCGATGGCGGAACCGCCACGTATTCTCCGGCGCGCATCGACGACACCTTGGAGTTCCTGGCCGCCAACGCCTCGATCTCGATCGGGATGGTCCGGACCTCGGCGGCCGTGCGAGGCCTTTCGCGCGACCTGCATTTCCTGATCGACCTCCTCGGCGAAATGCTCACCGAACCGCGGTTCGACACCGCGCGGCTTTCCACCCTCAAGCAGGCCCGGATCCAGGACATCGAGCATGCGTTCGACACGCCCGCCCAGTGCCTGGGATTGACCTGGGACCGCATGGCCTACGGCCCCGGCCCTTGGACCACGCTCACGGATTCTTCCCATGTACGGAAATTGACCGTATCCGATTTCCGTACCGCCTTGCGCGGGAGGTTCGCCGCGCGCAACGTGCTGGTCTCGGTGGCGGGCAGCTACGACAAGGCCGCCGTGCGAGCCAGGTTGATCGCTCTGCTGGACCGCTTGGCCAAAAACGCGGCGGCGGCTCCGGTGGCCAAGCTCGACAGTCTCGCGCCGGTTCCGGATCTGCGCGAGCGGGGAGTCTGGATCCACGACATTCCCGCAACCCAGGCCAACATCCGGATCGGAACGCGGTTCATCCGCCGCGACCACCCCGAGTTCTACCCGCTCATGCTGGCGAGCGAAGTCCTGGGGCAGTCGGGATTCGGGTCGCGCCTGGTGGAACGCGTGCGTTCCGACGAAGGCCTGGCCTACTTCGTGCGCAGCTTCGTGGGGTCGGAATACGACCGCCCCGGCATGATCGGCGTGAACCTGCAGACCAAGGTTCCCAGCACCGGCCGCGCCCTCAAGATCGTCTTCGACGAGATGAAGTTGCTGGCCGATTCCGGATTCCGTCCGGGCGAACTGGAAAAGGCCCGCCAAGGCCTGATCGCCAGCGCTCCGAGCCTGTTCGACACGCCGGAAAACACGGCCGACATCGTGCTGCAAAGCGCCGCCTGGAAGCGCCGCGACGACCACTTCCGGGTCTACGTGAAGGCACTCGACACCATCCCCGCCGCCGAGGTCCTGCGCGTCTACCGCAAGTGGTTCGTGCCCGACAGCATGCGGATCGTGGTCGCGGGACCTGCATCGGAACTGCGCAAGACGTTCCCCGACGGATCTCCTGGTTTGGACACCTACGGCACGGTGCGCATCTGGAATCCCGACACGCTGCGCGCGAAATAGGCGTACTCGGCGTCGAGGGCCGTCGTCGTCAGCCGTAGGGGCGATTCATGAATTGCCCCTACACGGTGAGCTCGGCGCAGCCGCAGGAACAACACCCTGATTGGCATCAAGACAATATGCGGTTGGGCGCCACCCCGTGTTCCACAGGGTCGCCACCCTACGGGCTCCCTCGATTCCTCGGTCGGTGTCGTGCATCCGTTGTTGGGGCGAGGCATGCCTGGCACCCTTCGGGTGCCACCGCCTGCTTTGCAATGTCATGGCGGTCGCCCCTACGGGCCATTTCACGGCACCCGCCGTTGGCGGCCCTCCGGTCGGCTGGCGCGTGGATCGCGTTACCACGGCACATACAACAACCGCGCGGTTGTTCACGAAAGCGGTTCGACGTCCACCGACACGTGCACGTTCTGTCCGCTGCCGCCCAGGAGCAGTCCTTTGAGCGGCGTGACATCCCCGAAATCGCGCCCGACCGCCACGGTGACGTGACGTTCGGAAGGCGCGGTGTCGTTGGTCGGGTCCAGATCGATCCAGCCGTGGTCGGGACACCAGAACTGCAGCCAGGCGTGCGAAGCGTCGGCGCCCACCAGGCGGGCTTTGCCGGGGGGCGGGCGGGTTTCCAGGTAACCCGACACGTAGCGGGCCGCAAGCCCCATGGAACGCAGGCAGGCGATCATGGCGTGCGCGAAGTCCTGGCAGACCCCGTGGCGCCTACGGAAGATTTCGGCCAGCGGAGTGGCCACCGAGGTCGCTTCGGGATCGTAGCGGAACTCGCGATGGACGCGGTGCATGAGATCGAACGCGGCGTCTCCCAGAGGGCGTCCGGCAACGAAGCTGGCTTGCGCGTACTCGCGCGCCGCGGGCAGCAGCGGGACGAACGGCGAGGGGTGCCTGAACTGCGATGCCATGGCGTACTCGCCGCTTGGCCGGGAACGCATCGATGCCGCGACGGATTCCCATGTCCGCGTGGTTTCGGGATCGGGAAGCCGGACGGGATGGACTTCCACTTCGCTTTTCGCGACCACGCGCAGTTGGCGATGCGATTCCTGGATCAGCAGGAAATGCGACGAATTCCCCCAGCAATCCACGCGTTCGGACAGCACCGCGGGCTCCGGATCGACGTCGAGGGAAAACGATTCCACCGTCTGGCGCTCGCCGGCCAAAGGCCGCAGATGCGCCAGATTGTGCGACAACTGGACCGGGTCCGCGTAGGTGTAGAGCGTTTCGTGCGTGACGCGGTAGCGCATGTCGTCCTAGCCCCTGGACAACTGGCGGGTGGTTTCGGCGTGGGAAAGCCATCCCCTGGAGATGCAGTCGGAAATCGTCGGGAGTTCGGAGCGGACCCGCGACAGCAACTGTCCAAGGCGGTCCCGTTCGGGGCCTTCGGGGTCCCTGGCCAGCCCCAGGAAGTCGATCAGCCGGAGGTCGGTCGTGGCCTGGAGCACCAGGGCCTGGTCGCGGCGCGGGAACGGATCGTCCCGCAGCTTGGGCAGCGTGTCCAGGTGCCTGGACATCGCCTGCAACTGGAACAGGAGCGAGCGGGGGTTCCCGTCGTCGTTGAGGACCAGGTCCACCGCCTGGGCGAACTGCAGTTCGGCCAGGTAACGGCTGCGGTAGGTGATCCCGCAATCGAAGACCTCCAGGATGGATTCCAGTCCCAACCGGCCGTCCTTGGAGGCCCCGTGCACGATCGAGAGCATTTCGACCGTGAACTGCGACCGCTCCAGGCGGCGTCCGAGGTCCAGGAACCGCCATCCGAATCCCCGCGTGGTGTTCTCCTTGGCCATTCCCGCCAACGCGGACAGGTGTAGGAGGAGCGTGTCCAGGAGGTTGGCGACGTCGCCCAGTGATGACGAATTTTGTCGGCGTCCGGGAGCGAAGTCGCGGCCCAGGTGATGCAGGATGCGCCAGGTGTCGTTGGAGATGCGGTCGCGGACCTGGAATCCCGCCTGGTGCAGGGCCGACAACGTTTGTTGGAGGCCCATGCCTTTGTCGGCCAGGAAGATGGAAGCCACGACCTCGTGTTCGGCGCCTTCGATCCCGAATCTTCCCGTCGGCGGTTCGGCCCCCAGGATGCCGAGCATGCGCATGGCGGTCATGAGCAGGCCCAGTTCGCCGCCGTCGGCGGGCGACGATTCGCCGGCCAGCCGGGCCAGCGTGGCGCGCGACAACCTCGCGACGCCTTCGGCGCGTTCCGCGTAGCGTCCCAGCCAGAACAGGTTGTCGGCGACCCGCGAAGGCAGCTCGATCCCGGACCGGCGGAAGACGTCGAGGTTCTTTCCCGGAGGCAGCAGGGTCACCGAAGCGACGGGCTCGCGGCCCATCACCCACAGATCCTTGGAGCCCCCGCCCACCTGGATCGCCAGCGACGCCCGCACGGGTTCGTTGGACACGCGAACCAGGCCTCCGGGCAGCACGTCGTAGCCGTCGCCCGAGCGGCTGGCGAACACGCGCAAGGACATGGAGCGCGGACGGAAATGGCTTCCCGACCAATCGACCGTGCCGGACATCGACACCAGCCCTTGGCCGGCCCAGGCCTCGGGATCGCGTCCGATCCGTTCCGACATGATTTGTCGGCCTTGTTCGCCCAGGCGGTCGCCGAACACCGGTTCGGCACGCAGCGACGGGAAGGATGGCTTGACCACCAGCGATTCGATCCCTCCCAGGACGCGCGAAAGCCCCTGTTCCTCGCCGCACCACCAGGTGTCCACCGACGGCAGCAGGAGTTCTTCGCCCAGCAACCGCCTGCACAGGTCGGGCAGGTAGGCCATCAGTCCCGCGCCTTCCACCACGCCCGACCCCAGGGCGTTGGCCACCGCGACGTTGCCTGCGCGCACCGCCTGCACCAGCCCCGGGACTCCCAGGGTGGAATCGGCCCGCAGTTCCAGCGGATCGCAGAAATCGTCGTCCAGGCGGCGCATGACCACGTCCACCGGCTGCAATCCGCCCAACGTCTTGAGGAACACCCGCTCGTCGCGCACGGCGAGGTCGCCGCTTTCCGCCAGCGTGAACCCCAGGTAGCGGGCCAGGTAGGCGTGCTCGAAATACGTCTCGCTGAACGGCCCGGGCGTGAGCAGCACGATGTGCGGGTTGTCGCGACCGCCGATCGCCTGCAGCGAGCGCCGCATGTCCATGAAGTACGGCGCCAGGCGCCGCACGCGCGAAGCACGGTAGGCTTCGGGGAACGCTTGCGACAGCACGATGCGGTTCTCCAGGACATATCCTGTCCCGACGGGCGCCTGGGTGCGGTCCGACAGCACCACCCACCGCCCTTGCCGGTCGCGGGCCAGTTCGCAGGCGTAGTGGTGCAGCCATTGCCCGCAGCGCGGCACCACCCCCTGGAGCGGCAGCAGGTATCCGGGATTGGCGAACACCAGGGCGGCGGGCAGGATTCCTTCGGAAATGCACGACTGCGCGCCGTAGATGTCGGACAGCAGGGCGTCCAGGAGCCTGGCCCGTTGCGCGACGCCTTCCGACAAGTTCCGCCATTCGTCTTCGTCCATGGCCTGCGGGATCGCGTCCAGTTGCCAGGGGCGGTCGGCGCCGCGGGGGTCGGCGTAGACGTTGTACGAGACGCCGTTGTCCCGCAGGACATGCTTGGCTTCGTCCCAACGCCGGGAAAGCTCGCCGATGCTCATGCCCCCCAACGCTTGGAAGTAGCGCTCCCAGGCCGGGTGGAGCGTGTTGTCGTCGGCGCGGATTTCGTCCCACGAATCCACCAACGGACGCGTGGCCAGGATCAGATCGGCGACGGTGCGAGATCGAGACGCGTTATCCATCATCTGGTCGACAAAGGTGCATCATCCGGTTCCGGAACAGGTCCGCTTTCCCGATGGAGGTTCATGGGCGGTCCATCCAGCGCAGATCCAGCGTCAGGGGCGCTTCGGGACGCGGCTCCACCACTCGCGGCGCGAAGGGGCCGATCGTGTGGCCCCATGGCTGGAACCGTTCGAACCGGCGGGCTTCGGCCGAATTGGCGTTGACCGGCAACTCCTCGTAGGCGCGTCCGCCCGGATGCATCACGTGGTAGGTCACCCCTTTGAGCGCGCGACCCGACCATTCGTCGTACAGATCGAACACCAGCGGGGAATGCACACCGATGGTCGGGTGCAGGCACGAGGGCGGCTTCCAGGCGCGGTAGCGGACCCCGGCCACGGATTCGCCTTCGGTGCCCGTGGGCGCGAACGGAATCCGCGCCCCGTTGCACAGGACGCTGTGGCGACCGGGAGAGCCGTTCTTCATCTTCACCTGCAACCGCTCCACGGAGCTGTCCACGTAGCGCGCCGCGCCGCCCGCGCCGGGTTCTTCGCCCAGCACGTGCCAGGGTTCGATCGCGTGACGGATTTCGACTTCGGTGCCCTGGTGCGCGAACCCGCCGTGGCGGGGGAACCGGAACTCCAGGTGGGGGACCAGCCATTCCTTGTCGAACCCGATTCCCGTTTCCCGGAGGTCGGCGCAGACGTCGGCCAGGTCCTCTTCCAGGAAGTGCGGGAGCACCCACTTGTCGCGCAGGATGTTGCCCCAGCGCGGGAGCGGCGCGTTCCACGGGGATTCCCAGAATCTGGCCACCAGCGAGCGGATCAGCAGTTGCTGGACCAGGCTCATGCGCTCGTGGGGCGGCATCTCGAACGCCCTCAGCTCCACGAGGCCCAGGCGTCCCGTGGAACTGTCGGGACTGAACAGCTTGTCGATGCAGAACTCGGTGCGGTGCGTGTTGCCGGTGGAATCCACCAGGATGTTGCGCAGGACGCGGTCCACCAGCCACGGAGGGCAACCGCCGCTGGACGGAATCTGGTCGAAGGCCAGCTCCAGTTCGTGGACGGCGTCGGAGCGGGCCTCGTCGACGCGCGGCGCCTGGCTGGTGGGCCCCACGAACAATCCGGAAAAGACGTAGGAAAGCGACGGATGCGACAGCCAGTAGCCCACCATGCTCCTGAGCAGGTCGGGGCGGCGCAGGAACGGGCTGTCGTCGGGAGTGCGTCCACCCAGCGTCACGTGGTTGCCGCCTCCGGTGCCCGCGAGCCGTCCGTCGATCAGGAACTTTTCCGTGCCCAGCCGGGTCGCGCGGGCCTCGTCGTACAGGATGCGGGTCTTGTCCGACAATTCCTGCCAAGTGGACGACGGATGGATGTTCACCTCGATCACGCCGGGGTCGGGCGTGATGGCGAAGGACGCCAGGCGAGGATCGCGGGGAGCGGGATAGCCTTCCATGCGCACCGGGATTCCGGTCTCGCGAGCCGTGTCTTCGATCCTGGCCACCAGATCCAGCCAGGCCTCGGCGGTGGCCAGCGGCGGAAGGAACAGGTGCAGCATCCCGTCGCGCGGCTCCAGGCACAGCGCGGTACGCACGAGGTGTTCGGGACGCGAGTCGACCGCGGCCGCTTCGCGGGTGGGGCGATCGGACGGATTCTGGATGCGCCTGCGCGGCGGAAGGGGATCGCGCCTGGCGAACGGATCGGGTTCGTGGTCGCGGTGGATCGCGTCGGGATCGGCCCAGGGAAGGCTGTCGAGCGGCAGGCGGAACCCCATGGGCGAATCGCCGGGGTACAGGAACAGCTTCTCGCGGCGCAGGAACCAGTTGCCCGATTCCCACCGGTGTTCGG